>MEQT01000241.1 GCA_001770325.1 Betaproteobacteria bacterium RIFCSPLOWO2_02_64_14
CCGGCTCGGAGCGCCTGCCGGCCCGGATCTCCCCGCGGTCGATGCTTGCCTCCGCCGTCGTCCCGGGATCCAGCTCGAGGAGGCGTATGCTGCGATTGACCTTGGTGACGAAAACCGGCCGCAACCGCTCGCGCAGGCGCGGGGACGCGAAGATACTGGCAAGGGCCGGGTCGGTGATCCCGGCGTAGTCCGGCTCCGGCCCCGCTACCGGCGTTTCAAGCTCGAGCCTCTGGTGCAGGCCAGCCTGCGCGGTGCCGCCGCCTTTGACCGTCTGGACCCAGCCGCGGCCATCGCCGCGCAGGCGCAACGCGATTCCGTGCCGCCGGAGGTCGAATGCAGGCGTATCGAAGTAGATGCTGTAGAGCCTCGTCGTTACCGGTGGCGCGGCACCGCGCAGCAGCCGGTGCGCCCGCAGGCGCCTGAGGGCCAGGTCGGACGCCGCGAGCTTGAGTTCGGTTTCCGTGGAAGACACATTCACGCCATGGCGCGGAAGGCAGCCGCCATCTTAATCGAGTCAGGGCGGCGGCGTCAGGCTGCGGCGGCGGTGCCCTGCCGTTCGCGCAGGGGCCGCGACCGGCTTGCCCCGGTGCGGCTTCGTGAGCACGTAGCGGCCTTCCCGATCCATCTCCCAGGCCTGACAGTTGTCCTCGAGGTAGGGTTTGAGTCCCTCGCTGATGACCCGCTTCTTCAACCGGGAGTCGAGCACCGGAAAGCAGACTTCGACGCGCCGGAAGAAATTGCGGTCCATCCAGTCCGCGCTGGAGAGAAAAACGTCCTCCGCCCCGCCGGCATGAAAATAGAACACGCGCGTGTGTTCGAGGAAGCGGCCGACGATGGAACGCACGCGTATGTTCTCGGACACTCCGGGAACGCCGGGCTTCAGGGCACATACGCCGCGCACGATGAGATCGATCGCGACGCCCGCCTTGGAGGCCTCGTAGAGCGCGGCGATGACTTCGGGTTCGAGCAGCGCGTTCATCTTGGCGATGATCTGTCCCCTGCCCCCGCCGCGCGCGATCTGGGTTTCATTGTGAATCGCGCGCATCATCTGCTTGTGCAGCGTGAACGGCGCTTGCAGCAGGTGCCTCAACCGCAGGACCCGTCCGAGGCCGGTGAGCTGCATGAAGATGTCGTTGACATCGGCGCAGACGTCCTCGTTGCAGGTAAACAGCCCGATGTCGGTGTAGAGCCTGGCCGTGCGCGGATGGTAGTTGCCGGTCGAAAGATGGACGTAACGCCGCAACCTGTCCTCCTCGCGGCGCACCACCATCGCCATCTTCGCGTGCGTCTTGTGGCCGACGACCCCGTGCACGACGTGGGCGCCGACTTCCTCGAGGCGATGGGCCCAGTTGATGTTCGCCTCTTCATCGAAGCGCGCCAGCAGTTCCAGCACCACGGTCACTTCCTTGCCGCTGCGCGCCGCTCCAATCATGATCTCCATCAATTCCGATTCGGCTCCGGTGCGATAAACGGTCTGCTTGATCGCCACCACGTTGGGATCGCGCGCCGCCTGCTCGAGAAACCGCACCACCGGCTGGAATAGCTGGTACGGATGATGGAGCAGGATGTCCCCGCTCCGGATCGCGTCGAACATGTTCTCCGTCTGCGCGAGTTCCTCCGGCAGGCCGGGCGCAAAAGGCGGGAACTTGAGGTCGGGGCGATCCACCCAGTCCGGGACACTCATCAGCCGCACCAGGTTGACCGGGCCATCGACGCGATAGAGATCGTCCTCGTGAAGGCCGAAATGCGCCAGCAGATAGTCCAGGATCTGTTGCGGGCAGTTCCGGGCCACTTCCAGCCGCACCTCGTCGCCGAACTGGCGGTGCGGCAGTTCGCCGCGCAGCGCGGCGCGCAGGTCCTTCACCTCCTCCTCGTCGACGAACAGTTCGCTGTTGCGCGTCACCCGGAACTGGTAACAGTCCACGACCTTCATGCCGGCGAACAGCTCGCCGACGTGGGCGTGCAAGATCGAGGACAGGAAGATGAAATCGTACTCCGCAGTGGCGATCTCGCGCGGCAGGCGGATGACTCGCGGCAAAACCCGCGGCGCCTGCACGATGGCGATGCCCGAAGTGCGGCCGAATGCGTCCTTGCCCTCCAGTTCCACAGCAAAGTTGAGACTCTTGTTGAGCACGCGCGGAAACGGGTGCGACGGATCGAGACCGATCGGCGTCAAGACCGGCATGACTTCCCGCAGAAAAAAATTCCTGATCCACTCCGACTGTGCATTGTTGAGATCCGAGCGGTTCAGAAACCGGATTCCCTCACGCTCCAGCCCGGGCAGCACTTCCTCGTTGAGGAGCCGGTACTGGCACCTGACGAGATCATGGGCTTCGAGCGCGACCTGTTGGAACACCTGCGTGGGCGGAATGCGGTCGGGACTCGCCGCGGGTGAGCCGGTCTCGATCTCGGCCTGCAGCCCCGCCACCCGGATCTCGAAAAATTCGTCGAGGTTGCTGCTGACGATGCACAGATAGCGCAGGCGCTCGAGCAGCGGCGCACCCCGGTCCTCCGCCTGCGCCAGCACGCGGCGGTTGAACGCGAGCTGCCCGAGCTCACGGTTCAGGTAGAGTTCCGGCGGGAGTGGGCTCTTGCTCATGCTTAGCGGGTTACGGCGGAGCCGCGGCGCGGCCCCTGGAACCCCGGTGTGTCAGCGGGGCGTGGGCGGCACGTAACCCGCGGTCGTAGAGCCGCTTGCCGAGCGGCCCCGGATAGGGCGGAAACTCGAGCCCTTCGGCTTCGCGGCCGAGCTTTACGCATTTCACCATTCTTGCCACGGTCGACGCTCCAGAAGGATTTTGTCCGCCTCTTGTGCGACAAAATCCTTACACGAAACAGCATGAGAGAATACAGGAAAAGCTTGGTCAACGTAGCAGGCTGGCGCGGGATCGGACCCATATTCCTACGGTCATTTGGTGTATCTGCTGGCTAGCGGCGGTCTTATGTTAGGAATTTGACGGCTGCCAGGCTGACAAATTCCTGGGGCATCAAGCGCGGTGCGAAAATTGCCTGCGGATGCGGGTGGCGGTCCTCAGCAGCAGATGCTCCGCGTGCGGGCGCTCGAAGAAATAGCCCTGGACGTAATCCACGCCGAACGCATTGAGCATGGTGAGCGTTTCTTCGTCCTCCACGCACTCGGCGATCGTGGTCTTGTGCAGTCCGCGCGCGACCGACACGATCGCCCTGACGAAGAGCTGGTTCTCGTAATCGCTGGGCAGGCTGCGGATGAAAAGTCCGTCGATCTTCACCGAGTCCACCTGCAGGTACTTGAGGTAGGCGAACGACGAGAACCCGGTGCCGAAATCGTCGAGCGAGACACGGCAGCCGGTTTGACGCAGCGTCTCGATGAATCGCTGCGCATCGTGAAGATCGGCCACCGCCGACGTTTCGGTGAGTTCCACCAGCAGCCGGTGTGGCGCGACATCGTGGCTGCGCAACTCGTCCGCGATGTACTGGGGCAGCCGCGGCTCGCCGAACGAGCGCCCCGAAATATTCACCGCCAGCGCGGGAATCGTCGCGACCTCACCCAGCATGTTGATCGCCTCGTGCAGCACCCAGCGGTCGATATCGAGGATCTTTCCGGACTTCTCGGCATGCGGAATGAACTGCCCGGGCATGAGGAACGCGTTGCGGTCGTCCTTGTCGCGCATGCGCACGAGCACTTCCAGATGCGAGAGCGCGCGGTCCGTGGCCGAGTAGATTCCCTGGAACTGAAGATCGAGGAGGTCGTTCTCCAGCGCGTGCACGATGCGTTCGTTCCACGACAGGCGCGACGCCATCTGCTGCGAGGTGTCGAGATCGCTGCGGTAGATGCGCCAGGCATTCTTGCCGGCCTCCTTTGCCTGGTACATGGCGGTGTCGGCGCGCGCGATCAGGTCTTCCGCGTTGTCGGCGTGGTCCGGAAACACGGCGATGCCCACGCTGGAGGTAAGCCGCAGGCCCTGTCCCTCGTACTGGAATCGCACCGAGGCGATGAGGCGCGTAATGCGTTCGGCAAGCATCCGCAGAATCTCGTCGGAGACGTCGGGTGCGAGAATCGCGAATTCGTCTCCGCCAAGCCGAGAGAAAATCTCGTTGCGCCGCACCTGGCCACCGATCTCGCCCGCGACGCGGATCAGCATGGCGTCCCCGGCACGGTGTCCGAAGGTGTCGTTGATGTACTTGAAGTCGTCGAGATCGAAAAACAGCAGCGCGACCCGCGACCCACTCCGCCCGGCCTCCGCGATCATGCGCGCGAGCTCCTCGTTGAAGCGATGCCGGTTGAAAAGCCCGGTCAGCGAGTCGCGCTCGGCGAGATAAACCAATTGGTCCGCTGTCTGCCGTTCGCGCGTCACATCCTCGAAAATCCACAGAAACCCGACGGACCGCCCTTGCGTGTCCTCGACGTCATGGCCCTGCTGCGTGACCAGGCGTCCGTCGGCCAGCGGTATCTCGAGCGCCCCGAAGATCTCGCCGGGCTGCGGCTTGCGCAGCAGCAACGCCGATTGCTCTTCCGGTCGCGCGAGCGCGCACTGCGCGTTTTCGAACACCTCTCTCGACGAGCTGTCAATCAGGCGCGTAGCGGGGGGAATCATCCAGATGCGCGTGAAGGCCGGATTGCTATAGACCACGCGCTCATCGGAGTTCACGAACAGGATGCCGATGTCCATGGCCGCAAGCAACGCCGAAAGGCGCGCGTGCTCGTCCTGCGCGCGGGTGAGATACTGCTGCTGCACGCTCTGCGCCTCCCGCAGGTCGGCGACTGTCGTCTCCAGCCGCTGCTCGGCCTCCCGCCGCTGGGTGACGTCGCGTATGCTGATGCGTATGCCCTGATACCTGCCGCCGGTGTCGTAGATCGGCCGCCAGTCCGCCGCCGCCCAGAATTCCGACGCATCCTTGCGCCGCGCGCGAAACTCAAAATCCTGGCCCGTGTTGCCGCGCAGCGCCCTCTGAATCTGGCGCACGGTGCGGGCCGCATCCGCCTCGCTGATGAACGGCGCAGGGAAGTTCTGGGTCGCAAGGCACTCCGCCGGGGTGTAGCCGAACATGTCGTAGACCCGCGGGTTGATCCAGATGAGCTTGCCGCCGGTGTCGATCCACAGCTCGCAGTCGTAACTGTAGTCGGCGATTGCGCTGAACTTGGCCTCGCTCTCGGCCACCGCCCGCAGGCGCTCCTGCAGGGCGGCCGCCATGGTGTTGAACGCGTGGGTAAGGCGCGCGATTTCATGACCTCCCTTTACCGGCAGACGCACGCCGAGATCGCCTGCGGCAAGCCGTTCGCTCGCCACGGTCAACTGCGTGAGGCCGCGCGTCAGCCAGTAGGACAGCGCCACCATCAGGACGATGGACACCCCGAGTGCGATGCCCGCGATGGCAAGAAGGCGGGCATCGAGCACGCTCACCCCGTCCGCAATCAGCAGCGCGAGCATGACGACCTGTATCGCCACGCCCGCCAGCAGCAGGCGCATCCGCAGCGAGAGCGAGTACGGTGCGGTCTTCATGCGTAGTGGAAGACTGCCACGAGCCGGCCGGGCACTCTGAGGTTCGCGCTCAGACGCGCTTCACCAGCACGACCGAACGGCGCCGGTAGTTGTAGAGCGCGCGCTTCTGCCGCGGCAGCACGTCGATTCCGGTTTCGGCGAAGCCGCGCTCGACGAACCAGTGCTCGGCCCGCGTCGTCAGCACGAACAGCCGCTTCAGTTTCTGGCGCCGCGCGCGCGCCTCGATCTCGTGGAGCAGCCGCTCCCCCGCGCCCTGGTTGCGAAAGTCCGGGCGCACGGCAAGGCACGCGAGTTCGCCGGCGCGCTCGTCGGTGAATGGGTAGAGCGCGGCGCACGCCACCACGATGCCGTCATGGTCGATCACCAGGAAGCGCGGCACTTCGCGTTCGAGCAGGCTGCGGTTGCGCTTGACCAGCGTACCGTCGGCTTCGAGTGGTTCGATCAGCTGCAATATCCCGCCGATGTCGTCGAGCCGCGCCTGCCTCAATGTTTCGATGGGATCGGGCGTGATGAGCGTCCCGACGCCCTTATGGGTGAAAAGCTCCAACAGAAGGGCGTCGTCGATGTGGCCGGAAATGAGGTGCACGCGCTTCACGCCCTGCTGGCACGCGCGCAGCGCGCAAGGCAGGTAAAGCGCGACGTCGCTGCCATCCGCGCGGATCCGCGCAAGATGCGTCTGCGCCTGCTGCGCCGACAGCTCGCGCAGCAGTTCGCCGCGCCGGCCGGTCACGCCCACGGTGTCCATGATGAAGATCAGCTTGTCTGCCTTGAGCGCGATCGCCGTGGAGGCCGCGACATCTTCCAGCGCGAGATTGAAAACCTCGCCCGTGGGCGAATAGCCGATCGGCGAAAGCAGCACCAGGTCGTTCTCCTGCAACCGCCGCTGGATGGCCACCGCGTCCACCTTGCGCACCTCTCCGGTGTGCATGTAATCCACCCCGTCGAGCACGCCGAGCGGCTTGGCAATGATGAAGTTGCCGCTCGCCACCCGGATATCGGCGCCCGCCATCGGCGAATTCGGCAGTCCCATCGACAGCAATGCCTCGATCTCCACCCGCAGCCGCCCGCTCGCTTCCTTGGCGCACGCAAGCGCGATGTCGTCGGTGACCCGCAGGCCGCGGTGGAACCGGCTGCGGCGGCGACGTTCCTTGAGTTTCGCCTCGATCTGCGGGCGCGCGCCGTGCGCGAGCGCGAGCCGCACGCCCAGCGCCGCAAGGAGATTCAGGTCGTGCGTAAGTTCGAGAAAGCGTCCATCGTTCACCACCTCGCCGCCAAAAGCGATGACGAAAGTCTTGCCCCGGAAAGCATGGATATAGGGTGCGACCGACTGGAACCAGTCGATGAAGCGGTCCTGCGCCGACAGGCGCGGCCGGCGCGGCGGCATAGCCCCTGCGTCAGGTGCGCCTGGGGGTGCGACGGTGGGATCCTGATGCTGCGGAATCTGCCTTCTCCCTGCTTGCCGGCCGGACGCGGCCCCTGAAACACATTGTGTCGCGATTTCAAGCACATAATATGCGAGAACCGGCGCGAGGGAAAGATGAACCTGGGGCGGAGCCGCGAACGTTCCGGCCCGCTAGAAGTCGCCCCACAACGTCTGCAACGCGGCGATGGCGGCAACGGCGGCGGTCTCGGTACGCAACACACGCGGGCCCAGCTTCACCGGCGTAAAGCCGGCGCGCTCGGCCGCCTGCTGCTCTTCCGGGGCAAGCCCGCCCTCGGGACCTGCGAGCAGCGTGATGGCGGTTCCAGGTCGCTGAAGATCACGTACGCCAAGGGTCGCACGCGGCGAGAGCAGTAGAGCCTGCGTGGCGCGAGGGTCACACGCCCCAAGCCAGGACGCGAACGGCATCACCGGTTGCACGGGAGGCACGCGGTTGCGTCCGCACTGCTCGCAGGCAGCCGCCGCAACCGCCTGCCAATGCGCGACACGCTTCGCGCCGCGCTGCGCATCGAGGCGCACCACGCTGCGGCTGCTCACGACCGGCTGGACCGCGGTCACGCCGAGTTCGACCGCCTTCTGGATCGTGTAGTCCATGCGTTCGCCGGCGGAGACCCCCTGTGCCAGCACGATGCGCAGGGGGGACTCACGGTCGACCGCACGCTGCGCGCCCACCTGGACGGTCACCCCCCCCTGGCCGACCCGGACGATCACCGCGTCGTGTTCGACGCCCTCGCCGTCGAACAGCGTAAGCGCAGCACCCGGATGCAGCCGCAGAACGTGCTGGACGTGATGGGCCGCAGCGGGCGGCAGCCGGCATTCGCCATGGGCTGCGATATCTCCCCGAAAATACAAACGCGTCAAGGGCTTGGCGTTTGCCATCGTGCTAAGATTATGCCACGCCGCGCAGCGGGAGCGGACATGCGGGGCACATGGAGTCGCGGTTTCTTTGCTGCGGGGCCGTATCATGAGAATCGTCATACTGGGCGCGGGTCAGGTGGGCTCGTCGGTCGCCGAAAGTCTGGTGTCCGAAGCGAACGACATCACGGTCGTGGACACCAACCCGGACCGGCTGAAGACCCTCCAGGACCGCCTCGATCTGCGTACGGTCACCGGCAACGCCGCGCACCCCGCGATCCTTGAACAGGCTGGCGCCCGCGACGCCGACATGCTGCTCGCCGTCACGCAGAGCGACGAAACCAACATGGTCGCCTGCAAGCTGGGCGCGACCATGTTCAACATCCCCAGCAAGGTGGCACGCATACGCTCGGCCGACTACCTTTCGCATCCCGAAATCTTTGCGCCCGAAAACTTCGCAGTGGACCTTGCGATCTGCCCCGAGCAGGTCATCACCGACTACATCGCCAAGCTGCTCGAGTTTCCCGAGTCGCTCCAGGTCCTGGAGTTCGCCGGCGGACGCGTGAGCCTGGTCGCGGTGCGCGCCTTTCACGGCGGGCCGCTGGTGGGCCATGAACTGCAATATTTGCGCCAGCACATGCCCCAGATTGACACGCGCGTGGCGGCGATTTTCCGCCAGGACAGCCCCATCATCCCGGAAGGCAACACCATCGTCGAAGCGGGTGACGAGGTCTTCTTTCTCGCCGCGACCGAAAACATCCGCGGCGTGATGCGTGAACTCAGACGCCAGGACAAACCCGTCAAGCGCGTCATGATCGGCGGCGGCGGCAACATCGGGCGGCGGCTCGCCACGGCGATCGAACACAAGTACGACGTGAAAATCATCGAGCGCAACAAGGCCGGCGCCGAGCGGCTCGCGGCCACCCTCAGCCGCACGTTGGTACTCGCGGGTGATGTGACAGATGAGCAATTGCTTGAATCCGAGAACATCGGGGACATGGACGTATTCTGCGCGCTCACCAACGACGATGAAAACAACATCATGTCGTCGCTGCTCGCGAAGCGCATGGGGGCGCGCAAGGTCATTGCGCTCATCAACCGCGGTTCCTATGTCAACCTGGTACAGGCAGGCCAGATCGACATTGCCATCTCGCCGGCGCAGTCGACCATAGGCACCTTGCTCGCGCAGGTACGCCGCGGCGACTGCGTCGCCGTGCACAGCCTTCGCCGCGGCGCCGCCGAAGCGCTCGAACTCGTCGCGCACGGCGACGCAAAATCATCGAAGGTGGTGGGCCGGCGCGTCGACGAAATCGAAACTCCCAAAGGCGCCACCATTGCGGCGATCGTGCGGCGCCTGGGGCAGTGGCCAGCCGAAGGGGGAGACGGCCGAAGCGCCGGCGGTGGTGCGCAGGTCATCATCGCCCACCACGACACGGTCATCGAACCGGACGATCACGTGATTGTCTTCGTCGTGAACAAGCGCATGGTGCCGAGAATCGAGAAACTGTTCCAGGTCAACATCGGTTTCATCTAAATGTCCAGCTTGTTGGTTACAGCCCCGATCCTGGGGCTGATCGCAATGGTAATGAGCCTGACCCACCTCATTCCGATTTCCGTCTCTCTGATCTATGACGATGGTTCGTTGTCGGCTTTCACGTTCTCGATGTTCCTCAACCTCGCCTGCGGTTACGTCATATGGATTCTGTCGCGCCCTTACGCGCGCGAGATCATGGCTCGAGACTCGATCCTGCTGGTAGTGCTCGCATGGTCGGGTGGAGCACTGTTTGCAACGGTGCCGCTGCTGCTGGTGCTGCCGGGATTGTCGTTCACCGACGCCTACTTTGAAACCATGTCGGGGCTGACCACGACCGGTTCGACGGTTCTGACGAATCTCGACTACCTCCCGCATTCGATCAACATATGGCGGGGACTGCTACAGTGGCTTGGCGGGATGGGAATCATCGTGCTGGCGGTGGCCATCCTGCCGCTGCTCGGCGTGGGGGGCAGACAGATCTACAAGGCCGAGACCCCGGGTCCGATGAAGGACACCAAGCTCACGCCCCGCATCGCCGAGACGGCCAAAGGACTATGGCTGGTTTACTTCGGTCTTTCGCTCGCCTGTCTTGCAGCCTACAGGCTAGCAGGCATGAGCTGGATAGATGCGCTCATGCACACGTTCACGACGATGAGCACGGGCGGATTTTCCACTCACGACGCCAGTTTCGGACACTTCGATTCTGCTCTGCTGGAGTTCATCTGCTTCGTGTTCATGCTGATTGCGGCTATCAACTTCGGTACCCACTTTGTCGCATCACGTGCGCGCTCGCTGGGACCCTATCGGCGAGACCCGGAGGTCGCCTGGTTCCTGGCGGTTGTATTGGGTAGCTGCGTAGGAATCGGCGGCTATTTGTGGATCATGGGTGTCTACCCTGATTTCCCCACCGCGTTGCGCCATGCGAGCTTCAACGCGGTGTCGGTTGCCACGTCCACCGGCTACGCGACGCAGGATTTCAACTTGTGGCCCGTATTTGCCCCCCTCTGGATGATGTTCCTGGTGAGCTTCGCGTCATGCTCGGGGTCAACAGGCGGCGGGATCAAGATGATCCGCGCCGTAATCCTCTACAAGCAGGTCTACCGCGAGTTCACGAGGCTGCTTCATCCGACCGCGGCCGTCTCGATGAAAATCAGCGGGCACCCCGTGGAGAACAGGGTGGTGTTCGCGGTACTTGCCTTCCTTTTCATTTATATCGTATGCATCGTGTCTCTCACCCTGGTCCTGACCGCCAGCGGGCTGGATGCCGTCTCCGCCTTCTCTGCTGTCATTGCGTGCCTGAACAATCTGGGGCCGGGCTTGAATCAGGTGGGCCCTGCGACGACCTTTGAAGTGCTGAACGATTTCCAGATCTGGGTGCTGTCCGCGGCGATGTTGGTAGGCCGGCTCGAACTGTTCACCGTCTTGATCATCTTCACGCCGGTGTTCTGGCGGAAGTAGCAGGGCGCAAGGACACGCTTGCGCGACGTGGCGTGATCGACGACCGGCGTCGGGTAGTTCTTGCCGGTCAACACCTCGTCCTTCTCGAAGATCACCTGGTCCTTGCGCGTATGGACGCGGATGCCCTGCTGCATGAGCGAGCGCTCAACCGCCCGGTCGCGAGCGACGGCCTGAGGCTTGTAGTCGTGGTTGGCGTAGACTGCGCCCACGCCCACGCGTTCGGCGAGCGCCGGCACCTGCACCCGCGCCGATCCGTGAAGCACGATCAGGCCCTCGCCCAGCGCCCGCAATGCGGCGGCCGGTTCCCCTACGCTGGCCCAGATGAATTCGACGCGCCGGATGCGGCGGCCTGGGAGCTTATCCAGAATATCAGTGTCGAACACGCATGCGCAGAACACCCGGCGGTGGACGGTGAGAGCGGCATGGGGCGCGGCATGGTCGTAGCAGCGAAGGTCGCGGCAATACCAGACGAGCGCGGCGGATCGAGCGGTCAAGGGCTATGTGGGCGGGTGATTTCGGGCACGATTGTGAAGGGCGCACCCCGTGTTTACAATAGGCGAGACGCCGCATGCAACAAGTAAACCTCACCTACCATTTCCTGATCGCCATGCCCAGCATGGTGGATCCCAATTTTGCCCGGACCCTCACCTTCATCTGCGAGCACAACGATCAGGGTGCATTGGGCATCGTGGTCAACCGCCCGATCGAGATGAACCTGCACGCGCTGCTCGAGCAGATTTCCATTCCGCCCGCTACCGACGCGTTCAAGACCGTGCCGGTCCACTTCGGCGGCCCGGTGCAGGTGGACCGCGGTTTCGTCCTGCATACGCCGCTGGGCCAATGGCAGTCCACGCTGGCGGTGGGATCCGAGATCGGACTTACGACATCGAAGGACGTCCTGCAGGCAGTCGCGCGCGGCGCAGGCCCGGAACAGATTCTGGTGACCCTGGGCTATGCCGGCTGGGCGCCGGGCCAGCTCGAACATGAACTCGCGCAGAACGCGTGGCTGACGGTGCAGGCCAAGGCCGAGGTGATCTTCGACCGCGCGCCCGAGGCGCGGCTACCGGCGGCGATGGAACTGCTCGGCATCAATTTTGCGCACCTCTCCGAACAAGCCGGGCACTCATAAGTGCAATGATGAATGCGGAATGCCGAATGCTGAATGAGGCATACGCGCCGCGTTGAAGTTCACCCGTCATCCGTCACCCGTCACCCGTCACCCCCGGACCGGGACGGTTTTGGCTTTCGATTTTGGCGAAAAGCGTACCGGCGTTGCAGTCGGTGACCTCGGGATGGGCACCGCGCACCCCCTGACGACGATAGCCGCCGAGGATAACAACTCCCGCTTCGTGGCGATCTCCGCCCTGATCGATGAATGGCAGCCCGCAGAACTGGTGGTCGGCGTGCCGGCCTACGATGACGGCCGGGAGCACCCGGTCGGCCGCCTTGCGCGGCGCTTCGCACAGCGCCTCGAAGGACGCTTCGGCATCGCGACCCATCTGGTCGATGAGCGCCTCACCTCCCACGCAGCCGAGGGCCGGCTGCGCGAGGCGGGCGCGGCACGGCGCAAGATCAGGCAGTCGCTCGATGCCGTTGCGGCACAGGTCATCCTGCAGACCTATTTTTCAACGCGACGGGAACCCGGCGCGGCCCAATCCGGAGCTTAAGCGGCGCAGCAAGTTGTGCTACCCTACGCGCCGGGCTGATAGAACCTATCTCAATATTAACTGCGCCCCGCTCCTAGCATTCATCGCGTTCTGGCCACAACGCATCACGCGTCCATTATTGAGATAGGTTCTGCTCAATGCCGGGCACACCGCTCCCCGACGCCGAAGAACTGCTTGCGGCGCTCACCGACCAGATGCGCTCCCACGTCGGGCCGGACTGCGGTCTTATTGGAATTCACACCGGTGGTGTCTGGCTCGCGGAGCGCCTGCACCACGCGCTCGGAATCAAGGTGCCGCTCGGCACGCTCGACGTTTCCTTCTACCGCGACGATTATCGCAAGATCGGTCTGCACCGCGACGTCAAACCCTCGCAGCTGCCATTCGACGTCGAAGGTCGCCACCTGGTGCTGGTGGACGACGTGCTCTACACGGGGCGCACGATCCGCGCTGCGCTGAACGAGCTGTTCGATTACGGTCGTCCCGCCAGCATCCGGCTCGCGGCCCTGGTGGACCGCGGCGGGCGCGAGCTGCCGATCGCGCCGCAGTTCGTGGGGGCTGCGATCACCCTCGCGCCGGGCCAGAGCGTGGAACTGCAACGTGCCGGGAGCGGACGGCTCGCTCTCGTGCTCCACGAGGCTTGAGCGGCGCCATGTGGCTCGATCCCTCCAACCCGCAACTCAACAAAAACGGCGAACTTCATCACCTGCTGTCGATCGAAGGCCTGCCGGCAAACGTGCTGTGGCAGATTCTCGACACCGCCCGTTCCTTCGTCGGCGTGACGCAGCGCGAAGTGAAGAAAGTGCCGCTGCTGCGCGGGAAAGCGGTGTTCAACCTGTTCTTCGAGCCGAGCACGCGCACGCGCACCACCTTCGAGATCGCCGCGAAGCGCCTGTCCGCCGACGTGATCAACCTTGCGATCAACGTCTCCTCCCAGACCAAGGGTGAATCGGTGCTTGACACCGTGGCGAATCTTTCGGCAATGCAGGCGGACATGTTCATTGTCCGGCACGCGGCAAGCGGCGCCCCCTACCTGATCGCGCGTCATGTCGCGCCCGAAATCCACGTGATCAACGCCGGCGACGGCCGGCATGCCCATCCCACCCAGGGCCTGCTCGACATGTTCACGATACGCCATTACAAGGAGAACCTCTCCAACCTTCGCGTGGCAATCGTCGGCGATATCCTGCATTCAAGGGTCGCCCGCTCCCAGATTCACGCGCTCACCACGCTGGGATGCCCGGAGATCCGCGTGATCGGACCACGAACCCTGATGCCGAGCCAGGTCGAAAGTCTGGGCGTTCACGTCTACGAGGACATGCGCCAGGGTCTCAAGGGCGTCGATGTCGTGATGATGCTGCGGCTGCAGAGCGAACGGATGCAGGGCGCGCTGCTGCCCTCGGCGCAGGAATTCTTCAAGTATTACGGTCTCACGGAAGACAAGCTCGCGCTCGCCAGGCCGGATGCGATCGTGCTGCATCCGGGCCCGATGAACCGCGGCGTCGAAATCGATTCCAGCGTGGCCGACGGCGCGCATTCGGTGATCCTGCCGCAGGTGACGTTCGGGATCGCCATCCGGATGGCGGTGATGAGCATACTCGCGGGAAATTAGCGATGGGTAATGAGTGATGAGTAATGGGTGAAAACCGGATCGCAGCAAACATGCCGCTGGCACGTTCCCATTACCGCTTACCCATTTCCCATTACCAGACGTCATGAAGATACACATCAAAGGCGGCCGGCTCATCGACCCCGCCAACGGCATCGACGCCAACCGGGATGTATACATCGCCGCGGGCCGCGTCGTTGCCATCGGGGAGGCGCCGAAGGGCTATTCGGCGAACCGCACGATCGATGCGTCGGGGCTCGCCGTGTGCCCGGGGCTGGTCGACCTTGCTGCACGGTTGCGGGAGCCGGGGTTCGAGTACATGGCCACGCTCGAATCCGAGATGCAGGCGGCGGTCGCCGGCGGCGTCACCAGCCTCGCCTGCCCGCCCGACACCGATCCCCCGCTCGATGAGCCGGGACTGGTGGAGATGCTCAAGTTTCGCGCCCGCAGCCTGAACCAGGCGCATGTGTATCCGGTCGGCGCGCTCACCGCAGGACTCAAGGGCGCGCGTCTGACCGAGATGGCGGAACTGCGCGATGCGGGTTGTGTCGCTTTCTCCCAGGGCGACGCACCGATGACGGACAACCAGGTCGCGTTTCTTGCGATGCAATATGCCGCGACCTTCGGATTCGCCGTCTGGCTGCGGCCGCAGGATGCCATGCTGGCGCGCAACGGGGTCGCGCACGACGGGCAGGTCGCTACGCGGTTGGGTCTTCCGGCGATACCCGTATGCGCCGAAACCGTTGCGCTGTCATCCATTCTGATCCTGGCGCGCGAAACCGGCGCACGCGTGCACCTTGCGCGGCTCTCCAGTGCGGAAGCAGTCAAGATGGTGCGACAGGCGAAAGATCTGGGCCTCGCCGTCACCAGCGACGTCGCCGCCCATCACGTTCATCTTTCCGAGATGGACATCGGTTATTTCGATCCCAACTGCCACGTGACGCCCCCGTTCCGCAGCCTGCGCGACCGGGATGCCCTGCGGCAGGGGCTCGCCGACGGCACCATCGACGCGCTGTGCTCGGATCACACGCCGGTGGACGACGACGCCAAGCAACTGCCGTTCAGCGAGGCAGAGAGCGGGGTGACGGGGCTGGAATTGCTGTTGCCGCTCACGCTCAAGTGGGCCGAGGAAACCGGCTTGCCCCTCGCCCACGGTCTTGCCCGCATCACGTCCGATGCCGCGCGCGTGCTCGGCATCGACGCGGGGCACCTTGCGGTGGGGGCCATCGCCGATGTGTGCATCTTCGACCCCGCGTATTACTGGCGGGTCGATCGTGCGGCGCTCCGGAGCCAGGGCAAGAATACGCCCTTCCTGGGGCTCGAAGTCAAGGGCAAGGTGCGCTGGACGCTGGTCGAAGGCCAGGTCGTCTACGAGTCAAGATAAGGAGGCAGGAACTCTGCCTCACCTGATGGGCTCTTACTGAATCCTTGAACCTCAATCCGCAATCCTGAATCCTCGATCCTGCCTTTTGCATGAATCCTTTGCTCGATTTTTCCGGTCTGCCGCGGTTCGCGGATTTCAAGCTGGAGTACGTCACGCCCGCGGTCGATCAACTGCTGGCGGATAACCGTTCGCTGTTGCAGCGCCTCGTGGCAGGCACCGAGCCTGCAACCTGGCAGAATCTGGTCGCGCCGCTCGAAGACGCCAACGAACGGCTGGGGCGCGCCTGGGGACAGGTGGGGCATCTCAACGCCGTGATGAACAGCCCGGCGCTGCGCGAAGTCTACAACGCCAATCTGCCGAAGATCACCCAGTACTACACCGAACTCGGCCAGAACCAGCAACTGTTCGAGAAGTACAAGGTGCTCGCGGTATCCGCGGAGTTTCCCGGCCTTGACCGTGCGCAGCGCAAGATCATTGAAAACGAACTGCGCGACTTCCGGCTGGGCGGCGCCGAGCTGCCGCCGGAGAGCAAGGCGCGGTTTCTCGCGATCCGCGAGCGGCTCTCGCAGCTTTCCTCGCGCTTCAGCGACAACCTGCTCGATGCTACCAACGCCTTCGCCCACTACGTCACCACCGAAGACGGGCTCGCCGGAATTCCCGACGACGTGAAGCAGGGCGCGCGCGAGGCCGCGCAGGCGGAGGGCAAGGCGGGCTGGAAGCTTACGCTGCACGCGCCGTCGTATCTGCCGGTCATGCAATATGCGGACGACCGTGCGTTGCGGGAACTCATGTACCGGGCGTACGTGACGCGCGCGTCCGAATTCGGTGCGCCCGAACAGGACAACACGGCACTCATCGTGGAGATCGTCAGGTTGCGCCGCGAGCTGGCGCGCCTGCTCGGTTTCGCGGATTACGCGGAGTATTCGCTCGAGCCCAAGATGGCCGAGTCCCCCGGGCAGGTATGCGATTTTCTGAACGAACTCGCCGGCAGGGCGAAGCCATATGCGCAACGTGATCTCGACGAGCTGGCAGCCCATGCCGGGAGCGAGCTCGGGCTGCCGCGGCTCGAAGCATGGGATCTCGCCTATGCGTCGGAGAAGCTGCGCATTGCGCGCTACGCGTTCTCGGATCAGGAGGTCAAGCAGTATTTTCCGCAGACCACGGTGCTGCCGGGGATGTTCCGCCTCGTCGAGACGCTCTATGGTTTGAAGATTGCGCCGGCAGAGGCGCCCACGTGGCATCCCGACGTGCGCTTCTACGCTATCCACGACCGTGATGGCGCGCTGGTCGGCGAGTTCTATGCGGATCTCTATGCCCGCCCGTCGAAGCGCGGCGGCGCGTGGATGGACGATGCGATCACGCGGCGCCGCCGCGACGCAGAGGTGCAGACGCCCGTTGCCTATCTCGTCTGCAATTTCTCCGCTCCCCTCGGCGGCAAATCCGCACAGTTCACCCACGACGAAGTGACCACGCTGTTCCATGAATTCGGCCATGGACTGCACCACCTGCTCACGCGCGTGGATTACCTCGGAGTATCGGGAATCAACGGCGTCGAGTGGGACGCGGTGGAGCTGCCCAGCCAGTTCATGGAGAACTTCTGCTGGGAGTGGGACGTGCTGGAGCCGATGACACGTCACGCCCAGACCGGCGCGCCGCTGCCCCGCGCCTTGTTCGACAGGATGTACGCGGCCCGGAATTTTCAGAGCGGCATGCAGATGATGCGCCAGATCGAGTTCGCGCTATTCGACCTGCATCTGCACCACGATTTCGACCCCGAAAGCGGCAGGACACCGCTGCAACTGCTTGACGAGGTGCGCTCGCGCGTCGCGGTCGTGTTTCCGCCGGCCTACAACCGTTTCCCGAATAACTTCTCGCATGTGTTCGCAGGCGGTTACGCGGCCGGATACTACAGCTACAAGTGGGCGGAGGTGCTCTCCGCGGACGCCTACAGCCTGTTCGAGGAAAACGGCGTGCTCGATCGTGCGACCGGTCAGCGTTTTCACGACGAGGTTCTGGGTGTGGGCGGAAGCCGCCCGGCGCTCGAGTCATTCGTCGCGTTCCGCGGTCGCGAACCCCGGATCGATGCCCTGCTAAGGCATAGCGGCATGAGCGGCGGAACAGGTGCCACGGCGCCCTAGCGCCGGGGTGTGACCCGCAAATGACGCTGAGCTGCCGACACGATCCCGGTAATCTCGCGACGCCCTGTCAGAGGCAGCGGCATGGCTGATGCGGCAGCCTGACGCAGCGCGCTTTGCATGTCCGTGACCAAAATGCTAGAGTGAAATCCGGTCGCTGCTGGAGTGACGCCATGAAAAAAGCTCTGGTTCTGCAGCTCGCGTTATGGATACTGGCCGCCCCGCTGGGTGCGGCGCAGCTCTACCGCTGGGTCGATGAGAAGGGCAACGTGGAATGGCGCGACACTCCACCCCCGCCGACCGCGAAAAAGGTCGAGCAGCGCAAGGTCGGCGCCACGCCTCCACCCGGCGGCGAGCTGCCGTACAGCCTGCAACTCGCGGTCAAGAACTTTCCAGTGACGCTGTGGACCACCAGCTGCGGCGATGCGTGTGACAAGGCTCGCGCGCACCTCAGTCGGCGCGGCGTGCCCCACACCGAGAAGAACCCGCAGTCCGACTTCGAGACCTTCAAGAAGGTCACCGGTGGAAGCGAAGTTCCGGTGCTGTTCGTCGGCAACAACCGCGTCAAGGGCTATCTCGAACCGGATTGGGATGCGGCGCTCGATTTCGCGGGCTACCCCAAGACCGCGCTCGTCCAGGTGAAGCCCAAGCCGGCCCCCGACTCTCCCCAGAAACCGGCACCGGCGGAGGCGGGCCCGGTGCGGCTCTACACCAATACGCAATGCGGGCCGAATTGCGACGAGGCGAGGAAACTCCTCGCCGGCCGCGGCATAGGATTCCAGGAGATTGCCGTGGAAACTCCACCGCAGATCGAGGACCTGCGCAAGCTCTCGGGGGACACCTTCGTGCCGGTGCTGGTGTCGGGCCGCTTCGTGGTGCGCGGCTTCAGCCCCTCCGAATACAACCGGGCGCTGGACGAGTCGGGACATCGCCGCGAGCAATAACAGCGCCGCATGCGGCGCGGCGGGCTGATGCCGGACCCCGCGGACTTCCCTATCGTTGCGTCGCGCGAGGTGGTCGGGGTGGCCCCGCCACACGCGGTCGCCTCATGACGCGATTGCCGAGCGGTGGCGATCCGCGGCCTGGGACGGGAATGTCGTGAAGCTCGCGACCTGGAACGTCATCACTATTCCAGCGGCATCCGAAGAATTCCGGCGGTCTTAGAAACTCCTCCTAGCAGCGAAAAATTTTTCTAAATTTGTTCCGGCAGGATTGATCTTCTGCCGGCAGCAGCCGATACTTCGTGTGTCCATCGCTGCGTCCATGGCGCAGTTGATGTTCTTCCGCAAGAGCATGTACACACGGAGCGAGGCGTGAGCGCACTGACCGACACAACAATCCGAAACCTCAAACCGCGCGCGACAGCATATCAGGTCGCGGACGGCCGCGGACTCGTGCTCGAAGTACGTCCCACTGGGCAGAAGGCGTGGCTCTATCGCTATCGCCTGTTCGGCCGCGTTGAAAAACTTTCCATCGGAACCTATTCCGATGTGTCGCTGGCCGAGGCGCGCGACCGGCATTTCGAGGCGCGCAAACTGGTCGCCGCCGGCAAGTCCCCGTCTCAGCTCAAGCAGGCAGAAAAGCATCGGCTCTCTGATGAGCTGCAAACGGTGCGCGGTCTGGCAAAGGCGTATATCGCCGATCACCTGGCGCCATTGGCTTCCGCGAGTCGCAGCCGCGACTATGTCGAGAACGAAGTCCTTCCGACTATCGGCGGCAAGTTCCTCCATGAGGTGACCCCGTCGGACTGCATTGCCATCGTCGAGTGCATCAAACAGCGTGGGGCGCCGTCAGTCGCGCGCAAGGTGCTGGAGCAGCTGCGCTCCCTGTTCGCCTACGCGGTGGATCGGTGTCTCATCACCATCAATCCTGCTGCGCAGGTGCGTGCCGCAAAAATCATCGGTGTGCAAACGTCCCGCAGCCGATTGCTCAGGGCCGACGAGATTCGCCGATTCCTGACTGCCGCGGAGACCTTCCCTACGTCACAAAGCAATCGCATTGCGTTCAAGCTGATCCTGCTCACGCTTTGCCGGAAGGGAGAACTCGTCAAGGCCAGGTGGGAACACGTCGATTTCGACCGTGCCGAATGGCACATCCCGACCGTGAACGCGAAGAACCGGCAGGAGCACATGTCTATCTGTCACGGCAGGTGCGAGCACTTTTTGTTGAATTGAAAGGGCTTGCAGGCAAGAGCGACTGGGTGCTGCCGAGCCGCGATCCGGAACGCCACATCAGCGCCGCAACGCTGAACCAGGTCACGTTCGTCGCGAAGCGCCGGGATGAGAAGCTTGGCTGGCTGGCGGACATCTGGATACACGACATGCGCCGGACTGGTTCGACACACCTTCACGAGATGGGATGGCCCTCCGACGTGATCGAGAAGGCATTGAATCACACGATCGGCGGGGTTCGGGGTGTCTATAACAAGGCGCAATACGCGGATCAGCGGCGCGAGATGCTCCAAGCCTGGTCGGATGCCGTCGACCGCTACATGACCGCTCAGAGCACAGTCATTGCTGGGCGCTTCCCCGCTGCGGCATAGAACCGCCCGGGCTACGCTGGCTGCTGGCTGCCGTCGCGGGCGATCTTCACCCGTCCAGCAATCCACTCGCTGACATCTGACTCAAGCCAACCGACGGCGCGCGGGCCAAGCGGCACGGGCTTGGGAAACGCACCGTCCTTGACGTATTGATAGATCGTGCTGCGCGAAAGTCCCGTGCGTGCTTCGACCTGCTTCCGCCGAAGAATTGCGGGCTCGTGCTGGATGACCTGGGCCATGTTCGTCACCTCGTGGCTAGTAATGGAAGGTGGCAAGATCGTTTCACGGCCGGAGAGAGTTGTCGGCCCGAATCGAGGCTTCGATGAGGCCCCGTAAACGCCTGACAGCCGCAAGGAATCGGAAGTGGCCCACGAATGCTCGCTACCGTCGCCCCTGTGAACTTTCGGGTTATCCACGGTTCGATGCGTGCGCCCCCCTCTCTGGCAGGCACGGATCGGGCGGTGGGTAACCCGGCCTGACGGGAGGATTATTCGTTATTCGTCTAAAGGGCCGTATACAGAACGCGGCGAGCCTTGCAAGGCCGATTTGAGGCTTCGTCGAGGGCACGATTCCAGCTGCTGGAGGGAAAATAGGGGAGCAATCGGCTTGATGGATTAACCGTTGTTCAGCGCGCGGAACCCAGGTACGATTCGCCGTCACCGGCGGCAGTCTCAATCACCGGAAGCACGGTCATCCGGTACGCCACGATTCGGTCCTTTGTGGGGCGCTCCTGTCGATCAAAGTCATGATGCTTTGATCACAAATTAAACCGTGGGATACCCAATCTGGATATAAAGACGTTCTTAGCGCACGCCTATGCAGCGACGGCTTCTTCTTCCGGCAAAGGAAGATCGGGGCTTGCCTTCAGATTCAACCACCGCAGCATTCCCAAATCGCGGATGGCGGAGCCAACGGTAACCTCGTCGAGCGGAGGGCGGCGCCTTTGCTTCCATTGCATAACCGCCTGCAGAACGTCCCGTTCGGAAGGTTGATCCTGGTTGTCCCGCGCCAGCTCGCGCGCGGCGAACAATACCGTGGCGATAACCTCTGCCTGGTTGGTGTCCACGCGCATGAACAAATCGACTACTTTGTCCAAGACTTTGGACCACCGTTCGAACGCCTGCTCGTACTTGTTACGAACGCGACTGAAGTTAGGGCCGACTTTCACCATAAACATTTTTCCATGTCGCTCTTCCTGCAGGAGGCCGCTATTGATGAGCTTAACTTCGACGTTCTTCAACTCCGCGGAGAACGGGCCAAAACTACTGCGCTTGTAGTTCAGGCCGGTCGGCAACCCGACGTCGGTCGCAACGTATGCGATCTTCTGGAAAATGACTCTCCCTATTGGCCAATGATAGGGGTGCTGCTCGATGCGATTGATGACTTCGACCAGCGCGACCCAGGATGGCTCAAGCGCCGTGGAGGCGCCGTTTCTCGTAGCCTGCTCTGCAGAGATCTCGCTGCCCTTTTCGACGAACTCGAGTGTCAACTCCCGGGGATTTGTACCGTAGGGAGCATACATCTCGACCGGAACGTTCATTTGCTTCGCATACCGGTAGATCAGCGGGCCGACAACGCGCCATTCCAATTGGCCGTTGCCGCAGCCGAGCGGCGGGATCGCCAGCGACTGCACGCCCCATTCCTGGTAGTGGGCCAGCAGATACTTGAGACCGCGATCAATATCGCTCACCTTCGATACCGACTTCCAATGATCCTTCGTGGGGAAATTAATGATCTGCGGAGGTAGCAGCGATCGGTATATGAACGGCAGACCCGGCTTTACCTCGCCTCGCTTGCACCGGACGAGGTAGTCCTCATACATGTCAGGGAAGCGATTCTTGAACTCAAGGGCGATGCCCTTGCCCATGACCCCGACGCAATTGACCGTGTTGATCAGCGTCCGGGCCGTGGATTGCAGAATGTCGCCGACTAATATCTTCATCTGCAGCACCTAGAAGAACATATCACTGCGCGTACGAACTGGCAATCCCGTATCGAGCTGTTGAAACGCCGAAAACGCGGTCTGATTCGCAACGTACGCCCCGATTACGAAATGGGCTTCCAAAGCGTCTGGAACCAATACCTCGGCGCACTTGAGAGCCTTATGTCGATCTTCTTCAATTCGGTCGTTTCGATGCAGCCAGAATTCTGCGTACAACCTGTCGCGATCTAACGCGACCAACCCTGTGCCGACATCGTAGAAGCGCACCGCCCCCCGGGCTGCGTTACGGTCAGTAACTATGACGCCCACTATATCCAACGCCGAAGAATCAACCCAGAGTACACAGATTTCGTTGTTCCTTGCCCGGCATTTGCTAAGCATGGGGTTGTGAGCGTCGAAATACAAGTTTGCATATTGGTGAAGGGGGCGGCCGCCGGGTATCTGTTTGTCCGCGCGTCTTTCCTGGATCTCCGGCATGGCGACCGAGTCGTGCGCAAGTTGTTCGGCCAAGGTGTGTGAAAGAATGCCGTGCCGCAGGATCGACGGCACGTTGGCGATCGCGGTGATGTAGTGCAGTTCCGTAACATCCGCGCGATTCATTCGTCGTCATCGCCCCGTTATTGTCGTTGCCAAGCTGGTGTCCAATCTTGCCGTGAATGTGGTGAAAAGCGTTCCGCAGAATCGACGCCCTATTATGCTGCGGCCCGCCGCCACTATCCTACCGAACTGCATTCGGAGCAGGTGACGGCAGTCGGGCGCACCCCGCCCGGTTCCACGCGGGCAACGTGAAGTCTGCCGTCTCGCTTAGAATTGCCCGATTGGCGTTGCCGGCAATCAATGAAGCGGCTGGGGCGAATCGCCGTGTCCATGGTTGCGTCCATGAACTAGACTGAGACTTCCGAAGCCCATACAAATCAATATGTTGGATCAACATTGAAACTCGCGACCTGGAATGTGAACTCGCTCAAGGTGCGACTGCCCCAGGTGCTGGATTGGGTTGCCACGCACCAGCCCGATGTCCTGTGCCTGCAGGAAACAAAAGTCGAAGACGGGTCTTTCCCGCTCGAAGCGATCAATGGCGCCGGCTACCAGGCGCTCTACAGCGGTCAGAAAACCTACAACGGCGTCGCCGTTCTGAGCCGCACGCCGGCGCGCGACCCGGTCATGACGATGCCGGGACTGAACGACCCGCAGAAACGGATTCTTGCGGCGACGCTCGGCGAAGTGCGGGTGATCTGCGCGTACGTGCCCAATGGCGAAAGCGTGGCATCCGAGAAGTATCGCTACAAACTCGGCTGGCTGGAGGTCTTCGGATCATGGCTCACACATGAACTCTCGCGACACCCGCGGTTGGCGGTGCTGGGAGATTTCAACATCGCGCCAGAGGCCCGTGACGTTCATGATCCGGCGTTGTGGGAGGGAAAAGTTCTTTTCAGCGAGCCCGAACGCGAGGCGTTCTGCAGGCTTGCCGGAATGGGGCTTAAGGACGCGTTCCGGCTTTTCGAGCAACCGGAACGGTCGTTCACGTGGTGGGACTACAGAATGCAGGCTTTCCGCCGCAAAATGGGGCTGCGCATTGACCATATCCTGCTCTCGGATGAACTCGCGAAGGCATGCACCGCGTGCAGCATCGATATCGAACCGCGGCGCAATGAACGTCCCTCCGACCACGCACCCGTCATCGCCGAATTAAACCTCATAATTGATTCCGGTTCTTCCCGTATAGAAGCGTGACGCAGGTCACGCTTCTACCTTCACGCCCTTCCAGAATGCGATGTAGCCGGCGATATTTTGCGCTGCGGGCTTGGGGTCTGCGTAATACCATGCTGCGTCCTTGTTGGCCTGCCCGTTCACCACGACATCGTAGTACGAGGCCACGCCTTTCCAGCCGCAGGTCGTATGCGTCGCGCTCTCGCGCAGAACCTCGCGCCTCACTGCATCCGGCGGGAAATAATGATTGCCCTCCACGATCTCGCAACGGCCGCTCTCTGCGATCAACTGCCCGTTCCAGCTTGCGCGTGCCATGGACTTGCCTCCTTGCTTCTCCTCGCTCGACGCGAGGGTAGAATGCCTGCCCGTCACCGAACTGCGGCTGATCGGTTCTTCACCGGGCGCGCCGAGTGACGAGATCAATCTTCTTTCCGGGTTGGCTCGATCTCGAGTTCCTGTATCTTGCGGGTGAGCGTGTTGCGGCCCAGGCCGAGCAGCTGCGCGGCCTCGATCCGCCTGCCGCCCGTGTGGGCGAGCGCCCGTGCGAGCAACGTTTTCTCGAACTGCCGCAGCAGGTCGTCCATGATGCCGGTCGCGCCGCGACCGAGCCTCGCTTCGACCTCCTTCTCCAGCGCCGCCGCCCAATCCTGTGACGGCGCCGCCGCGGCTCCGGCCCGCAAATCCGGCGGCAGATCCTTGATCTCGATGGTGACCGATGGCGCCATCACCGTGATCCAGTGGCAGAAATTTTCGATCTGCCGCACGTTCCCCGGGAAGCTCTGCGCCGCCAGGTGCTTCAGCGTCGCTTCCGACAGGCGCTTCGGTTCGACCCCCAGCTCGCGCGCCCACTTCTGGAGAAAGTGCTTGGCCAGCAACGGAATGTCTTCGCGGCGCTCGCGCAGCGGCGGCAGGCGCAGCCGGATCACGTTCAGGCGGTGGTAAAGATCCTCGCGGAACAGACCCTGTTTGACGCGTGCTTCGAGATCCTGGTGCGTCGCGGCGATCACTCGCACATTGGCCCTGATCGGCTGATGTCCGCCGACCCGGTAGAAATGCCCGTCCGAGAGCACGCGCAAGAGGCGTGTCTGCAGTTCCGGGGGCATGTCACCGATCTCGTCGAGAAACAACGTGCCGCCCTCCGCCTGCTCGAAGCGCCCCCGGCGCAGGCTCTGGGCGCCGGTGAACGCGCCGCGCTCGTGACCAAAGAGCTCCGACTCGAGCAATTCCTTGGGAATGGCCGCCGTATTGATGGCGATGAACGGTTTGTCGGCCCGCGGGCTGTGCCGGAACAGCGCCCGCGCCACGAGTTCCTTGCCCGTGCCGGACTCGCCGGTGATGAGGACCGTGGCATGCGATTGCGCGAGCCGGCCGATCGCGCGGAACACCTCCTGCATCGCCGGCGCGTGCCCGAGGATCTCCGGTGTCGCCCCCATCTCGACCGCCGCGTCCTCGCTGCGCGAACTTTCCTCGATGGCGCGACGAATGAGCTCGACCGCCTCGTCGACGTCGAACGGCTTCGGCAGATACTCATAGGCGCCGCCCTGGAAGGCCGTCACCGCGCTGTCGAGATCCGAGTACGCGGTCATGATGATCACCGGCAAGTGGGCATGTCGCGCCTTGGCCTTCTGCAGCAGCTCCAGGCCGGACTCCCCCGGCATCCGAATGTCGCTCACCAGCACCTGGGGCGATTCCACTTCCAGCGCGGCAGAGGCTTCGCGCGCAGAAGAGAAGGTCTTGAAAGCGATATTCTCGCGGGCAAGCGCCTTCTCGAACACCCAGCGTATCGAGCGGTCGTCGTCGATGATCCAGACGGGTTTCATATCATCCTTCCGCCTTCATCCTTCCGCCTTCATCATCGCCGTTCACCGGCAGCAGCACCGTGAAACAGGTGTTGCCTGGAATGCTCTCGAAGGTCACCGTGCCGCGATGCTGCACGATGAAATTCTGCGCGATCGTCAATCCCAGCCCGCTGCCATCGGCGCGTCCTGACACGAGTGGGAAAAAAATGCGCTCGCGGATCGCCTCCGGGACACCGGGGCCGTTGTCGATGACGTGCACGCAAACCGCGTGGCGATGGCGTCTGCGGGCGAGTGTCACCTGGCGCGCGATGCGCGTCCGCAACGTAATCTCGCCTTCGCCCTGCAAGGCCTGGGCAGCATTGCGCACGATGTTGAGGACGGCCTGTATCAGCTGTTCCCTGTCGCCCATCAGCGGCGGCAGGCTCGCGTCGTAGTCGCGGTGGATCGTGATGCCGGTCGGATACTCGGCGCCGATCACGCTGCGCACGTGCTCCAGGACTTCGTGCACGTTGAGCAACGTCGGCTGCGGCAGGCGGTGCGGCGTCAACAGGCGATCCACCAGCGCTTGCAGCCGGTCCGCCTCCTTGATGATGACCTGGGTGTACTCGTGCAGGTTGGGACGTTCCAATTCCCGGTCGAGCAGTTGCGCGGCGCCGCGGATTCCGCCGAGCGGATTCTTGATCTCGTGGGCGAGGTTCCGGATCAGCTCGCGGTTCGCCTGAGTCTGATCCAGCAGCCGCTCCTCGCGCGCGATTCGCAACTGCTGCTCGATGCGCCTGAATTCCAGCAGGAAGCCCCCGTCGTGGTCGGTCTCCACCGGTGTCACGGTACAGGCGAGGTGCAACTTGCCTCGCCCGCCCGGCGCGAGCGTGAGATCGTGTTCCGTGTAGCTGCAGTTGTTGCTCCGCGCATACCGGATCGCGCCGGTGAGCTTCCCGTCCCCGCCAAACAGCTTGGCGACGGCAACACCCGCTACATTGCGGTTACTGAGCTCGAACAAGTTTTCCGCCGAGGGATTGAGGTACCTGACCGTCAGCGGCGCATCCACCAGCACCACCGCGGTGTCGAGCAAGTCCAGGCCAGAGAGAGCTTCCGGTGTCATCTTCCAGTCCGAGATAAAACTCGGAGCAAGAACTGCGCCAGTCCCCGGGTCGCACGCCCCGGGGCCCGGCAAGAGATCAGGCGCGCGTGCGGCGCCGCTTACCTGAGGTTGGCAAGCTCCTTTTTCAGGTTGGCGACGTTGTCCTCGTGGAGCTTGACCTTTTTCTGGTAGGGCTCCAGCCGGTCGAGGACGCGCTGGTAGTTACGCTCGCTGCCGAGACGTATCGACTCCTGCTCGGCGAGGTCTTTCCTGGCGAGCCCCAGCAACTGCTCTTCGCTTGCGAGCTCGCGTTCGAGAATCCTGCGGCGATCCGTGTCGCGCTGCTTCTGCGTCTGCGAATCAACCTTGGGGAAATTCGCGGGGCTGGCGGCCTTCCCCTGCTGGGATTTGGACGAGGGCGCGACATTTACCGGCCCGACATCCAACTGCCTGCAGCCTTTCGCTTCGGACTTGACGTTGGTGAGGAGCTTGCTGCCGTCCGGCTTGATGCATTCAAAAATCTGCGCCCGAGCCCCGAAGGCGAGCATGGTGCCACACAACAATACGGCCAATTTTCTCATCCACAATCCTGTAGTCATGGTCCTGGAGAAACGTTCGAGGATTCCCCAGGTTGACCGCATCCAGCGCCAAGAGTTGCGCTAAGTCTATGTGATAAAACTGAATTTGACAATGCACAATAATGGTGCAGCAACATTCTGGGCAATAAAAAGGGCGGTGGATCACGCCGCCCTTGAAGGATGCAGAGAGTTGACTCAGAGGCTGTAATACATCTGGAATTCGATCGGGTGCGTGGTCATGCGAAAGGCCGTGACTTCCTCCATTTTCAAGGCGATGTACGCATCGATCATGTCGTTGGAGAATACCCCGCCGCGCGTCAGGAAGTCGCGATCCTTGTCCAGGTAATCCAGCGCTTCGTCGAGCGACGCGCACGGATGCGGGATCTTGCTCGCGATCTCAGGCGGCAGGTCATAAAGGTTCTTGTCGATCGGGTCGCCGGGATGAAGCTTGTTCTGGATGCCGTCGAGACCGGCCATCATCATCGCGGTGAACGCGAGATAGGGATTGCAGGTCGGGTCCGGAAAGCGCACTTCGATTCTGCGTGCTTTCGGATTGGACACCAGCGGTACCCGCACTGCGGCCGAGCGGTTGCGCGATGAGTACGCGAGATTGATCGGGGCCTCGAAGCCCGGCACCAGTCGCTTGTACGAGTTGGTGCCCGGGTTGGTGATCGCGTTCAGCGCCTTGGCATGCTTGATGATGCCGCCGATGTAGTAAAGCGCGAGCTCCGACAGGCCCGCGTAGCTGCTGCCGCTGAAAAGATTCTGCCCGCCCTTGGCGAGCGACTGGTGCACGTGCATGCCGGAACCGTTGTCCCCCACGATGGGCTTCGGCATGAAGGTCGCGGTCTTGCCGTATGAGTGTGCCACATTATGCACCGCGTATTTCAGAATCATCATCCAGTCGGCGCGCTTGACCAGGCTGTTGAACTTGGTGCCGATCTCACACTGGCCTGGGGCGGCGACTTCATGGTGATGCACCTCGCATTCGACACCCATCTCTTCCATCGCCAGCACCATGGCGGAGCGGATATCCTGGAGCGAATCCACCGGCGGCACCGGAAAGTACCCGCCCTTGATGGGCGCGCGATGCCCCATATTGCCGCCCTCAAGGTCTTCGCCGGACGACCACGGGGCTTCTTCGGACTTGATCTTGTAGAACGCCTGCCCCATTTCCACCCTCCACGTGGCGGAGTCGAAAACGAAGAACTCCGGCTCGGGCCCGAAGAAAGCCGTGTCTGCGATGCCGGTCGATCTCAAGTAGGCCTCCGCGCGCTTCGCGATCGAGCGCGGGTCGCGATCGTAGCCTTTGCCATCGGAGGGCTCGATCACGTCGCATTGGAGAAGCAGCGTCGGCTCGTCCGTGAAAGGATCCATCCGCGCAGAATCCGGATCCGGCATCAGTACCATGTCGGAGGCCTCGATACTCTTCCAGCCGGCGATTGACGATCCGTCGAAAAAGTGGCCGTCGCTGAACTTGGCATCGGTGAAGGCTTTAACGGGGACGGAAACATGCTGCTCCTTTCCGCGCGTATCCGTGAAACGCAAGTCCACAAACTTCACCTCATCGTCCTTGATCATTTTCATTACATCGGCAACTGCCATTGCTTTCTCCTGAGCACTGTTGGAAACAAATCGAATGATGGAAGTCCCGTTATGAGCACAAATTGTGCCAAGTACCGGCGCGGGAAATGCATTGTGTCACAAGATCTTATATTGAAAAAGGATGATCATATGCACCGATTTGGTGCAAAGTATCTCATATCCGCACCTTGATAGTGCATATCATATTCGACTATCTCGGATAAAATTGCGGTTTCGTTTATTTGTTGAGTACTGGTCCTGATGGCAATCAGCCAAATTCTAGACAATGCCCGTGAACGCGGACAGCGAATGGAGCTCCCGTACAATGGGGCTTTGTTGCCGCAAGAGGCTTATCAGCTATGCCGCGAAGCACCCGGCGCCAAAATCGTGGACGTGCGCACGCGCGCGGAGCTGGACTGGGTAGGTCGGATTCCGGGCGCCGTTGAAATCGAGTTGCTCAGCTATCCGGGCAGCCGGCCGAATCCGGGATTCCTCGCCGCACTCGAGCAGCAGGTCGACAAGGAGGCGATGGTGATGTTTATCTGCCGCAGCGGCGGGCGCTCGCACAACGCGGCCATGCTCGCCATGCAGGCGGGGTACACCGAGTCCTATAACGTGCTCGAAGGCTTCGAAGGCGATAAGGACGCACAGGGCCACCGCAATACGAAAGGGGGCTGGCGTAAGGCCGGATTGCCGTGGATCCAAAGTTAAGGATGAAGGATGAAGGCGGAAGGATGAAGAAGGACACCGATTACCCGCATGTCAGTTGCGTTTTCTTCATGCGGTATTGCGTGCTCACGCTGACCATGTAACGACGCCAGCGTAGCCCGTCACCAGCACCACCACGCCGAAGACGATCCGATACCAGGCGAACGCCGTGAAGTCGTGGGTGGCGATGTAACGCAGCAGCCACCGCACGCACAGGAACGCCGACACGAAGGCTGCTGCCGCTCCGACCGCGAAAATGCCAAGATCGCCGTCGCCCAGCAATGCCCGGTGCTTGTAGAGGTCATATGCGCCGGCGGCAATGAGCGTTGGCACTGCGAGGAAGAACGAGAACTCGGTTGCCGCCCGTCGCGACAGACCGAACAGCAACCCCCCGATGATGGTCGCCCCGGAGCGTGAAACGCCGGGTATCAACGCAAGTGCCTGCGCGCAACCGACCTTGAGCGCGTCGCGCCAGGTCATCGCCTCCACATCTTCTATCCGGTGCCCGCGCCGGCCGCGTTCGACCCACAGTATGACCAGACCGCCCGCGATGAACGCGGAGGCGACCGGGACAGCCTGAAACAGGTGCTGTTTGATTAGGCCGCCAAACGCGAGTCCCAGCAGCGCGGCGGGCAGGAAAGCCACGATCAGATTCGCCACAAAGCGCCGCGCCGCGGCGTCACGCGCGAGGCCCGCCACAATCCGGCCGAAGCGCCGCCGGTACTCCCAGATGATCGCCAGCATCGCACCGCTCTGAATCACGATCTCGAACAGTTTGCCCTTTTCATCGTTGAAGCCGAGCAGGTCGCCGACCAGGATCAGGTGTCCGGTGCTGGAAATCGGCAGGAATTCGGTGAGCCCTTCGACGATGCCGAGTATCAGGGCCTTGAGGTAGAGCGCGAGGTCCATGAGGCAGCCGCTATTCTACGTGACCGGGAACGACGAGTCGCTGGTGGCGCCAGTCGTCACTCGCGACCGCGCGCTGCGAACCTCGTGTCTTCCCACGAACCCGCGGGAAGAGGGTGATTTCTCGATAACCGCGGAGCCTAGAGCGGCGTAGACGGGCTTGCGGGCGGCAATACGGGGCGAGGTGTCGGAATTTCCCGCAGAGCCTGCTTCGCGCGTTGTTCCAGGGCAGCGAGCAACGCGAGGGCTGCGAGCGCGCCTTGCGCTTTGAGCGCCTGGCCGAGCACCTCTGCCCGTCCGGTCAGTTCATCCGGCACCGGCGGCGGCTCGTGGCCGTGAATTCCGGCAATAAGGGATTCGCGCACAAAGTCGAAGAGCAGGGAAACATCGCGCTCGCGCACCAGACCCCGGAGGATCTGTTCCGCCCCGGTCGATGCGGGCGCATCGCCCGCGTCATCAGCCGCTGCCGGAGCGGCGACAGCAAGACCAGCACAAAGTGCGGCGATACCGACGAACGCGCGCATAAACCCTATCTCCACAGGGAACTCCCCGTAACTTGGTACAACGCCCGGCGTTTCTCCAAGTTTACAGCTTGGTGTAAATCTCTGCGCCCCGGGTCACGAACTCTCGCGCCTTGTCAGCCATGCCCTTGTCGAGCGCGTCGGTCTCGGAAAGGCCCTGCTTCTCGGCGTACTCACGCACATCCTGGGTGATCTTCATCGAGCAGAAGTGGGGCCCGCACATCGAGCAGAAGTGGGCGAGTTTCGCGCCCTCCTGCGGCAGGGTCTCGTCGTGGAACTGCTTGGCCTTGTCGGGATCGAGGCCGAGATTGAACTGGTCTTCCCAGCGGAACTCGAAGCGCGCCTTCGACAACGCATTATCCCGGATCTGGGCGCCCGGATGGCCTTTGGCGAGATCGGCGGCGTGCGCGGCGATCCTGTAAGCCATGATGCCGTCCTTCACGTCTTCCTTGTCGGGCAGGCCCAGGTGTTCCTTGGGCGTCACGTAGCACAGCATCGCTGTGCCGTACCACCCTATCATCGCGGCGCCGATCGCCGACGTGATGTGATCGTAGCCGGGGGCGATGTCGGTGGTGAGCGGGCCCAGCGTGTAGAACGGCGCTTCCTTGCAGTATTTCAACTGCAGGTCCATGTTCTCCTTGATGAGCTGCATCGGCACGTGGCCGGGGCCCTCGATCATTACCTGCACGTCGTGCTTCCAGGCGATGTCGGTCAGTTCCCCCAGGGTCTTCAGCTCCGCGATCTGCGCTTCGTCGTTGGCGTCATAGATTGACCCGGGGCGCAGCCCGTCTCCCAACGAGAACGACACGTCGTAGGCCTTGAGGATTTCGCAGGTCTCCTCGAAATGGGTGTAGAGAAAGCTTTCCTTGTGGTGCGCCAGGCACCACTTGGCCATGATCGAGCCGCCACGCGAAACGATCCCCGTCATGCGCTTTGCGGTGAGCGGAATGTAGGCGAGCCGCACGCCGGCGTGGACGGTGAAGTAGTCGACGCCCTGCTCGCATTGCTCGATCAGGGTATCGCGGTAGATTTCCCAGGTAAGCTCCTCGGCCTTGCCGTCCACCTTTTCCAGCGCCTGATAGATGGGAACCGTTCCAATGGGCACCGGGGAATTGCGGATGATCCACTCTCGGGTTTCATGAATATGCTTGCCGGTCGAGAGATCCATCACGGTGTCTCCGCCCCACCGGATCGCCCACGTCATCTTTTCGACTTCCTCCTGGATGCCGGATGAAATCGCCGAGTTGCCGATGTTGGCGTTGATCTTGACCAGGAAGTTGCGCCCGATCACCATCGGCTCGGTCTCCGGATGGTTGATGTTGGCAGGGATGATGGCGCGCCCGCGCGCCACCTCATCGCGCACGAATTCGGGCGTAATCAGTTTCGGTATCGACGCGCCGAAGTGCTCCCCGCGATGTTGCCGCGTCAACAGCTCCGCCAATCCTTCGCGCCGCTGATTCTCGCGGATGGCGATGAATTCCATCTCCGGCGTCACCATGCCGCGCCGCGCATAGTGCATCTGGGACACGTTCATCCCGGGCTTCGCGCGCCGCGGCTTGCGCGCAAGGTTGAAGCGCAGGCTGGCGAGCTTGCCGTCG
>MEQT01000242.1:0-147 GCA_001770325.1 Betaproteobacteria bacterium RIFCSPLOWO2_02_64_14
CGGTTCGTCGAGGAGCAAAAAGTACGGTGACAGGACCAGTGCGCGGGCAATCTCCACTCGGCGGCGCTCACCCCCTGAAAGAGTGAACGCTTTATGAGTTGCCAGATGACCGATGCCCAGCATCTTTAGGAGCGCCACAGAGCGATT
>MEQT01000242.1:178-293 GCA_001770325.1 Betaproteobacteria bacterium RIFCSPLOWO2_02_64_14
TGTAAGATTGCGAGCAGATTGGCTTCCACCGTGAGCCGCCTAAAAACCGAAGACTCCTGGGGCAAGTAACTGATTCCCGATCGCGCCCTTCGATAGATGGGCGCCCCAGTGAGGT
>MEQT01000242.1:305-18308 GCA_001770325.1 Betaproteobacteria bacterium RIFCSPLOWO2_02_64_14
GCATCACCGTGTAGAGGCGGGACAAAGGAAAATAACGCTGATATTGATAGGATGTCTTGTAGTACTTGAGTGATCCACCGGGGAGCCCAGCCTCTACATTCGCCCTCTGGTACGAACCTGATGTCGGATAGATCAGGCTGTCGCGCCCATCGCGGGCCCACCCTACCGTTCCGAGCAGCGCCGTGTTCTTCTCGCCGAAAGTTGACACATAATCAAGGTAGAACAACGGGCTATCCGAAAACGTTGTGAGCTTCGTATTTTCCACGCCCAGGCCATAGTTGATGGTATCGATCTCCGATATCGGGACTCCCAGGCGTATCGCCGCGCCGGCAGTCCGAGTTTCGTAACGGCCAAGGCCTGCGTCAGCCGCATTGAGGTCGCGTAAGTACACATCGAACCCCTGGCTTACCCCGTCGACCGTGAAATACGGATCGTTGTACGACAACGCGTAGACCGTCGAATTGTTGCTGGTGTTGACCGTCGCACTCAGGTGCTTGCCCGACCCGAATATGTTCTGCTGCGTTACCGACCCCGAAAGCAGCAGGCCGCTGCCGCTTCCAAAACCAGCGCCCAGCAGGAACACTCCGGTCGGCTTCTCCACGACTGCAACATTCACATCGACCTGGTCGGTCGCCCCCTGCACCGCGGGTGTCTCGATGTTGACCTCGGTGAAATATCCGAGTTTGTCTATGCGCCGACGCGACAGGTTGATCTTGTCCCCCGAATACCATCCGCCTTCAAGCTGGCGCATCTCGCGGCGTATGACTTCGTCCCGGGTACGGTTGTTTCCACTGACGTTGATGCGACGGACGTAAACGCGGCGGCCCGGATCGATGAAAAACGTGAACGCCACCTGGTGCTTCTGCTTGTCCAGTTCCGGAATGGCATTGACGTTGGCGAACGCGTAACCATCGTTGCCGAGCCGCTCGCTTATCGCCTTGCTCGACTCGGTCAAGGTCGCGCGCGAAAACGTATCGCCCGGCTTGACCTTGATCAGCTTGGTGATTTCCTCATCCGGGATCAGTTTCGCGCCGTCAACCTTCACCCCGGACACGCTGTACTTGGGGCCTTCGGTGATGCTGATCGTGATGTAGATATCCTGCTTGTCCGGCGTGATGGAAACCTGCGTCGATTCCACGTTGAACTCGATATAGCCGCGGTCGAGGTAATGCGAACGCAGCGTTTCGAGGTCGGCCGACAGCTTTTGCCGTGAATACTGATCCTGTTTGCTGAACCATGTCATCAGCCCCGGCGTCCTCAACGTCATCAATCCCAGCAGATCGCGTTCGCGGAACGCGTTGGCGCCGATTATCGTGATCTGGCGGATCTTGGAGACCGTCCCCTCGTCGATACTGAAATTGATCGCGACCCGGTTGCGCTCCAGCGGCGTCACCGTGGTGCTGACGTTGACGGCGTACATGCCCCGACTGAGGTACTGGCGTTTGAGTTCCTGTTCGGCGCGATCCAGGAGCCCCTTGTCGAAAATACGCCCGTCGGCGAGACCCACCTGGCGCAACCCCTTGAGTACGGCGTCCTTGTCAAACTCCCGCATGCCGACGAATTCAATCTGCGCGATGGACGGCCGTTCCTGCACCACCACTACCAGCACACCCGCTTCGGCCTCGAGCGTCACGTCACGAAAAAAACCGGTCGCGAACAGCGCCCGGATGGTCTGGGCCGCCTTCTCGTCCGTCATGGTGTCGCCGACCTTGACGGGAAGGTAGCTGAACACGGTACCGGCTTCCGTACGCTGTATGCCTTCGATGCGGATGTCCTTGATGACGAACGGCTCGATCGCAATCGCAGGCAACGCCAGCGCCAGGAGCAAACCCAAAACCGCGCGTAACAGATTCATTCCCGGCTAACCGTTGAAAAGGCGACTTATGTCGTTATACAGCGCGAAGACCATCAGGGTGAACAGCAGCGCCATGCCGACCTGCTGGCCGATCTCCATCGTGCGCTCGGAGACCGGATTGCCTTTGACCAACTCGACCATATAATACATCAAATGCCCACCGTCCAATAACGGGATTGGCAGCAGATTGAGCACGCCGAGACTGATGCTGATCAGTGCGATAAAAAGCAGGTACGGAATCCACCCGCTTTGCGCGGTCTGACCGGCGTAATCGGCGATCGTGATCGGTCCACTGAGGTTTTTCAGCGAGACTTCGCCAATCATCATCTTGCCGAGCATCTTCAGGCTGAAGACGGACGTGTCCCAGGTCTTGTACAGCGCCCTCACCAGCGCTTCGCCCGGCCCATAACGCACCTCGGTCCACAACTCCGCCAGCGCATTGCGATCCACCATGGGCGCGGCGCCGATGCGCCCGATCGTCCTGCCCTCCTCCCTGACCGGCGTCGGCGTGACCGGGATCGCCGGAAGCAACGCGCCGTGGCGCCTCAATTCGAACGTGAGAGCGGCGTTCGGGTGGCCGCGCACGACGTTCACCACCTGATCCCAGCTCGTGATGCGCTGATTGTTGACCGCGACAATCTCGTCGCCCGCCTGCATTCCGGCGCCAGCCGCGGCACCGCCGCTTACGACACTGCCGATGATTGGCTTCAGCACGGGTTGGTAGCGCGCGAAACCGACCACGCGCAGGAAATCTCCATCCAGGTCGGATGGGCTCAGACTTGACAGATCGAGCGTGCGCACGGCATGCGCGCCGCGCCCGGTGCGCACCTCCACTTCGACCCGGCTCCGTTGTACTGCGTGCTGCAACAGGACCCAGCGCGCGTCCTGCCATGTGGCGGTCGTATCGCCGTCGATACTGGTGATCAGGTCCCCGGCAGTGAAACCGGCCACAGCGGCAGGGGTGCCGGCAACGACGGGCCCGACGACAGGCTTCAACCCGGGTACTCCGTGGAGGAACAACGCCCAGTAGAGCACGATTGCAAACAGAAAGTTCGCGATCGGCCCCGCACTCACGATCGCGATGCGCCGGTAGACCGACTGGCGGTTGAACGCCCGTGGGAGGTCCCGCGCAGCCACCGGCGCTTCGCGCTCGTCGGCCATCTTGACATACCCGCCCAGCGGGAAAACCGCGATCACCCATTCCGTATCATCGGGGCCGCGCCGGGTGCGCCAGAGAGGTCGCCCGAACCCCACCGAGAAGCGCAGCACCTTGACGTTGCACCAGCCTGCAACGACGTAATGGCCCAGCTCATGCACGACGATAAGACAGCCCAACGCGGCGACGAAAGCGACGACGGTCAACACGATATTCATTGCGGCAATTGTCGGCCCACGGGTGTCGAGACTCAAGCGCTTCGGGTTTTGCGGACGGAACGCGTTCCCGTCCGCGCGTCCGCCAACCACCGTCCGGCCTGCAGCCGCGCCTCGCTGTCAGCGGCCAGTACGTCTTCGAGGCTGCGCGGGGCGGACGGCGCAGTGCGTTCGAGCACCGACTCGATCAACGCCGGAATCCGGGAAAAACTCAAACGCCCATCCAGGAAACTTTCCACTGCCACTTCATTGGCAGCATTGAGCACCGCTGCCGCGCTGCCGCCCGCCCGTAACGCCGCAAAAGCGAGCTTCAGGCACGGGAAGCGTTTCATGTCTGGCCGCTCGAAATGCAGCGCGCCGATGCGCGACAGATCCAGATACTCCACGCCCGCGTCAATGCGTTCGGGGAAGCCCAAGGCGAATGCGATCGGAGTGCGCATATCAGGATTGCCGAGCTGCGCGATTACCGATCCGTCAACATACTCGACCAGGGAATGAATCACGCTTTCGGGGTGGATGAGCACTTCAATCTGATCGGCTCCCGCACCAAACAGCCAGTGTGCTTCGATCACCTCGAGGCCCTTGTTCATCATGGTCGCCGAGTCGACCGAGATCTTCCGTCCCATGACCCACGTTGGATGCGCGCAGGCTTCGTCTGGGGTGACGTGCTCAAGCTGGCGCAGCGGCGTCATGCGAAACGGCCCGCCGGACGCGGTCAGGAGAACGCGTCTGACGCCGACCGACTCCAGCCCCTGCTGGTGCGCTCGCGGCAACGCCTGAAATATGGCATTGTGCTCGCTGTCGATCGGCAGCAGCGTCGCCCCGCCTTCGCGCACGGCGTCCATCAGCACGGGACCGGCGGTCACCAGCGATTCCTTGTTGGCGAGCAAGACCTTCTTTCCGGCTTTCGCCGCCGCCAGCGTAGGACGCAAACCGGCGATGCCCACGATCGCAGCCATGACGGTATCGACGTGAGGCAATGCCGCGGCCTGCTCAAGCGCATGGGTGCCGCAGCGCACGCTGCACTCGACACCCGCACTCCTCAACCTGTGATCGAGCTGCTCTGCGGCCCGCGCTTCCAGCATCACCGCCACATCGGGCCGGAAGCGGACGCATTGATCGAACAGGACGTCGACGCGGCTACGCGCCGCGAGGGCAGCAATGCGGAACCGCTCCGGATGTCGTGCCACGACATCGAGCGTATTGATTCCGACACTCCCGGTCGATCCAAGGATGGTCAGGTGCCGCAATGCCGCCATCGTCACGCGCTCATCGTGGCTGGCAGTACCTGCATGAGCAGGGCCACTGCCGGAACGCTCGCGGTCAGCCCGTCGATCCGGTCGAGCAGGCCGCCGTGGCCGGGCAGCAGAGTTCCGCTGTCTTTCACCCCCGCCTGGCGCTTCATCCACGACTCGAACAGATCCCCTTCGATGCTCATCACGGCAACCAGTGCAACGACGACCGAGCCGCCGGCCACATTCCATGTCACGTTCTGTGGAAAACCGGCCGCCCAAGCCAATGCATAATACACCGCCACTGCTAGACCCGCTCCAGCCACGCCCTCCCACGTTTTCCCCGGACTGATCGTCGGTGCCAGCCGGTGACGTCCGAAACGCCTCCCCACCAGATAAGCGGCGGTATCCGCGATCCAGACGACGCCCAGAACGAACAGACTTTGCGAAGGAGCGGCCTGCATCTCGACCAATGCGAGCCACGTGGGGACCAGCACCAGCCAGCCCGCGACTCCCAGCACCACCGGGTGCCGCGTCCGCCATCCGGCCGCAAGCCAGATGGGAACGATGGCCAACCAGAAAACGGTTGCGGCCAGGTAAGTCAGGGTGGCGGGAAGATTCACGCTCGGCCGATCGCGCGCTCCCAGCTCCGCCGCACAAAGAAGCGCCAGGAATGACGCCAGAGTCATGGCCGCGAAGAGCACACCTTGTCCGCGCCCGCATCGCGCGAGCCGCGCCCACTCCATGCTGGCAACGAATAGTCCGGGCACAAGGAACGCTGACCACCAAACGCGGGGCAAAACGTACATGGCGCCGACAAAAACGGACAGAAGGGCAACCGCGGTAAGCAGGCGCTGGGGGAACATCGCTGGCGCCGCCTGCGACACGCTTGCCTCGAGGCGGCCGAAGCGGCGCTCGCGGCGACGATAGGCGGCAAGGGCTTCCTCGAACGCGGCTGCGTCGAAATCGGGCCACAGCGTGTCGGTAAAATAGAGTTCCGTATAGGCGATCTGCCACAGCAGGAAATTGCTGATACGCTGCTCACCTCCGGTGCGGATGAACAAATCGGGTTCCGGAGCATAACTCAGCGCGAGAAACGGGGCCAGATCCGCCTCCGAGATCGGCGCGCCCGTCGGCGGCCGCTCGACAAGCATGCGATTGATCGCCTGCACCATGTCCCAGCGTCCGCCGTAGTTCGCGGCCACGGTCAGCGCCAGCCCGGCATTTTCGCGGGTCAGGTGCTCAGCCCGGGCGATGAGATCGGTCAGTCGCGAACCGAAGCGGGACGAATCGCCGACCACGCGGAAGCGGACGCCATGCTGGTGCAGTTTGCCCACTTCGTCCTCGAGCGCGAGCGCAAACAGTTCCATCAGGTACGACACTTCATCGGCTGGGCGATGCCAGTTTTCGCTGCTGAACGCAAACAGCGTCAGGAATCCAATCTTGCGCTCGCGGCAGGCCCGCACCACCTCACGCACCGCCTCCACCCCACGCCTGTGGCCGGCAACCCGCGGCAGGAAGCGTTGCCGCGCCCAGCGCCCGTTGCCATCCATGACGATCGCAACATGATGCGGGTCGGAGCGTGCCGCGCGAGCCTCGGCGCCCGGGCGACTCGAACGGTCTGCACCCATGCTCACCGCGCTACACCGCCAGCAGGTCGGCTTCCTTGACCTGCAGCATCTTGTCGATCTCTGCAATATGGCGATCCGTCAGCTTCTGGATGTCGTCCTGGGCGCGCCGCTCCTCGTCCTCGGCGACCTTCTTTTGCTTGAGCAGATCCTTGAGATGACTGATGGCGTCGCGGCGAACATTGCGCACGGCGACTCGCCCATTCTCGGCCTCGGTGCGCACGACCTTGATCAGCTCCCGGCGCCGATCTTCGGTAAGCGCCGGCATCGGCACCCTCACCACCTCCCCCTGGGTCGCGGGATTCAGGCCCAGGCCGGCATCGCGGATCGCTTTCTCGATCGCCCCCGTCATTTTCTTGTCCCACGGAGTCACTCCGATCGTGCGCGAATCGATCAGCGTCACGCTTCCCATTTGCGGCACCGGCGTAGCGGTCCCGTAATAGTCGACCGTGATGTGGTCCAGCAGCCCCGTATGAGCGCGCCCCGTACGCACTTTTGCAAGGTCATGCTTGAGCGCTTCGAGCGTCTTTTTCATCTTCTGCTCCGCAGTCTTCTTCACGTCGGCTATCATCCGGGCCTCCGCATTAAACGTGAACCATCGTGCCTTCGTCTTCTCCGAGCACCACGCGCTTGAGCGCCTTCTGTTTGAAAATGCTGAATACGTTTATGGGAAGCTTCTGGTCCCGGCACAGGGTCAGTGCAGTCGCGTCCATGACCTTGAGATTCTTGATGATTGCCTCGTCGAAGGTGAGCCGCTTGTAACGCATGGCATCGGGGTGGGTCCTGGGGTCGTCCGTATAGACGCCGTCCACCTTGGTCGCTTTCAGGACCAGATCCACGTTCATTTCCATGCCGCGCAGCGCCGCCGCCGTATCCGTGGTGAAAAATGGGTTGCCCGTTCCGGCGGCAAAGATCACCACGCGCCCGTCTTCGAGGTAACGCATCGCCTTGCCGCGGATATAGGGCTCCACGATCTGCTCGATGTTAAGCGCCGACTGCACCCGGCTGACCAGATGGGCCCGTCGCATCGCGTCCTGCAGCGCCAGTGCGTTCATCACGGTCGCGAGCATGCCCATGTAATCGGCGGTTGCCCGGTCCATGTTTGCCGCCGCGGGCGCCACGCCACGAAAGATATTGCCGCCACCGATGACCACGGCGACTTCGACGCCGAGCTGGACCACCTCGGCGATCTCGTCCACGATGCGCTCCACGGTGGGGCGGTGGATTCCGTAGCTCTCGTCGCCCATCAGCGCCTCGCCGCTCAACTTCAGCAAAATTCGCTTGTAGGCGGGTGTCTCCGGCATGCTGGTCTCGTTCGAATCAGGAAACTCGTCGCTCAGGATGCAGGCGCCGCACGCGTTTCGCTTCTGACGGCCTGCCCGACCTGCGCCATGACCTCCGCGGCGAAGTCGTCCTTTTTCTTCTCAATGCCCTCTCCGACCACGTAAAGCACGAAGCTGGCCACCGAGGCGCCCTTCGACTTGAGTAATTGTTCCACCGTTTGCTTGTCGTTCTTGACGAAGGGCTGACCGAGCAGCGTGACTTCCTTCAGAAATTTCTGGATGGCGCCTTCCACCATCTTCTCGACGATGTTTGCGGGCTTCCCGGACGCCGCCGCCTTGGCTACGGCGATGTCCCGTTCCTTCCGGATTAACCCCGGGGCAACGTTGGCCGCCACCAGGGCGACCGGTTTGCTGGCGGCGATATGCATTGCAAGGTCCTTGCCCAGCGCTTCGTCGCCCGCCACGCAGTCAACGATGACGCCTATCCGCGCGCCGCCATGAACGTAACTCGAAAGGCGACCTTTGGCGGCAAGGCGGATAGAGCGGCGTATCGTGATGTTCTCGCCGATCCTGCCGACCAATGCCTGTCTCGCCTCCTCGACCGTGGAGCCATCGAGCGACAGCCGCGCAAGTCCCACCACGTCGGCCGGATCGTGTGCCACAACCAGCTGTGCCAGCGCGTCCGCCAGCGCCAGAAAGTCCGGATTCCTGGCGACGAAATCTGTTTCACAATTGAGTTCGACCATGCCCCCCGACTTGCCGCCGTCAGCGATCCACACTGCGACCACGCCTTCCGCGGTAATGCGGGAGGCGGCCTTGCTCGCCTTGTTGCCCAGTTTCACACGGAGGATCTCTTCTGCCTTCGCCATATCGCCCGCGGCCTCGGTCAAGGCCCTCTTGCATTCCATCATGGGGGCGTCGGTCTTCTCGCGCAGCTCCCGAACCATGCTTGCGGTGATTTCCGCCATCAACTGCTCCATTGGTTAAAAAAAAGGGGCTCGCGCCCCTTGTCCCCGCAGCGCCTTGTGTCAGCCTTCCGCTTCCTCGGCATCTTCGATCTCGACGAACTCGTCACCGCCGCCCACGATCTCCTTCACGGTGTCACTGCGCCCTTCAAGCACCGCGTCGGCGATGCCGCGCGCGTACAGGCGGATCGCGCGACTCGAATCATCGTTGCCGGGGATCACGTATTCGATGCCGTCCGGCGTATGGTTGGTGTCGACCACGCCGATCACCGGAATCCCGAGCTTGTTCGCCTCCGCCACAGCGTTTTTCTGGTATCCCACGTCGATCACGAACATGGCGTCGGGCAGACCGTTCATGTCCTTGATGCCGCCGAGGCTTCGGTCCAGCTTCGCGATCTCGCGCTCGTACCGCAATGCCTCCTTCTTGGGCAACTTTTCGATCGAGCCGTCCTGGATCATAGCTTCCATGTCCTTCAGTCGCTTGATCGACTGCTTGACCGTCTTGTAGTTCGTCAGCATGCCGCCCAGCCAGCGGTAGTCCACGAATGGCGAGCCGCACCGTTGCGCCTCTTCCTTGATGATATCGCGCGCCTGGCGCTTGGTGCCCACGAACAGGACTGTGCCTTTGTTGGACGACAACTGATGGACGAACTTGAGCGCCCCCTGGTACATCATCAGCGTCTTCTCGAGGTTGATGATGTGGATCCTGTTGCGATGCCCGAAAATGTAATCTGCCATCTTCGGATTCCAATAGCGGGTCTGGTGTCCAAAATGCACCCCCGCTTCCAGCATTTGACGCATCGTGACCGACATTTAAACTCCTGTGATAGGGTTGAACCTCCATCCGCGGTTGCAACCGACCCGTGACGGGCCGGCACCCCAATCCTGCGCGGATGTGCGAATTGCCCGCTGCAAGAGTACATAAGGAGCGAGCTAACTTGTTATTATAGCGTAGGAAATCCAATGCGCTCAAGCTTTGATTGAGGCGTTGGCAGAGTTTCCCCTGCGGTACTGATTGTCGACTAAAATTACGGTTTTTTGTCCTGCCGAGTCGCAATTTATCGTTGCGCGAGTGAGTGATATCCGATTCATGGCGGTCCAGCTCAAATCCGGGGAAGAGATCGAGAAAATGCGAGTTGCGGGCCGGCTCGCGGCAGAAGTGCTTGATTTTATTGCTCCCTATGTAAAACCCGGCATTGCAACGGCCGAGCTTGACCGGCTGTGCCACAACTACATGGTGGAATACCAGCGCACCATACCGGCGCCGCTGAACTACGCCCCACCCGGCTACGTGCCGTTTCCGAAGTCGATCTGCACCTCGGTCAATCACGTCGTTTGCCACGGGGTGCCGGGCGAAAAGAAGCTCAAGTCGGGTGACATCGTCAACCTCGACATCACGGTTATCAAGGACGGTTACCACGGTGACACCAGCCGGATGTTCTTCGTCGCTCAGCCATCGATCCAGGCGAAGCGTTTGTGCGAGGTGACGTTCGAGTGCATGTGGCGGGGGATCGAGACGGTGAGCCCCGGCGCGCGCCTTGGCGACATCGGGCATGCGATACAGGTTTACGCCGAAAGGCAGGGATACAGTGTTGTGCGTGAATTCTGCGGCCACGGCATCGGCACCAAGTTCCACGAGGAACCGCAGGTCCTGCACTATGGCTACCCTGGAACCGGCCTCGAACTTCGAGCCGGCATGACGTTTACAGTGGAGCCCATGATCAACGCCGGAAAAGCGGATATCCGGCAGCTTGCAGACGGCTGGACCATAGTGACCAAGGACCACAGCCTCTCGGCCCAGTGGGAGCACACCATCCTGGTGACCGAGACGGGTTACGAGGTGCTTACCGTATCGCCCGGGGCGCCGCGGCGCAAGACGGAAGCGGCCCATACGCCGAGCGGAATTGCGACTTGAGGAACCGGGTCGCGCGTCCGCATCACCCCTGATCCCATGACAGGTGTCGTCCCGCGGGGCGCCGAAACCGCGCCCCGGAAGCTTGCTCACCAGTTCAGGACCGCGCTCGCGCGCGAGCGCGACGCGTTGCGCCATGCCTTTTTCACGGGACTCGGTGCCGGGGAACTGCTGCGGCGCCTGAGCAGGGCGGTCGACCGGCAGTTGCGGCAGACGTGGCGCTGCTGCGCGCTTCCTGGCGAAACCGCCCTGGTCGCGGTCGGCGGGTACGGGCGCGGCCTGCTATTTCCGCGTTCGGACGTGGACCTCCTGATTCTCCTTCCGGAGGCTCCGTGTGCTCCGCATCGGGAAGAAATCGAAGCCTTCATCGGCATGCTTTGGGACATGGGACTCGAAGTCGGCCACAGCGTGCGCACCATCGGGGAATGCATCGATCTCGCCCAGCAGGACATCACGGTACAGACGAACCTCCTGGAGGCAAGATTGATCGCGGGCAACCGCGCGCTCTTCCGCCGGTTCGTTGGCCGCATGGAAAGCGCCCGGGATCCTGCTGCTTTCCTGCAGGCAAAGCGCCTCGAGCAACAGCAGCGTCATGCGCGCTACGAAGAAACCAATCTCGAGCCGAATATCAAGGAACGCGCCGGCGGACTGCGGGATCTGCACACCATCCTGTGGATCGCCCGGGCAGGAGGGATCGGCAACACCTGGCGCGAGCTCGCGCGACGCGGTGTCATCACGTTGCAGGAAGCGCGCGAGATTCAGCGCCATGAGGCTTTTCTGCAGACGCTGCGCGTGCGGCTGCATTACCTCGCGGGGCGGCGTGAGGACCGCCTCCTCTTCGACCACCAGTCAGCCCTCGCCCGCCAGTTCAAGCTCTGTGATCGCCCGCACCGGTTGGCGAGCGAGCAGCTCATGCAACGCTACTACCGCACGGCGAAATCGGTATCGCAGCTTAACATTATCCTGCTGCAGAACATCCGGGGGCGCATTGCGCCGGTGCGCGATCGCGAGTACCGCGAAATCGACGCACACTTCGGCATTCGCGGCGAATTCCTCGAGGCGCGCGACGAGCAGCTCTTTTCCCGCAGACCCGAGTCCGTGTTCGAGAGTTTCCTTCTCCTCCAGCAGCACCACGAGCTGAAAGGCATGACGGCGGGAACGCTGCGTGCGCTGTGGCGCGCCCGGCGCCGCATCAATCCCGCTTTCCGGCGTGACCCGGCGAACCGCGGCCTGTTCCTGCAAATCCTGCGCAGCCCGACCCGCGTCGTTCGGGAGTTGAGGCGCATGCACCAGTACGACATCCTCGGAGCCTACCTCCCGGCGTTTGGCCGTATCGTGGGCCAGATGCAGCATGATCTGTACCACGTGTACACCGTGGATGAGCACATACTCAAGGTCATCCGCAACCTTCGGCGCTTCGCCATACCGGAACTCGCGCACGAGTTTCCGCTGTGCAGCAGGTTGATGAGCGATTTTGCGGCTCCAGAGCTGCTCTACCTGGCGGGACTGTTTCATGACATCGCCAAGGGACGCGGGGGCGATCATTCCCGGCTCGGCAAGGCGGACGCGCGGCGCTTCTGCCGCGCACATTGCGTGTCGGTAGAGGACGCGGAGCTGGTCGCATGGCTGGTCGAGCACCACCTTACGATGTCGATGACGGCGCAAAAACAGGATCTGAGCGACGCCGACGTACTCCAGGCTTTCGCCCAGAAGGTCGGCTCCGAGCGCCGGCTCATCGCGCTCTACCTGCTCACGGTGGCCGACATACGGGGCACGAGCCCCAAGGTATGGAATGCCTGGAAGGCCAAGTTGCTGGAAGACCTGTTCCACGCCACGCGCAGGCGGTTGACGGGACGGGAAGCGAGTCTTGCGTCGAGTCTGCAATCGCGGCAGGCGGAAGCACTGACGAAACTGCGCCTCTACGCGGTACCGGATGGCGCCCACGAAATCTTGTGGAAGAACCTGGACACTGCGTACTTCCTGCGGCATGAACCGCAAGAAATCACGTGGCACACCCGTCTGCTCTACTATCGGGTCAACACCGAGACGCCCGTCGTGAAGGCGCGCCTGTCACCCGCCGGAGAAGGGCTGCAGATCATGGTGTACGTCCCCGACCAGAAGGAACTGTTCGCGCGCATCTGCAGCTTTTTCGAGAGCATCAGCTATGACATTTTCGAAGCCAAGATCTACACCACGCGACACGGCTACGCGCTCGACAGCTTCCAGGTGCAGGACCCCGACAACCGCCAGCCGCGTTACCGTGACCTGATCAGCTATATCGAGCACGAGCTCACGCAGCGGTTACTGCACCGGACGCCGCTGCCGGAACTGACCAAGGGTCGGCTCAGCCGGCAGTTGCGGCACTTTCCGATCTCGCCCGAGGTGAATATCCAGCCCGACGAAAAGGGAACCTACCAGGTGCTGTCGGTGATAGCGGGCGACCGCCCGGGCCTGCTTTCGCGTATCGCTCGCGTGCTGACCCGATACGACATCAACCTGCATACCGCAAGGATAAACACGCTGGGCGCCCGCGCCGAGGATACGTTTCTGCTCACCGGGGAAGCGCTGCGGGATCCAAAGAGTGTCATTAGGATGGAGAGCGATCTCGTCGCGCAGTTGCGCACCTGACCCGGTGTTTAAAGTCTTGCGCTTGGCGTTGAGTGTCCAGTGCCGGGTTGACGACTCAATGACGACGGTTCGCCCGCGCCCGAACGCTAAACGCTACTCTTCCTGCAGGTCCTGCCCCGGAAACAGCTCTGCATTAAAGCCAAATTGACGCAGGTCGCGGATGCGCAGCGGATACAGGATGCCGTCAAGGTGGTCGCATTCGTGCTGTACCACCCGCGCGTGAAAATCATCCACGCGGCGATGCACGCGCGCGCCATGCTGATCGCAGCCGCTGTACTCAAGACGCTTCAAGCGCGGCACGAGGCCGCGCATCCCGGGCACGCTCAGGCACCCCTCCCACCCATCCTCGGTGACGGCGTCGAGCGGCGTGAGAAGCGGATTCACCAGCACCGTAAAAGGCACCGCTTCAGCGTCCGGATAACGGGGATTGTGATCGATCCCGAAGATCACCACCCGCAACGCGACGCCGATCTGTGGCGCCGCAAGACCCGCCCCATTGAGCGCGCGCATCGTATCCTGCATGTCGGCAATCAACGCATGCAGTTCCGGCGTATCGAACTGCGCGACCGGCGACGAGACGCGGAGGAGCCGCGGGTCACCCATCCTCAGTACCGGTCTAATCGCCATCGATTTCCACCAGCCGTTCGAGGGTGCTGCGCACGTGCTCCATGGCAAGCTTCGAAATGGCGTTGATCTCCTCCATCCGTATGCCACGGGTGCTCGCGCCCCGTCCGGCGGCAGCGTTGACCACGACCGCCAGCGCCGCGTAACAGAGTTCGAGTTCGCGTGCGAGTGCCGCCTCCGGCATGCCGGTCATCCCGACGACATCCGCACCATCGCGTTCCAGCCGATCGATCTCGGCGGCCGTCTCCAGGCGCGGCCCCTGGGTTGCGGCATAGGTCGCGCCGTCAGCCGCGTGGTGGCCGGCCTCGGCAGCAGCCTCGAGTATGCGGCGGCGCAGTTTCTGGCAGTACGGGTCGGTGAAATCAATATGCAGGACGCCGTGATCGGCGCCGGTGGCAAAGGTCGATTCCCTGCCATGGGTGTAATCCAGAATCTGATGCGGCACCACCAGGGCGCCGGGCATGAGGTCGTCCCGGATCGCACCGACCGATGCTATGGCAACCACGTCGTTAACCTGCTGCGAGCGCAGCGCCCAGAGGTTGGCGCGATAGTTCACCTGATGCGGCGGTATGGTATGGCCGTAGCCGTGGCGCGCCAGAAAGACGACCTCGCGGCCCCGTATGGCGCCGAACGTCAGCGCGCAGGAGGGTTCGCCGTATGGCGTGCGCACAATCTCGCGCCGCACGCCCTCGAGATTGGCAAGCACGCTAAGCCCACTGCCGCCGATGACGCCTAGCACTTGCTGTCCTTGAGCGCATAGACCGCGGGAAGGTTGCGCCAGGCGCCGCGCACGTCCATGCCGAACCCGAACACGTAGCGGTCGGGAACCGTGACGCCCAGGAAATCGGCCGCCGCGCGTTTGGGGCGGCCAGTGTCCTTTCCGGCGAAAACCGCGCTGTGGAACGCAGCAGCCCCGGCCGCAAGAATCCTTTCACGGATCAACGCCAGCGTGTGTCCCTCGTCCAGGATGTCGTCGATCACGAGCACCACTCTCCCGGCGACTGACCTGGCCGGTCCGGTGCGCCACTCGATCTCGCCGCCGCGGGTCGCGTCACCGTAGCGTGTCACATCGATGTAGTCGAATTCAAGCGGGAATCTCAACAGGGGCAGCAGATGGCCGGCAAATACGACGCCGCCGCGCATGACTGCCAGCGCAAGCGGATTGCAGTGCTCGAGCCGTGCCGTGATCTCGCGCGCAACGCGCGCCACGGCCGCCATCACGGCCTCGGGCGAGCAGACCTCCTCTGCACCTGCGAGTACTTCCCAGGCGCTTTCGGCCGTGCCCATTACCCAATGCCGTTCCGTGTCCTGCCGTCCGCCAGGCAGGCTCCCTGGAACACGCGTGTCACGTGACCGGCGACCCTCACCGCCGATGCACCGCGGGCAGCCCGCCGGCACGATCAATAAGTGAAAGTGACGACGTCATCATCCATGGCCTTCTGAATGACATAGGCACCGCCAACGGTTTCTTCGATCTCCGGAATCAGATCATTACCCCACAGGTCCAGTGTCGGCGTGCAGACCTTGAAATGGACACCGGCCTCGTGAGCGTCCTTGATGAAGTCGTAGACGCTCTTGGGGGAACCTTCCTTCACGTAGAGTTTCTCGGCGACACCCTTCATCGCCAGCTCGCCCGCGCGCGCCGTCAGTATCACCTCGACCTCGTAATCCATGGCGGCCGCGACGGCGGCCTGGAAGAACGGCGCGCCAAGTTCGGCGGGGTTCTTGGGGTCGGTGTTGACCATCACGATCATCAGTTTGTCGGCCATGGTGGCTCCTTAACCCGGTTCCGACGAATATTAGCACATGGTAATACGCCGATTGAACTCATTTTTGCCCTTGTCGCATGAGGCAGCGCAAATAGCTCCTGAACTTTACTCCGAACTCCGGGCGTGCGATCCCGTATGCAACGTTAGCCTTGAGATAACCCAGCTTGTCGCCGCAATCGTAGCGCACGCCATTGAAGCGGTAGGCCATCACCTCCTGTTCGCCAAGCAGCGACGCAATGCCATCAGTCAGTTGGATCTCGCCTCCCGATCCAGCGCGGACACGACGCAAGTGGTGGAAGATACGCGGCGTGAGAATATAACGCCCGACCACTGCCAGGGTTGATGGCGCTGCGCTCGGCGCCGGTTTCTCCACAATCGCCGTCACCTGCCGCAGGTTTCCCCCGCGCCCCTTTACCTTGACGATGCCGTATTGCCGCGTCTGGCGGCGCGCGACGTTCTGCACCGCAAGGATCGAACAACGGCATTGCTCGAACGCTTCTTTCATCTGCCGCAGGACCGGGACGCCGGCATTGATCAAGTCATCGGCCAGCAGCACGGCAAAGGGTTCGTCCTTCACCACGGGCGCAGCGCACATGATGGCGTGGCCCAGCCCGAGTGCGCGGGGCTGTCTCAGGTAGATACAGCTAACGGCCGGGGGCACGATGTTTCGCACCATGTGCAGCAGATGCCGGCTGCCCTTGCGTTCCAGTTCCGTCTCAAGTTCGGTCGCCTGGTCGAAATGATCTTCGATCGCCCGCTTGCTGCGACCGGTGACGAAGATCATCTCGGTAATCCCCGCCGCGACCGCCTCTTCCACGGCGTACTGGATCAGCGGCTTGTCGACGATCGGCAGCATTTCCTTGGGGCTCGCCTTGGTCGCCGGAAGGAAACGCGTGCCCAGTCCGGCCACCGGAAACACTGCTTTCCTGATCACTGACATATGTCGTTTATCCTGTGGTCAACTGGCGGCGTGCGCCTCTTCAGAGATGTCGTCATCGGTGAATTTTTGCCTGCATCTGGGAGGCCCCTTCCGTGCGCAGGTTGTTGGGACTGATTCCCAGATCTTCCCGCGCATGAGGTGGCCGCAAGCCGGACACTGCACCTTCCAGCCCGCAACGACCTTTGAAACGCGATAACCTCCAAACTCCATCAAGTTGGTGACAAGCGTCGTCTGTTTGTCCAGGTCGTACCTTTCCCAGGGTTCCTGGGTGATGCCGCCTCTGAACAGGTCCACGAGCCGGTATGTCCGGACGCGCCGTGGGGCGTCGGCACCGGCGTCCTTGATCGTGGTCGTATAGTACTCGACGCGATAGTCGCCCTCCGGCGCATCCAACATGACCCGCAAGTCATCGTTCTGCAACAGGCGGCGCACGATTTCGGATCCCGCTTTGTGCCTTGACATATCGCTCTCCCGTACTTGTCCCGCCGCACTATTTCAGCAGCTTCAGCAACCCTTCCTCATCGAGTATGGTTACGCCGAGCTGCTCGGCCTTGTCATGCTTGCTGCCGGGATCAGAGCCGGCCACCACGTAGTCGGTTTTCTTCGACACGCTGCCCGAAACGCGTCCCCCCCGGGCCTCGATTCGTGCTTTCGCTTCGTCCCGCGTCAGGCCGGGTAGTGTACCAGTCAGCACGAATGTCTTTCCCTTGACGTCGCTCGACGCCGCCGCGTCGACGGCAACCGGTTCAAAACTCATGCCCGCGGCCAGCAGCTCACTGATCACCTCACGATTGTGGCGCTCGGCAAGAAACTGCGCGATGCTCTCGGCCACCACCGGTCCAACGTCCGGCACCTCCTGCAATGCTTCCGCGTCCGCCGCGATCAGGGCGTCGATGCCGCCGAAATGACGGGCAAGATCGCGCGCCGTGCTCTCGCCGACGTTGCGGATCCCCAGCGCGTATATGAAGCGCGCGAGCGTCGTGCGTTTGCTCCTCTCGATCGCAGCAATCACGTTGCCCGCCGATTTTTCTGCCATGCGCCCAAGGCCTTCGAGCGCGCCGGCGCCGAGCCTGTAGAGATCGGCCGGCGTCGCGACCAACCCGCTGTCCACGAGTTGATCGATCAGCTTTTCCCCCAAGCCTTCGATATCCATGGCGCGTCTCGAAGCGAAGTGCCGTAACGCCTGCTTGCGTTGAGCGGGACAAAAGAGGCCCGCCGTGCAGCGGGCAACCGCCTCGTCCTCCAGCCGCCTTACCGCCGAACCGCAAACCGGACACTTTGCCGGCATCACGAAACGCCGGGCGTGCGCCGATCGCCGTTCCGAGATCACGCGCGCCACTTCCGGAATCACGTCACCGGCACGCCGCACCACTACCGTATCCCCGACATGGACGTCCTTGCGCCGGATTTCGTCCTCATTGTGAAGGGTGGCATTGGTTACCGTCACCCCGCCGACGAACACCGGCTTCAACCGCGCCACCGGCGTCAGCGCTCCGGTGCGGCCGACCTGCACGTCGATGGCCAGCACCTGGCTGATTGCCTCCTCAGCGGGGAATTTGTGGGCCACGGCCCAGCGCGGCTCGCGCGTGACAAATCCGAGCCGCCGCTGCAGTTCGAGACTGTTGACCTTATACACCACGCCATCTATGTCGAATGGCAACTTGTCACGGCGGGCGCCAATGTCTCGATGAAAAGCCGCGAGGCCCTCAGCACCCAGTGCCACCGTCCGTTCACTGCTGACAGGCAAACCGAACGCGGCAAGCGCATCCAGAATCCCGCTATGGGTGGAGGGGAGC
>MEQT01000243.1:0-6109 GCA_001770325.1 Betaproteobacteria bacterium RIFCSPLOWO2_02_64_14
TAGAAGTATGGATTCGGATTTCTGCCGAGCCCGGCCAGGAGGCGCGTGAGCAGCGCGTGTTTGAAAACGTCGGCGCAATTCCCGGCGTGAAACAGATGCCGATACGAGAGCATGCTGGGAAGTCAAAAGCTGGAACGCGAAGGACGCAACGGAAAAACGAAGGACGCCAAGGAAATGAAATCAGGAATCAACAATACGAGGCGTTGCAAGACAAAAAATATGCAGGAACTGCAAGACTCAATATTCTTCGTCTCCGTTGTTCTCAGATACACCTGATTGCCTATCCTTGATCTTGTTTTTCCTTCGCGTCCTTTGCGTCCTTCGCGTCTATGCTCTTAGAGCTTGTTGTATTTCGTCGCGCGGCCACGGGATTTGGCGACGGGATACTTCGTCGCATTCAGCTTGAGCTTTTTCTCGGCTGCGGCGGCGAGATCGATTTCGAGCTTGTCGGTGAGCCGCAGCAGAAAGAGCAGCACGTCGGCGCATTCCAGCGCGACTTCGTCGCGCGTCGCCCGTGGCAGGTTCGCTGCTTCCTCGAAGGTAAGCCACTGGAAATGCTCGACCAGCTCCCCCGCCTCGCCCGCCAGCGCCATCGCGAGGTTCTTGGGATTGTGAAACTGGTCCCAATCGCGCTCCGCGGCGAACGTTCCAAGCTTTCGCCGCAATGATTCCAGACTGTCGCTTCGGCGATGCACAGTTATGGCTCTCCTGATTTATCACCCCCACCCTACCCCTCCCCCATCGAGGGGGAGGGAATCCTGCGTGAGCGAAGCAAACGTAAAGCTCCTTCCCCCTTGATGGGGGTTGGGATGGGAGTGTGTCTTAATCCGCTTTCGCGCCCGACGCCTTGACGGCTTTGCCGAAGCGCTCGACCTCGGCGCGGATGAGCTTGCCGAACTCCTCCGGCGTGCCGCCCAGCGGCTCGACACCCATCTCGACCAGGCGCTTGCTGATTTCGGGCGAGCGGACGATGCGTGTAATTTCCGCCGCCAGCTTGTTGGCCACTGCCTTGGGCATTCCGGCGGGCGCCACGATGCCGGTCCAGTTGCCCATGACGAATTCCTTGTGTCCCTGCTCGATGAAGGTCGGCACCTCGGGCATGAACGGATGGCGTTTCTCGGTCAGCACGCCGATGATCCGCAAGCGCCCGCCTTTCGTATAGGGAAAGAGTTCCGGAATGGCGTTGATCATCACGTGGGCCTGGCCCGACAGCAGATCGGGTATGGCGGGGCCCACGCCCTTGTACGGCACGTGGGTCGCATCGAATCCCGCGGCGAGCTTGAACATTTCCATCGAGAGGTGGCTGATGACGCCGACTCCGCCCGAGGCGTAGATCAGGCGGTTCTTCTTCGCCCACGCGCCAAGCTCCGCCAGGTTTTTCGCGGGAATGCTGGGATTAACGACCATCATCAACGGCGAGGAGCCGAGCACCACCACCGGCGTGAGGTCGCGCTCCAGCTTATAGCGGAGCCTGCTGTAGAGCGTCTGCGAGATGGTGTGGGCCGTGCTGATATTCATGAAGGTATAGCCGTCGGGAGTGGCCTTGGCGACCATTTCCGCCGCCAGGTTGCCGCCGGCGCCGGGCCGGTTGTCGACGATCACCGGCTGCCCCCATGACTCGTTCAGCTTCTGCCCGACGATGCGCGCCATGATGTCGTTGATGCCGCCGGGCGCGAACGCGACGACGTAACGGATGGGCCGCGTCGGATAATCAGCGGCGTATGTCACGTTGGCGCAAAGCATGCTGATGCCGAGCGCCATCGCACTCCACGCGCGCCGGCCTGTGAATCCAACCATGGGAAGCCTCCTCGTCGAATCTGAAATTCAGGTCGCAAGTGTATTCCAAGCGTCGCCAGATGAATAGCCAGCCTTCGTGACCTGCCACGGGATTGCGCACTTTCATTCGAAATGACAGCCGTCGCAGTCTTTGCGAGGAGGCTGGGCCGACGAAGCAATCTCGCAGCCGGCGCGGTGCGTTGCCTGCAACGAGATTGCCGCGCTGCGCTCGCAATGACAGGCGGGCACGACCCCTCGTCTGTTGTCGGGCGCCCGCGCTTGGGGCTACCATGACGCCTCCTCCAGTGAAGGTCCATCATGCGCGCCGATACCGGTCTCATCCTGAAGGTCGTGACCTTCGCCGCCGAGAAACATCGGAATCAGCGGCGCAAGGATCCGGACGCCTCCCCGTACATCAATCATCCGATCGCGCTTGCCAATGCGCTCCTGCACGAGGGCGGAGTGACCGACGTCGTGGTGCTGTGCGCCGCGCTCCTGCACGATACACTGGAAGACACCCAGACCACCCCCGAGGAACTCGCGCACCATTTCGGCGCCGAGGTCCAGGGCATCGTGATGGAGGTCACCGACAACAAGAAGCTGAAGAAGCGCAAGCGCAAGGAACTGCAGATGAAGCACGCGCCGATGCTTTCGACCCGGGCCAAGCTGGTAAAGCTCGCGGACAAGATCTGCAACCTGCGCGACGTGGCCTCGAATCCGCCGCCGCGGTGGAGCCTCAGGCGGCGGATCGAGTATTTCGACTGGGCGAAGACGGTGGTTGACGGGATGCGGGGCGTGCACCCACGCCTGGAGGCCCTGTTCGATGCGACCTACGCGCTGCGGCCCGCGGCACGGCGCTGGAAAAGACACAGCAAGCCGGCGGTGCGCAAGCCGCGCGGCGGACGCCGCGGCTCACAGTGAGGATTTCAAGTTGCGCCCCGCTCGATTGTTCCCTTCTCCCCCGGGAGGGGTCGGGGGTGAGGGATCGAGCGATGCAACAAAATTATGTCATGCCCGAAGCTTCTCAGCTGCCGATGTGCACCTGGTACTGCGCGCCGTTGGAGAACGTGCAGGTGCCGGCGCCCATGTGAGCGGTGTTCATCTGGTACTCGCAGCGGGCGAACGTGCCGCGCGGGCCGTAAGCGCTCGCTACGCCACGCCGTTCATCGCTGGCGACGCGTGTAGCTTCGCCGACCAGCGTCTCGCCCTGGTAGTTGAACGTGAAGCGGCCCTTGCCGGTCATCATGTTCGTCACCTGGCCAGTGAGCACGCCGGTCTGGTTGGCGAGATCGTTGATGGGATAAAGCTTCACGGGCAGCGCCGCCGGCATCGGTCCGCCGGGGACCACGACAGGCTGTGTTCCCTGTGCGCCGCCTGCCGCGGGGACGACCGGCAGCGGCGAATACAGGTAGTGCTGCGTGCCATCCTGGGTCTGCCCGACGGGAACGACATAGCAGCCCGAGAGCGCCAGCGCAGGCAAGGCCACGATAGCAGCCATGCGCGCCATGCGCGCGGGTGCCAAATTGACGGTTAAGCTTCTGAAACCGCGAGCAGTGTTCGTGTTGAGTGTGGTAAACATGGTCCCATTCTCCTATCTCGTTGAAAATTGTCCGTAAATTTCCGATGTGGACAGGTTCGGTGAACCCTTGCGGCTTCCACATCATCGCTTGCAGCCGCCTGGTGAGGGCCATAGTGCGCCGCGGCTGCTTGCGGATGGCTTACCGGTCGCTTACGGATCGCTTACTTGAGAAGGGATGATGCAGGGAACGGGCCGAATCGGCCCTGGATACAACGGGTAAGAGCTCAGTCCGCCTGTTTCGGCGGTTGCCACTGCTCGGAGGCGAGGTCGGGTTCGCCGCAGGCCTGGAGCATGGCGATGCGAGCCGCGTCCCGCAGCCCGATCGCGCCGTTCCAGTCGCTGGATGCGGGCCGGAGCGGCGCGCCGACCGTTACGGTGATCATGGCGCGGCGCGGCAGCCATTGACCTTCGCGCAGGATCGAACGCGTGCCGCGGATCGTGACCGGCACCACCGGCACGTTCGCCTGCGCCGCTACGACGAATGCGCCCATGCGGAACGGCAGCAGGCCGGGCATGCGGCGGAACGTGCCCTCGGGGAAGAACGCAAGCGAGTCGCCCGCGCGCAGCCGCTGGAGCAGCCGGTCGGTGTCCTCGATGCCGCGCTGCAGGTCGAAGCGCTCGATGAAGTCGGAGCCTATGCTCTTCAGATAGACGCGGGAAACGAAGTGGTCGTGCAACTCGCGCTTGGCGACGAAGCTGTGCTGGCGCGCGAGCGCCGCGACGACGACGATGCCGTCGAGATAGCTCGCGTGATTGATCACCAGCACACAGGGTTGATCCCGCGGCGGGAGGTGTTCCGCGCCGCGGGTGATGAGCGGCACCGCGGTCATGCGAAGCAGCGCGCGGGCGGCATTGCGGCTCAGCGTCCAGCTCCATTGCGGCCGCGGCAGGCACACGGAGACAAGCCAGGTCAGGGGTGCGAGCACGCCGAACCACAACCACACGTAGCCGGCGTAGAGCCATTCCGACAACCGGGCAAGCGCACGCCGAAACTGCGGCACGATGGATGAAAACGCGACGCGCGCGAGTTGCCACCACAAGGCCCGTTCGATCACGCTCCGTCCTCCCCTGTCGTACAGGTCGCGGCAGGCGGAACGGCGAATCTTGCCGCTCGAAGTTTTCAATACCGTATGCGGCGGCGCGAGAACGATGTCGTCGGCCGGCATGCCGATGAGTTCCAGCGCGCGGTCGCCGATCTGCCGGGTGAGTTCGGCGCGTACTTGCGGGTCCTTCTCACGCGTTTCGGCGAGCACCACCACGCGTTCGGTGTGGGTGCGTGGATCGAGGCTGCCGAACACCGCGACGCAACCCTTGCGTATGCCCGCGATGTTTCCGACCGCGTCCTCCAGCTGGTAGGGATAGATGTTGCGGCCCGCGCGGATGATGATGTCCTTGGACCGGCCGGTGAGATAGATGTCGCCTTCCGCGACGTAGGCGAAGTCGCCCGAGTCGAGCCAGTCGCCCGAGAAGAGCTTGCGCGTCTCATCCGGGTTCCGGTAGTAACCGCTGGTCGCGGACGGCCCCTTGAACTGCAGGTGACCTTCCTGGCGTTCCGCCAGCTCGTGGCCCCGCCCGTCGACGATGCGGATCTGGTGGCCGGCCAGCGGGTGGCCGCAGGCGACCAATTGCAGCACGTCGGTATCGCCCGCCGCCGCCGGCTCGGCGCGCGCCGAGTTGGCGAGCACGTCGCGCTTGATGCGGTCGATCCTGGGGCCGCGTCCGACCGGGGGAAACGCGAGGCCGACCGAGGACTCGGCGAGCCCGTAAACCGGCGCCAGCGCTTCGCGCCGCAAACCGTAGCGCGCAAATCGCGCGGCGAACTCCTCCAGCGTTTCCGGGCTGACGGGTTCGGCGCCGTTGAACGCGAGACGCCATGAACTGAGGTCCAGCCCCTCGAGATCGGAATCGGCGATGCGGCGCGCGCACAACTGGTAGGCGAAGTTCGGAGCGGCGGAGAGGGTGCCGCGATGGCGGTGTATCGCCCACAGCCAGCTTGGCGGCCGCGCGAGAAACGCGAGCGGCGACATGACCACGAGCTTGAACGCAAAGTAGAGGCTGCCCATCCAGGCGCCGATGAGTCCCATATCGTGGTAGAGCGGCAGCCAGCTCACGAACACATCGGTCGAAGTGACTTCAGCCGCCTGTCCCATCGCGCGCAGATTCGCGAGCAGGTTGGCATGCGTCAACACCACGCCCTTGGGGTTGCCGGTGCTGCCCGAGGTGTATTGAAGAAACGCGACATCCTCCGGCCTGGGGGTATAACCCGGCTCGCCCGCGACGTCTTCAAGCAGGTCCTGGGCGGTGAGCACGCTTGCGAGCGTGGGCACCTGCGATCGCAGCAGCAGTGCGAGCGCCTTTGCTTCCGGGACGGTGATGAGCGCTACGACCTGCGCATTGGACAGGATGCCGGCATGGCGCTGCATGTGGTCTTCCACCTGGGATGCGCGGGCGGGAGGGTAGATCGGAACGGGGACGCCGCCTGCCATCAGGACGCCGAAAAAGCTGAAGAAGTAGTCACGGCTGGTAGGCAACATGATCGCCACTGCCGCCCCCGGTTGCAGGTCGCGCGCGCGGAGCGCCTGCGCGACCCGGCGTGCGCCGGCATGAAGGTGCGCGTAGGTAATCTCTTCCTCGTGGCCGCCGTCGGCGGCGAGAACGATGTGCACGCGATCGCGATGCGCGCGCACATGCCATTCGAGGACTTCATTGAGCGTGGCCGCGCGCTCCGGAATCTCCACCGTGGCGAGCGGTGCG
>MEQT01000243.1:6147-7596 GCA_001770325.1 Betaproteobacteria bacterium RIFCSPLOWO2_02_64_14
GCGGCCGGCCGCGCTTCAGGCAGCGGCGCAGCCGGGGTCGCGGCACGCGCCGCCAGCACGGCGCGCAGCAGATCACGCGGCGTTTCGGCAGTCACCAGCGTATTCTCGGGCAGGCTCACGCCGAACGAGCGATCCAGCCGCAGTATCAGTTCGACGCGCCCCAGGCTGTCGAAGCCGAGATCGCGTTCGAGCGCGCTGTCGAGCGTCGGGGGCGCGCCGGCTTTCGCGGGATGCAGTTCGGCTGCGAGTTGATGCACGATCGCGAGCAGTGCGTCGGCGGTTGCGTCCGGAGGGGTCAATGCATTCTCTCTGCCGCCGCTCCGCAAGCGCTGCCTGCGGGCAGGCGCGGTTGCGGCCCGAGCGATGGTAGCACACCCGCATGAAGGCACTGTCCGTGCTGCGCTTTGATCTACTCCGCTCGCGCATGTCGCGCTTGCCGTCGCTGTGCCGCGCGGCTGGCGAGCCAGCGGTAGAGCATGCAGGCAAGGATCAGGAGTCCTCCCGGCAGCACCAGAGCCGCGAGAAACACACCATATCAGCCAGCGCTCGGCGAAGCCCATTGGCGCATGTCACTCTCCCAGGCGTCGTGCCTTGAGTGGACCGCAGCAAATGCTTGCGGATCCCGTGACATGGAGCTTGCAGCAGCCGGGCCTGCAGATAGCTTACCGCCCGCCTACTTCTCGCTTACAGATCGGCTGCCCGAGGGATATTGGCGTTCTGATCGTTGCCTTACGGACTGCGTGCAGGCGAGAGGGTTACCATAGGAGCTATCGTCGCCATGCACAGATCACGCCGGAGATTGCTCGCTGCCGCATGCGGAGCCGCCACGCTGGGGGGCTGCAGCATCACGCTCGAGCACGGATTGTTCAATCCATGCCGTCCGGAGCTGCCGGCTGATCTCGCGCGCGATGGCGCGGTGCTCGCGGCCTGGGACGGTATCGACGCGTCGCTGGTTTGGGACAGCCACGTGCATCTCGTCGGCGGGGGTGGTTCCAGCAGCGGGATCTGGGTGAACCCCGCCATGTCCAGCGTCCTGCGCCCGCTTCTTTACGCGCAGTCGATGTTCTACCGCAATGCCGGCTGTCCGAACCCGAATTCGGGTCCGGTGGACGATCGCTTTGTCGAGCGCTTGCTGCACCTGCTCGAGGGCATGCGGCCGAGGGTGAAAGCCATTCTGCTTGCAATGGACTGGCACCGTACCGAGGACGGTGAGCCATCTCCGGCAGCAACCACATTGCACGTTCCCAACGAGTATGCGATGGCTACCGCCGCGCGCCATCGCCGTTACTTCGAATGGGCGGCCTCCATCCATCCATATCGGCGCGACTGCATCGCGGCCCTGCGCGCGGCGAAGGCGGGCGGGGCGCGCGCGATCAAATGGCTGCCGGCTACGATGGGCATGGATCCCGGCTCTGCGCGGTGCGACGCGTTCTACGCCGAGCTCGGAAG
>MEQT01000244.1 GCA_001770325.1 Betaproteobacteria bacterium RIFCSPLOWO2_02_64_14
GATTCAGCCCATTGCGATGGAGGAGGGATTGCGCTTTGCCATCCGCGAGGGGGGCAAGACCGTGGGCGCCGGCGTGGTGGCAAAGGTGATTGAATAGGATTGAGGATCGAGGATTGAGGACTGAAGATCGAGTGTAGGGGTACGACTCAATCCTCAATCCTGATAACTCAGTCCCGGGGTCAACAATGGCAGTCAAGAGTCAGAAAATCCGCATCCGGTTGAAAGCGTTCGACTATCGCCTGATCGATCAGTCGGCGCTCGAGATCGTCGATACGGCGAAGCGCACGGGCGCGGTGGTCAAGGGGCCGGTGCCGTTGCCGACCCGCAAGGAACGATTCGATATTCTGCGTTCTCCCCACGTCAACAAGACGTCGCGCGATCAACTCGAGATCCGCACGCACCTGCGCCTGATGGATATCATCGATCCCACCGACAAGACGGTCGACGCGCTCATGAAGCTCGATCTTCCGGCGGGGGTGGACGTTGAAATCAAATTATAGGATTGAGGATTGGGGATCGAGGATTGGGGATCGAGGGAAAAGCTCAATCCTCAATCCTACTACCTCAATCCTGAAGTGAACCGCCGGCCAATTGCAGTCGGCACCTTTGCAAGAAGGGTAAGAACATGAGTCTGGGACTCGTAGGCCGCAAGGTCGGCATGACGCGCGTATTCACCGATGACGGCGATGCCGTCCCCGTGACCGTTGTCGACGTGTCGCGCAATCGTGTGACCCAGGTGAAGACCCCCGAGACCGATGGTTACGCGGCGGTGCAGGTTACCGCGGGCCGCCGGCGCCCGAGCCGGGTCAACAAGGCTGCCGCGGGGCATTTCGCCAAGGCTGGCGTGGAAGCGGGGAGCATACTCAGGGAATTTCGCGTCACGCCGGATCAACTCGCTGCAGTCAACGTGGGCGGGGCGGTTGGCGTGGACATATTCTCCGTCGGACAGAAGGTCGACGTGCGCGGCATGTCTCAGGGCAAGGGATTCGCCGGCGTTATCAAGCGTCACAACTTTTCATCGAATCGCGCGAGCCACGGCAATTCGGTTTCTCACAACAAGCCGGGTTCGATCAGCATGGCGCAGGACCCCGGCCGCGTGTTTCCCGGCAAGAAAATGCCGGGACATATGGGCGCCGCCAAGCGCACCTCGCAGAATCTGGAAATCGTACGCATCGATGCTGAACGGCAGCTTCTGCTGATCCGTGGCGCCGTACCGGGCGCGCGTGGCGGCGACGTGGCGGTTTTTCCGGCGGTCAAGCCGCACAAGCCGGCTGCTTCCGTCCAGGGGGCGAAAGCCGCCAAAACGAAGTAACGCGGACCGATCATGGAACTCAAACTGATTGACGAACAGGGCAGGCCGGGGGCGCAGGTTGCGGCTTCCGACGCGGCGTTCGGGCGCGCATACAACGAGGCCCTGGTGCACCAGGTCGTGACGGCCTGCCTCGCCAATGCGCGGACCGCCACACGCGCTCAAAAGGACCGCGGGACGGTGAAGCATTCGACCAAGAAGCCCTGGCGCCAGAAAGGCACGGGGCGCGCGCGCGCCGGAATGACCTCAAGTCCGCTGTGGCGCGGAGGCGGCAGAATCTTTCCCAGCTCACCTGACGAGAATTTTTCCCACAAGCTGAACAAGAAAATGTTCCGTGCGGGTGTGAGCTCCATATTGTCGCAGCTTGTGCGCGAGGACCGGCTTGCGGTGGTCGATGTGTTTACCGTCGGCGCGCCCAAGACCAGGCTGCTTGCGCAGAAACTGAAGGACATGGGTCTCGACGACGTGCTGATCATCACCGACGCAGTGGACGACAACCTGCGGCTGTCCTCGCGCAATTTGCCCAACGTGGATGTGGTCGACGTGCGTGGGGCCGATCCGGTCACGCTGATCCGTCGTTCGAGGGTGCTGATGACACGCAATGCGATCGCCAAGTTCGAGGAGCTGCTCGCATGAGTACTTTCAGTCCGGATCGCCTTGCGCAGGTGTTGCTCGCGCCGGTGGTTTCCGAAAAGAGCACCTTCGTCGGCGAGAAGCGCAACCAGGTCGTGTTTCGCGTCGCCCCCAATGCGACCAAACCCGAAATCAGGGCAGCGGTCGAGCTGATGTTCAGCCGTAAGGATCACAAGATTGAAGTGACTGGGGTGACGGTATGCAACGTGAGCGGCAAGGGCAAGCGCTTCGGGCGCCTGACCGGCCGCCGCAATCATTGGAAGAAAGCCTACGTGCGACTGAAACCCGGGCAGGAAATCACCTTTGCTGAAGGGGAGGCCAAGTAATGTTGGTCAAGGTCAAGCCAACGTCCGCGGGCCGGCGGCAGTTGGTGAAAGTCGTCACGCCCGGCCTGCACAAGGGCAGCCCGGTAGCGCGACTTGTCGAGCGGCAGTTGAAGAAAGCGGGCCGCAATGCCCACGGCCATATCACGATGCGCCACCAGGGAGGGGGCCACAAGCATCACTATCGCGTGATCGACTTCAAGCGCGCCAAGGACGGAATTGTGGCCCGGGTCGAGCGCCTGGAGTATGACCCGAACCGCAGCGCCCACCTCGCGCTGCTTTGCTACGCCGACGGCGAGCGCTGCTATATCGTCGCGCCCAAGGGCGTGGCCGCGGGCGCGCAACTCATGTCTGGCATCGATGCCCCGATCAAGGTTGGCAATGCCCTTCCCCTGCGGAACATCCCGGTCGGCACGATTGTTCACTGTGTCGAAATGCTTCCCGGCAAGGGAGCGCAGATCGCGCGCGCAGCAGGGGCATCCGTGCAGTTGCTCGCACGAGAAGGCGATCAGGCGCAGTTGCGGCTGCGCTCGGGGGAAATCCGCCGCGTGCACATCAATTGCCGCGCCACCATCGGGGAGGTCGGTAACGAGGAGCATTCACTCGAGTCCATCGGCAAGGCAGGGCGCGTGCGCTGGAGAGGCGTGCGCCCGACCGTGCGCGGCGTCGCAATGAATCCGATCGACCACCCGCATGGCGGCGGGGAAGGCAAGACCGCAGCCGCGCAGAATCCGGTCAGCCCCTGGGGCGTGCTGTGCAAGGGCTACAAGACGCGGAAGAACAAGCGCACCGACCGCATGATCGTGCGTCGGCGCAATGCCAGGACCACCGGCTAAGGGGTAATTCATGGCGCGTTCAATCAAGAAGGGTCCGTTCGTCGATGTCCACCTGATGAAAAAGGTGGAGGCGGCACGCCGCGTCAATGACAAACGGCCGATCAGAACCTGGTCGCGGCGCTCGACCATCCTGCCCGACTTCGTAGGCCTGACGATCGCGGTGCATAACGGAAAACAGCATGTTCCGGTCTACGTTACCGAAAACATGGTGGGCCACAAGCTCGGCGAGTTCTCGCACACCAGGATATTCAAAGGGCATTCGAAGGCGGGATCGGCCGCAGCCGCAGCAGCCGCAGCTGCGGGCGACAAGAGGGCGAGTCCGACGCCGGCCGCCGCCAAGTCGTGAGGACATCCGCATGAACACCACAGCAAAACTGCGCGGCGTCAGACTATCGGCCCAGAAGGGGAGGCTGGTCGCCGATTTGGTCCGGGGCAAATCGGTGGAGAACGCGCTGAACATTCTGCAGTTCAATCCGAAGAAGGGCGCGGCGATCATCCGCAAGGTGCTGGAGTCCGCGATCGCCAACGCGGAGCACAATGCCGGCGCGGATATCGATGAACTTACCGTCACGCATATCTGCGTGGACAAGGGCCCGGTTCTGAAGCGCTTCGCGACGCGCGCCAAAGGGCGCGGTGCGCGCATCATCAAGCCGACTTGTCACGTCTTCGTGACGGTCGGTGACGGGAGAAATTAGGCATGGGTCAGAAGATACATCCGACGGGATTCCGTCTCGCGCTCAATCGCAACTGGGCTTCGAAGTGGTACGCGAACAACAAGAACTTTCCGGGCATGTTGCTGGAAGATCTCAAGGTTCGCGACTTCCTCCGCCAGAAGCTTGCACACGCGGCGGTGTCTCGCGTGGTGATCGAGCGGCCGGCCAAGAATGCGCGGATCACCGTTTTCAGCGCGCGTCCGGGGGTGGTGATCGGCAAGAAGGGCGAGGACATTGAGTCGCTCAGGGGCGAGTTGCAGAAAATGCTGGGGGTGCCGGTGCACGTCAATATCGAGGAGGTGCGCAAGCCTGAGCTCGATGCGCAGCTGATCGCCGATTCGATCGCGCAGCAACTGCAGAAACGGATCATGTTCCGCCGTGCCATGAAGCGCGCGATCACCAATGCCATGCGCCTCGGCGCCCAGGGAATCAAGATCATGAGCGCGGGCCGGCTGAACGGCATCGAGATCGCGCGCACGGAATGGTACCGCGAAGGGCGCGTGCCGCTGCATACGCTGCGCGCGGACATCGACTACGGTTTCTCGGAGGCAAAGACCACCTATGGCGTGATCGGCATCAAGGTATGGGTCTTCAAGGGCGAAGTGATGGGCAAGAACGACCAGCCGGCGACGGCCACCGCCGCACCTGCGGCGGAAGCGGAGACGCCGGCCGCGAGAAGGCCGCGAAAACCGGCAGGACGGACGGGAGCAAGACGTGCTACAGCCAGCCAGGCGTAAGTTCCGCAAGGAGCAGAAGGGCCGCAACAAGGGCATTGCGACCCGCGGCAACAAGGTCAGTTTCGGCGATTACGGTCTGAAGGCGACTGGCCGCGGGCGGCTGACGGCGCGTCAGATCGAAGCGGGACGCCGTGCGATGACTCGGCACATCAAGCGCGGAGGGCGCATCTGGATCCGGATATTTCCAGACAAGCCGGTGTCGCAGAAACCGGCCGAGGTGCGGATGGGCAACGGCAAGGGTAACCCCGAGTTCTGGGTCGCGGAGATTCAGCCGGGCAAGGTTCTGTATGAGATGGACGGAGTTGACGAGCCCATGGCGAAGGCAGCGTTTCGCCTGGCTGCCGCCAAGCTGCCGATTCAGACCACGTTCGTGGTAAGACAGGTGGGGGGCTAGACGGTAATGGAAGCGAATGAATTGAAAGGCCGGTCGCAGGCGGAGTTGCGCGATGAGCTCGCATCGCTACTCAGGGCGCAGTTTTCTCTGCGCATGCAGAAGGCGACCCAGCAGCTTTCCAACACCAGCCAGCTGCGCAAGGTGCGCCGCGACATCGCCCGCGTGCGAACGGTGCTGGCGCAGAAAACACAATAGGCCAGATGACCATGAGTCAAGCGAAAGTCCGACGCACCCTCAGCGGGCGCGTCGTAAGCGACAAGATGCAGAAAACCGTCACCGTCCTGGTCGAGCACCGGGTCACGCACCCGCTTTACGGCAAGGTCGTGACTCGCTCGAAGCGCTACCACGCGCACGACGAAAAGAACGAGTATCACGAGGGCGATCTGGTGACGATCGAGGAATGCCGCCCGCTTGCCAAGACCAAGGCCTGGCGCGTGGTGCGGCTGGAAGACAAGGCGCGCACGGTCTGACGCGCGATTGAAATAGGACGCCCCAAGTCGTATACTTACGGGTTTTCGCCGCATTGCCTCGTTACTTGCGGCGCTCTCACCCGGACGGGTTCCAATACTGGCCGCTCAAGGCAGGGCGCGGACCAAGTTGGATGAGAACATTTGCGGGACACGGAACATGATTCAGATGCAATCCATTCTGGATGTCGCCGACAACACCGGTGCGCGCTCCGTCATGTGCATCAAGGTGCTTGGCGGTTCAAAGCGGCGTTATGCCGGCATTGGGGACGTGATCAAGGTCAGCGTCAAAGATGCGGCCCCGCGCGGGCGCGTGAAGAAGGGTGAAATCTACAGCGCGGTCGTCGTGCGCACGGCAAAAGGCGTGCGCCGTAACGACGGATCGACCGTCAAGTTCGACGGTAACGCCGCAGTCCTGCTCAATCCGAAGCTGGAGCCGATAGGCACGCGCATCTTCGGCCCGGTGACGCGTGAGCTGAGGACCGAGCGATTCATGAAGATTGTATCGCTCGCGCCTGAAGTGCTGTAGGGGAACCCGCCATGCGCAAGATCAGGAAGGGCGACGAAGTGATCATGCTTGCCGGCAAGGACAAGGGCGAGCGCGGCACCGTGCTGAAGATCGTCGACGCCGATCACGTGGTCGTGGAGGGGCGCAACAAGGTGAAGAAGCACCAGCGCCCGAATCCGATGAAGGGCATCACGGGCGGCATCATCGACAAGGAAATGCCGGTGCATGTTTCGAACGTGGCCTTGTTCAATCCGGCGACGAAGAAGGCCGACCGCGTGGGGATCAAGGTCCTCGAAAACGGCCGTCGCGTGCGCTATTTTAAATCCAATGGCGAAGTGGTTGACGCATGAACGCTGAGAAAGAGGGCAAAGGGGCGAAGCCCGCCGGCCCCGTCAAGGCGCCCAGGCCGGCGAAGCCCGCCCGGGACGCGAAACGGGCCAAGGCGGCTCCCGAGGCAAAGGACGTGCGCGAGGCGGCGCCGGCTGAGCCCGAGAAGCCGGTTGCGCCGGCGCGGCTGCAGACGCACTATCGCCAAGCTGTCGTGGGGGAGCTTACCAGGCAGTTCGGTTACAAGTCCGTGATGCAGGTCCCCCGCATCGAGAAGATCGTTCTCAACATGGGCGTGGGGGAAGCAGTCGCCGACAAGAAGATCATGGACAATGCGGTCGCCGACATGACCAAGATCGCCGGCCAGAAACCGGTCGTGACCAAGGCGCGCACGTCCATCGCGCAGTTCAAGATCCGCAACGGCTATCCGGTGGGATGCAAAGTCACACTGCGGGGTGCGCGCATGTACGAATTCCTCGACCGGCTCGTCAATATCGCCATGCCGCGGATCCGGGACTTTCGCGGCATCTCGGGTCGGGCCTTTGACGGGCGCGGAAACTACAACATGGGCGTCAAAGAACAGATCATCTTTCCCGAGATCGAGTACGACAAGATCGACGCGTTGCGGGGCATGAACATCACCATATCGACAACCGCCAAGACCGACGCGGAGGCGAAGGCGCTGCTCGCGGCCTTCAAGTTTCCGTTCAGGAACTGAGGAACCTCCATGGCAAAACTGGCACTGATCAATCGTGAACAAAAGCGCAGGCAGACCGTGCGGAAATTTGCGGCAAGACGCTCGGAGCTGATGACGCTCATCGCCAATCCCAAGCTCGCGCCCGAGGAACGCTACGAGGCGCGGATCAACCTGCAGAAGCTCCCGCGCAATGCATCGCCGGTGCGGTTGCGTAACCGGTGCGCGCTCACCGGGCGCGCGCGCGGCGTATTCCGGAAGTTCGGGCTCGCCCGCGGGAAGCTGCGCGAGATCGCGATGCGGGGCGAGATTCCGGGCGTGATCAAGGCGAGCTGGTAGCAGAATCAGGAGACGTTTGATGAGTATGTGCGATCCGGTTGCCGACATGCTGACGCGCATTCGCAACGCGCAGATGTCGGAAAAGCAGTCCGTGGCGATGCCATCGTCCAAGCTCAAGGTGGCGATTGCCAAGGTGCTCAAGGACGAGGGTTACATCGACGATATCGCGGTCCGCGGGGAACCGGGCAAGTCGATGCTCGAGATCAGTCTCAAGTATTACGCCGGCAAGCCGGTGATCGAAAAGATTGAGCGGGTGAGCCGTCCCGGTCTGCGAATTTACCGGCCGAGCGGCGAGATCCCGCGGGTGATGAACGGGCTCGGGGTCGCCATCGTATCCACGTCAAAAGGTGTGATGACGGATCGCAAGGCGCGCGGCCTGGGGGTCGGCGGCGAAGTGCTGTGCATCGTGGCGTAGCGAAGGGCGGAGTGGGTCATGTCCAGAATAGCCAATAGTCCCGTGGTGATTCCCGAAAAGGTGGAGATCACACTCTCGCCGCTGGAAATATCGGTGAAAGGGCCGCTCGGTGCGCTCTCGCAGAAGCTGTCGCCCCAGGTCAAGGTCGAGAGGATCGAGAACCGGATCGAGTTCAAGGTGACCAATAATTCCCATCACGCGAACGCGATGTCGGGTACGCTGCGCGCGCTCGTCGCGAACATGATCGCCGGGGTGACCACGGGCTTCGAGAAGCGTCTTGCCCTGGTAGGCGTCGGGTATCGCGCGCAGGCACAGGGCGATAAGCTGAATCTCACGCTGGGGTTTTCCCACCCGGTCGTGCATCCGATGCCGAGGGGAATCAAGGCGGAGACGCCGACCCAGACGGAGATCGTAATCAAGGGTACGGATCGGCAACTCGTGGGGCAGGTCGCCGCCGAAGTGCGCGCGTATCGCGGGCCCGAACCGTACAAAGGCAAGGGCGTGCGTTATGCCGGTGAGCGTATCACGCTCAAGGAAACCAAGAAGAAGTAGACGAGGCGAATCATGAGCGGGAAAAACGAGGCACGGTTGCGGCGGGCGCGGCAGACGCGGGCGAAGATCGCCGAACTTGGCGCGGTTCGGCTTGCGGTGCATCGCTCCAACTTTCACATCTACGCGCAGGTAATCGACGCATCCGGTGCGAAGGTGCTCGCTGCGGCGTCAAGCGCGGAGGCGGAGGTGCGGCAAATGGTCAAGCACGGCGGCAACGCCAAGTCCGCGGCGGAAGTCGGCAAGCGGATTGCGGAGAAGGCCAGGAAGCTGGGCATCGACAAGGTGGCGTTCGACCGCTCCGGCTACAGGTTTCACGGTCGCGTGAAGGCGCTGGCCGAGGCCGCGCGCGCGGCCGGGCTCAAGTTCTGATCGGGGTGAGTCATGGCAAAGATACCGGCAGCGAGAATGCAGGGCGGTGGGGAACGGAGCGATGGACTGCGCGAAAAGATGGTGGCGGTCAACCGCGTCACCAAGGTGGTAAAGGGTGGTCGCGTGCTGGGATTCGCGGCGTTGACCGTGGTGGGCGATGGCGACGGCGGCATCGGGATGGGCAAGGGCAAGGCGCGTGAAGTCCCGGTCGCGGTGCAGAAAGCGATGGAGGAAGCGCGCCGCAGGATGGTCAAGGTTCAGCTCAAGAACGGGACATTGCAGCACTCGGTGATGGGCCGGCACGGCGCGTCGCGCGTGTACATGCAGCCCGCATCCGATGGAACCGGCATCATCGCCGGAGGACCGGTACGCGCGGTGCTCGAGGTGATGGGGGTGACCAACATACTCGCCAAGTGCATCGGTTCGACCAATCCCTATAACGTGGTGCGCGCCACGATCGAAGGACTCACTTCGATGAATACGCCGGCGGAGATCGCGGCCAAGCGCGGCAAGACGGTGGAAGAGATCACGGGGTAGGACATGAGCGACGCGCAGAACAGGAAACTCAAAGTGACGCTCGTGCGCAGCCTCGTGGGCACCAGGCCCGAGCATCGCGCCAGCGTGCGCGGGCTCGGTCTGCGCCGGCTGAATCACACCGTGGAGCTTCCGGACACGCCGGCGATCCGCGGCATGGTGCGCAAGGTGTCATATTTGGTGAGATGCGAGTAGGAATCTCCGCGCTGGTGGCTGCGCAGAGATTCCTTAACTATATTTATCTAGAAAAACGGTATTGGGATGAAACTTAACGAAATAGGGCCGGCCCCGGGATCGAAGCGGGGCAAGAAGCGTGTGGGGCGCGGCATCGGTTGCGGCGTGGGCAAGACCGCCGGCCGGGGTCACAAGGGCCAGAAGGCGCGGGCCGGTGGCTTTCACAAAGTGGGGTTCGAGGGCGGGCAGATGCCGCTGCAACGGCGGTTGCCGAAGCGGGGCTTCGTCTCGCTCGCGCGCGGGGACACCGCGGAAGTGCGGCTGTCCGACCTGCAGAAGCTCGTCGCCGATGCCATCGACCTGCGCGTGCTGAAGGAAGCGGGCGTGGTGTCGCAACTTGCCCGTCGCGCTAAGGTCATTCTGTCGGGCGAAATCAGGCGCAAGGTTGCGCTGACCGGCCTGCTCGTGAGCAAAGGCGCAAGGGCGGCCATCGAGGCGCAGGGCGGAGTGGTCGAGACGGCGCCGACGAACGCCGCGGCGACGCCTGCTTCGGACAAGGACTAGACAGGGGATCGGACCTTGGCGGTCGACGGAACATCCTTACTCGCGGCAGGCAAGATGGGCGACCTCAAACGGCGCCTTTTCTTCCTGCTGGGCGCGCTGATCGTATTCCGCATCGGATCGTTCATCCCGGTGCCGGGAATCGACCAGCTGCAGCTCGCCGAGCTGTTCCGCTCGCAGCGCGGCGGCATACTGGACATGTTCAACATGTTCTCGGGAGGTGCGCTGTCGCGATTCTCGATTTTCGCGCTTGGCATCATGCCCTATATTTCGGCATCGATCATCATGCAGCTGATGACGGTCGTCTCCCCCACGCTCGAAGCGTTGAAGAAGGAAGGTGAGTCCGGGCGCCGCAAGATCACGCAGTACACACGCTATGGGACTGCGGGTCTGGCGCTTTTTCAGGGCATGGGGATCGCGATCGCACTGGAATCGCAGCCGGGACTGGTCGTGGACCCGGGCTTCATGTTCCGTATCACGGCGATGCTCACATTGGTGACGGGCACGATGTTTCTCATGTGGCTGGGGGAACAGATCACGGAGCGCGGCATCGGCAACGGGATCTCGCTCATCATTTTTGCGGGTATCGCAGCCGGTTTCCCCCAGGCCGTCGGCGGTACGCTGGAGCTCGTTCGCACCGGCGCCTTTTCCATCCCGATCGCGCTCCTCATCGGCGTGCTGGTAGTCGGCGTGACGGCCTTTGTGTGCTTCGTCGAACGAGGGCAGCGCAAGATACTCGTGAACTACGCAAAGCGGCAGGTCGGTCGCAAGGTCTACGGCGGGCAGACCTCTCACCTTCCGCTGAAGCTCAACATGTCGGGCGTGATCCCGCCGATTTTTGCCTCGAGCATCATACTTTTCCCCGCGACGCTGGTCGGATGGTTTGGCGCGGGCGAAGGCATGGACTGGCTCAAAACCGTCGCGAGCACGATGCATCCCGGACAGCCGATTTACACGTTGCTGTACGCGTCGGCGATCATCTTCTTCTGTTACTTCTATACGGCGCTGGTGTTCAACCCGAAGGAGACCGCGGACAACCTCAAGAAAAGCGGCGCCTTCGTCCCGGGGATCCGGCCGGGAGAGCAGACTGCGCGCTACATCGAGAAGATCACGATGCGGCTCACGCTCACTGGGTCGATTTACGTCACTTTGGTGTGTCTGCTGCCCGAGTTTCTGATCGTGTGGAAGAACGTTCCGTTCTATTTCGGCGGAACGTCGCTGCTGATCATCGTGGTCGTGACTATGGATTTCATGGCGCAGGTGCAGGCGTACGTGATGTCTCACCAGTACGAGAGCCTGCTCAAGAAGGCGAACTTCAAGGGCGGCATGTTCCCGACGCGGTAATGGCGAAGGAAGAAACGATCCAGATGCAGGGCGAGATCGTGGAGACCCTGCCCAATGCGACGTTCAAGGTGAAGCTGGAAAACGGGCACGTGGTGCTCGGACATATTTCCGGGAAGATGCGCATGCACTACATCCGGATACTCCCGGGTGACAAGGTCACGGTTGAACTGACGCCGTACGATCTGACGCGCGGGCGCATCGTGTTCCGCGCGAAGTAATGGCAGAGCCGGATAGAAAGGAAGCAAACATGAAAGTACGGGCATCGGTGAAGAAAATGTGCCGTAACTGCAAGGTAATCAAGCGCAAGGGCGTGGTGCGGGTGATCTGCAAGGACGCGCGCCACAAGCAGCGCCAGGGCTGAAGGGGCGCCGCCGGCAGGCGGTCCGGCTGCACTTTCCGCAAATTTTTTTGTGAGGTAACGAATGGCCCGCATCGGTGGAGTGAACATTCCAAACCATCAGCACGCTGAAATCGCGCTGACCGCGATTTTCGGCATCGGCCGCAGCCGCGCGCGCCTGATCTGTGCCGCGGCCGGGGTGAGCGGTACCAGCAAGATCAAGGATCTGTCGGACGGTGAAATGGACAGGCTGCGCGAGCACGTCACCAAGTTGGCCGTTGAGGGCGATCTGCGGCGCGAAGTGTCCATGAGCATCAAGCGCCTGATGGACCTGGGAACCTGGCGTGGCAAGCGCCATCGCGCCGGGTTGCCCGTGCGCGGGCAGCGTACGCGCACCAACGCGCGCACCCGCAAGGGCCCGCGCAAGGCCGCCGTCAAGATCATCAAACCCGTCGCGGCGTAACGTCGGATAAAGGACAGAACCACATGGCAAAGGCAAGCACCCGGGTGCGCAAGAAGGTCAAGAAGAACGTGGCGGAGGGCATCGCCCACGTCCATGCGTCTTTCAACAACACCATCGTGACGATTACCGACCGGCAGGGCAACGCGCTCGCCTGGGCGACGTGCGGCAGCAACGGGTTCAAGGGCTCGCGCAAGTCCACGCCGTTTGCCGCGCAGGTGGCGGCGGAGAAGGCCGGCAAGCTCGCACAGGAATGCGGCGTGAAGAATGTCGAGGTGCGCATCAAAGGGCCGGGGCCGGGGCGCGAGTCAGCGGTGCGGGCTCTCAACGCTGTAGGCTTCAAGATCACCAGCATTTCGGACGTGACGCCGGTGCCGCACAACGGCTGCCGGCCGCCGAAGAAGCGCCGTGTTTAGAGTGCCTAACATAATGACCCGCGTGGTGCGCTGGCACGATTTTGGCTCAGGACGCGAAGCGACCCGCAGTGAATATCGCGAATATTCACAAGGTGAGCGACAAAGTCATGGGCCAAAACTCGCGCCAGCCCGAAGGGTTGCAGCCACAACGGCCGCTCACTTTGTCGGGCGGCTTGCTCATATTCGCGATATGAGCTGCGCCACCCTTCGCGTGATCAATCCGTTCTGGCTGCAACGCACACGTGGTTCATTATGTTAGGCACTCTTAGGAGGTAACAGTCACCGTGGCAAGAAATCTCGACGCAAAATGCCGGCAATGCCGGCGCGAAGGCGAAAAGCTGTTTCTCAAGGGTGAGAAGTGCTTTACGGACAAGTGCGCCATCGAGCGCCGCAACTACCCCCCGGGGCAGCACGGCCAGAAGAACACGCGGCTCTCCGGTTACGGCGTGCAACTGCGCGAGAAACAGAAAGTGCGTCGTACCTATGGTCTCCTCGAGCGCCAGTTTCGCAAGACGTACTACGGGGCCGAGCGCGCCAAGGGCATCACGGGCGAGGCGCTGCTGCAGGCGCTGGAAAGCCGGCTTGACAGCGTGGCCTATCGCATGGGATTCGGCGCATCGCGCACCGAAGCGCGCCAGGTCGTGCGTCATAACGGGATTCTGGTGAACGGCAGGCGGGTCAATATTCCTTCGTTCCAGTGCCGGCCGGGGGATGTGATAGAGGTCGCCCAGGCAGCGAAGGAGCAGTTGCGGGTCAAGGCGGCGGCGGAGGCCGCGGAGTCGCGCGGCTTTCCGGAATGGGTCGAGGTCGACGCGAAGGGGCTGAAGGGCACCTTCAAGGCACGGCCGCAGCGCAGCGAGCTTCCACCCACGATCAACGAATCGCTGGTGGTCGAGCTCTACTCGAAGTAATTTCGCAGAGGTACAGAGCCATGGTAAGCAGTAGTTTTCTCAAGCCGCGCATCATCGACGTGCAGAACATGTCGCCGTACCACGCCAAGCTCACGATGGAGCCGTTCGAGCGCGGCTACGGGCATACGCTGGGCAACGCGTTGCGGCGCACGCTGTTGTCGTCGATGCCGGGATACGCGCCCACCGAAGTCAAGATCAGCGGCGTGCTGCACGAGTACTCGACGCTCGACGGCGTGCAGGAGGATGTGGTCGACATCCTGCTCAATCTCAAGGGCATCGTGCTGAAGCTGCACAACCGCGCGGAGGCGACCCTCAATCTCAAGAAAGCCGGCGAAGGCGTGGTGCGCGCGGGCGACATCGAGGCGAGCCATGACGTGGAGATCGTGAATCCCGATCACGTCATCGCGCGGCTCGCGGCCGGCGGCAAGCTCGACATGCAGATCAAGGTCGAACACGGCCGCGGTTACATCGCCGCCACCACCCGTCGGACCGGCGGCGAGGACGGCCGCAGCGTCGGAAGCATTCTGCTCGATGCATCGTTCAGCCCGGTGCGGCGGGTGAGCTACGCCGTGGAGTCGGCGCGGGTCGAGCAGCGCACCGATCTCGACAAGCTGATCATGGACATCGAGACCAATGGCGCGATCGATCCCGAGGAAGCGGTGCGCTACGCCGCCACGATTCTCGTCGAGCAGTTGTCTGTTTTTGCGGATCTCAAGGGCATACCGACCCAGATCGAGGAAAAGAAAGCGACCCAGATCGACCCGATCCTGCTGCGGCCGGTGGACGATCTCGAATTGACCGTGCGCTCGGCGAACTGCCTCAAGGCCGAGAACATCTACTACATCGGGGACCTCATTCAGCGCACCGAAACGGAGCTGTTGAAGACTCCGAACCTGGGGCGCAAGTCGCTCAACGAGATCAAGGAAGTTCTCGCGTCTCGCGGGCTTACGCTCGGGATGAAGCTCGAGAGCTGGCCGCCGGCAGGACTGGAGAAGATTTGAATGCAATGATGAATGCGGAATGCAGAATGATGAATCGAAGGTCGGATAGCTTATTCATTCAGCATTCATCGTTCATCATTCAGCATTAAGGAAAAACCATGCGTCACCGACACGGGCTGAGAAAACTGAACCGCACCAGCAGCCACCGGCTGGCGATGCTGCGCAACATGACCAATTCGCTGCTGCGGCACGAGGCGATCAGGACGACGCTGCCCAAGGCCAAGGAGCTGCGGCGCGTGGTGGAACCGATCATCACGCTGGGGAAAAAGCCGTCTCTCGCCAATCGGCGCCTGGCGTTCACGCGACTGCGCGACCGTGACATGGTAGTGAAGTTGTTCGGAGAAATTGGACCGCGCTACGCCAAGCGCAACGGCGGATATCTTCGCATACTCAAGTTCGGTTTCCGCAAGGGTGACAACGCGCCGATGGCGCTGGTGGAACTGCTGGACCGGCCGCAGGCGGACGCACAGGCCGACGGCAAGCCCGCAAAACCGGAGCCGGCCACGGCGGCTGCGGCCTGAGCGTCGCCTCGGGACATCAGAAGCCGGCCGCGCGCCGGCTTTTTTGTCGCCGGAGACCGCCGCGGTCATGCGGCAGTGGGTGCTTCGCGTTGCGGGCGGTCCGGCGTTACCATCCCGAAATGATCTTTCTGTTGACGGATTTTGGGTCTGCCGACATCTATGTCGGCCAGGTCAAAGCGGTGCTGGCCGCGTCGGCACCGGAAATTCCGGTCATCGATTTCCTGCATGACGCGCCGCCCTTCAACATCACGGCCGGCGCGCATCTTCTGGCTGCGCTCGCGACCCGCATGGGTGCAGGGGACGTCGCAATCGCGGTCGTGGACCCAGGCGTCGGCGGCGAGCGCGATGCCGTTGCAATCTGTGCGGGAGGCCGCTGGTTTGTCGCGCCCGACAACGGTCTCGCTTCGGTTGCGGCGGCTCGCTGTGAAGGCCCGGATGTATACTCGATCGGCTGGCGTCCGGATGCCCTGTCGGCGTCCTTTCACGGCCGAGACCTGTTCGCCCCCGTGGCGGCGATGCTGGCGCGCGGGGACCGGGCGGGTCCTCGACTTGGGAGAAAGTCCGCGCTTGACACCGACCTGGGTGGCGGCGATCTCGCCGAGATCGTGTATCTCGATCACTACGGCAATGCGATGACCGGACTGCGCGCCGCGGGCATTGCAAAAGGCGTTCGGCTCGGAATTGCGGGCTGTCGGATCGCCCATGCGCCGGTCTTTTCCGCGGTACGTCCCCGGGAGCCATTCTGGTATGAAAACAGCTTGGGGCTGGTCGAGGTTGCCGCCAACGCGACAAGCGCCGCGAGGCAACTGG
>MEQT01000245.1 GCA_001770325.1 Betaproteobacteria bacterium RIFCSPLOWO2_02_64_14
GTTGCCGGTGAAATCGGTGCCGAGCGTGATCACCCGCGCGTCGCGGCGCATCTCTTCCGCGACCGCTTCGTCGAGCGCCTGGGTGAAACTGATCTCCCGCAATTCAAGTCTCCTTTCAGTGCAGGCTGCGCAATCAATGAGACATTCCCTCCCCTTCAAGGGGAGGGTGAGGGTGGGGATAGGGTCCCAACAGTCGACGCCGCGAACATGTCGACCAGAATGTCCCTGGGATCGGGAAACGGGCTCGCCTCGGCGAACGCGACGGCCTCCTGCAGATCGGCCTGAACCTGCCGTTGCAGGCCGCCCAGATCGGATTCGGTGAGCAGGCGCTGCGCAATCAGGTCGGCCGCCAGACAGGCGATCGGGTCGCGTTCCTTCCATTGCGCGATTTCGGCAGCCGGCCGGGTTTCCGGGGGCGGTGCGTTGCGCATCGCGTGAAAGTACCAGCGGTAGGTCTTGCATTCGATGAGCGACGGGCCTTCGCTACGACGCGCTCGCTCGACCGCCGTGCGCGCCGCCTCGCAGACGGCCAGCACGTCGTTGCCATCGATCGTGAGGCCCGGCAGGCCGTAGCTTGCGGCGTGCACCGCCACGTCGCTGAACGGGTGCTGCACCGCGACCGCATTGTTGGCGGCGTACTGATTGTTCTCGCACACAAAGACGATTGGCAGCTTCCACACCGAGCTGATATTGAGCGCCTCGTGGAACTCGCCCTCGGCGACCGCACCGTCGCCGAAGAAACAGACCGCGACGTTGCCCTTGCCTTCGAGCTGGGCGGCGAGCGCGGCGCCCGTCGCGATCGGCAGCCCCCCGCCGACGATGCCGTTTGCACCGAGCATGCCCACGGCGAAGTCGGCGATGTGCATCGACCCGCCCCTGCCTTTGCAATAGCCGTCGACGCGCCCGAAGAGCTCCGCCATCATGCGCTTCACGTCCGCGCCCTTGGCGATGCAGTGGCCGTGCCCGCGATGCGTGCTGGTCACCCGGTCGGCGTGGGTCAGATTGGCGCAGACTCCCACCGCGACGGCTTCCTGGCCGACGTAGGGGTGCACTGCGCCGTAAATCCTCCCTCCCGTTCGCAGCTTGATCGCCAGTTCGTCGAACTCGCGGATCAGGATCATTTTTCGCAGCATCTCGACCAGCCGTGGCGCGCTCGAAGTCATGATCCCCTTCCTTCAGGTCCCTGCGGATTGCCGCATCGTCTTAAGATAGGTTTGCCCGGCACTGTGCAGCAGGCTTGCCACGTTGCCGTGGAAGTACTGAACGCCCAGGCCCAGGAACTTGGGAACGAGCGAGTCCGGACAGCTCACCCCGGCCGCAACGCCTGCATCGCGGATGCGCTTCACGCCTTTCTCCATGACCGCCAGCACCTCGGGGTGCGCCTGCTGTCCCGGGTGGCCCATCGACTGGGACAGGTCGCCCGAGCCGATGAAGAGGACATCCACGCCCTTGACGGTGACGATCTCCGCGATGTTGTCTATGGCTTCGACCTCTTCGAGCATCAGGCACACCAGCGTGTTCGCGTTCGCTTTTGCGAAATACTCCTGCGTCGTTCCGCCCATCCCGTACTCCGCGGGCCGGCCGCGGCTGAAACTGCCCCGCTGCCCGTCGGGAAAGTACTTGCACGCGGCGACGGCGGCTTCGGCTTCCGCCCGGGTGTTGACGTGTGGAACCTGCACGCCCCACGCGCCGCGATCGAGGAACGGCGCGATCACCTCCGGCCGGTTGGCCACCGGCCGGACGATGGGTGCGATGCCGGTCAACTCGGCGGCGCGGATCACATCCTCGGCGGTATCCACCGTGATGGACCCATGCTCGTTGTCGAGGAGCACCCAGTCGAACCCCATATGGCCCAGCATTTCCACGACGGGCGGCGCCGGAAACGTGAGCATGACTCCGAAGACGGGTTTGCCATCCCGCAGTTTCTGCTTGAGCGTGTTCGTCCGCATTGTGGTGCCCCTTTGAAATTTGAAGCCGGGCACATGTTGCGCCTGCGCCCGGCCGATGGCAATGCCGTACGTCCAAACGGCGCGAATCGTGAGAGGCGTGGGGCGAAGCAAAGTGCGGAAAGTAGGCTAAAGTACAGCCATGGATCAAATAAAATTCAGAGGCGGAGCGCAGATTGGACTCATAAGGACCTCATGGCCCTTCGTCACGTTGACGGTCAGCAAAGACAAACTGATTCTGAACGCCCCTCTGGCCGGAAAGTATTCGTTCGTGCCCAAGGATATCGTATCCATCGAACCTATCTCGGCTTTCATGACAAGGGGACTGAAGATCAGGCACCGGGTCAAAGGATACAAGGAAAATGTGGAATTCCTGACCTTTCACGATCCTCAATCAGTCGTCGACCAGATCAGGTCGATCGGATTTCCCGTTACCGATTTCTCCAATGAAAAATGAAAATCGAGAAGGTCGCCGGCCAGCTTCAAGCCGGTCGTGCTCGGCGACACGAATTCGTCGCCCCGCTGACGCTCTTGCGCGCCGGCGGCCGGCTGATGGCAATGCCGGTTTGCGTGTAAAGTAAAATCACTCCAAAACCTGCGCTAGTCTCAATAACAGGAGGTCCCAGTGGCAAGACTACCTTTGGCAAGCCGGGAGAGCGTTCCCGAAAACCAGCGTGCTGCTTTCGACGAGCTTCTGAAAGGCTACGGATCCGTCCCGCGCTACGGCCCCGGCTCGGTCATGATCAACGTGCCCCACGCGCACCAGCGGGTGAACGCGCTCAATAAATATCTGCGCACCGAGTCCTCGCTGCCGAAGAAGCTCCAGGAGCTCGCGATGCTGGTCACTGCGCGCGAGATGGATTGCCAGTACATCTGGAACGCGCATGCGGCATCGGGGCGTGAGAGCGGCATCAGCAACGCGACGGTGGACGCGCTGAGGGATCGCAAGGAGCTGCCGAAGCTCCCCGACGACGAGAGCGCCGTCGTGCGTTTCGGACAGGAATATTTCCGCACCCACCGTGTCAGTAAAGGAACATTCCAGGCCGTGCTCGAGCAACTCGGCAAGCAGGGAGCGGTCGAGCTGGGCCTCATGATGGGCAATTACAACGCCCTCGCGCTGCTCGTCAATTCCTTCGACGTCGACCTGCCGCCGGACAGAAAGGAACCGCTCTTGCCGGTATGAGCACAACTGTGCAGGTCACGCGTGTCGGCGATTTCGAGGTGCAGCGCATCACCGAGTTCGAGGGGCCGTTCATCGCTCCCGAGGTTTTCTTTCCCGATTTCGACCCCGAGGTGGTGCGGGCGAACCCCGATATGGCGGGACCACGGCTGATCGACCCGGCGACCGGCAAGCTCGTCTTCAGCTTTCACAGCTTCATCGTCAAGACCGGGCATCATACGATCCTGATCGATTCCTGCCTTGGCAACGACAAGGAGCGTCCCACACGGCCGCAATTTCACCGGCTGCGGACCCCCTTCCTCGCCGATCTCGCAAACGCAGGCGTCCAGGTCGAAGATGTCGACTACGTGATGTGCACGCACTTGCACTGGGATCATGTTGGCTGGAACACCCGACTCGAAGACGGGCGCTGGGTGCCGACCTTTCCCAATGCGCGCTACATCATGGCCCGCCACGAGTTCGCGCACTGGCAGGACGTGCAGCAGCGGGGCGAGGACACGCCGCACCGCCTCGCCTTCGAGGACAGCGTGCTGCCGGTCGTGCGGGCGGGACTATCGGTGCTGGTCGACGACGATTACGCGCTCGACGACGGCTTATGGTTCGAAAGCGCCCCCGGCCATACGCCCGGCAACGTCGTGATTCATGCCCGCTCGCGAGATGATCGGGCCGTTTTCCTGGGCGACGTGCTGCATCACCAGTTCCAGTTGATGAAACCGGAATGGTCGACGCTCGCCTGCAGCGATCGTGAACTCTCGCGCAGAACGCGCGTCCGGCTCGTCGAAGAGTACGCCGAGCGCGGCACGCGGCTACTCCCCGGGCACTTCCCGGCGCCGACGATCGGACGGATCGTCAGGCACGGCAACGCCTACCGCTATGCGTTCGAGTAGCAGCGCGAGCACGCACGGGAAAGCCACACTGTCTCTATTTCTTTATAATCGCCTGACATTCAGCGGAGAAAATGAATAATGAGCGACACTGTTACACAGGCGAATCAGGCGGCCATGCCGTCCGCGGTCGCGACGCGGCCAGCAGCCACGACGCCGCGCCGGCTCAGGGAAATACTGTGCCTGGAGGATTTCGAAGCGCCCGCGCGCCGCTTCCTCCCACGACCAATTTTCGGGTACATCTCGGGTGGCGTGGAGACGAACGCATCGCTCGCCGGCAACCGCGCCGCCTTCGGCGAGCTCGCGTTCCTGCCGCGCGTCCTGGTCGGCACCCGGGCCCGCCATCAGAAGACCACGCTCTTCGGGCGCACCTACGATCTGCCCTTCGGTTTTCCTCCGATGGGCGGCACTACGCTCGCCGCCTACATGGGCGACTCCGTCCTCGCCAAGGTCGCGGCGGAACTCAACACGGTCATGATCCAGAGCGGCGCGTCGCTGACGCCGATGGAGCGCGTCAGGGAAGTCGGACCGACCGCGTGGTTCCAGGCGTATCTGCCCGGGGAGCCCGACATCATCACGCCGCTCGTGGAGCGGGCGCAGCGGGCGGGTTTCGAAGTGCTCGTGCTCACGGTGGACGTGCAAGTGTCCGCGAACCGCGAGAACAACGTGCGCAGCGGCTACAGCTCGCCGCTGAAGCCCACTCCGCGGCTGGCATGGGACGGCATGCTCCGGCCGCGGTGGCTCCTCGGCACGTTTGGCCGTACGATCCTCAACCATGGGATGCCGCACCTGGAAAACATGGGGTTCCCCCGCTTACCGATCCTCGGATACATCGAGCGCCCGCGCTGGGCGCGAGATGGGCTCTGCTGGGAGCACGTGGAACTCATGCGAAGAATCTGGAAGGGGAAGCTCGTGTTGAAGGGCGTGCTCTCAAAAGAGGACGTTCGCATCGCGCGGGAGAGCGGCGTCGACGGCATCATGGTGTCGAACCACGGCGGCCGCCAGCTCGACGGCACGGTTGCGCCGCTGCGGATGCTTCCGGCAGTGGTCTCCGAAGCCGGCGGCATGGCCATCATGATGGACAGCGGGATCCGCCGGGGCACGGACGTGTTGAAGGCGCTCGCCCTCGGGGCGCAGTTCGTCTTCGTCGGAAGACCATTCCTCTATGCCGCTTCAATCGCGGGCGAAGCCGGCGTGCACCATGGTGCCGAACTCCTCCGCGAGGAAATCAGCCGCGACATGGCGATGCTCGGCATTTCGTCCGTCGCCGAAATGAAGCGCGACCTCCTCGTTCCCAGCCACGGCTCTATTTAGAAAAAAGGGAAAAAAGGGGTCGGGAGTCTTTTCTTCGTGCATGGAGCACCCAAGAGAAAAGACTCCCGACCCCTTTTTATTCGGGGAGCCCTGCCGCGCGGAGGGCTCCGGCGATGTTTTCCAGAGTCTTGCTATCCTTGTACGGCTGTGTTTCAAGATACGCAGATATCCTGAACGATGGATGGGTACGCAGAATTTCCCGCGCCACCCGTTGGGCTTCGTGGGCTGAGCTGGACAAGCTGTAGTCGGTGCAGAGCAACACGTGCCCATCCAGACTCTGCGGATCAATGCGCAGGCATTCGTTCGCAACGGTGATCGACGACGCTATCTGGCCGCTGTCCCGGTAAGAAGCGGCCAGCACGGCCGCCATCCACGGCGGATAGATCCTCGAATGCTTCACCGCGCGCTTGGCGTTTTCGATTGCCTGAACGTGGTGGCCGTTGAAGTGAAGAACATTGGAATAAACGGCTTTGGCCAGCGGGCAGCTTATTCGGACTGACGTAGCACTCTCTGACAATGCCAGCGCTTCATCGTGCCGTCGTTGAAGCAGCCGAACGGAGGCCAATACGATGCGCCCGAACCCATCGGGGTCGCCGCGCTCAATCGCCTTCTCGGCCAGAGCCGTCGCACGCTCCATGGCCTGCGCGGGTTCCTTGCTCCACCCCCGCATCACACTCAGCCAGTTCGTATACGCTGACAACGCCAGCGCTTGCGGTGAGTCGGGCAGCATCTGCGTCAGCTCCTCGAAGATTTTCCGCGCGACCGCATTGCCAGTCTCGTTTCCCATGTACATATGGCTCAATCCGCGAAGCACGAGCTCCCGCGCCTTTCTGCTCGGCAGATTGTCCCACCACACCAGACTGCTCTCGTCGGCGATCAGCTTGACGTCCAGCGCGACGGCAACCTCCGTGGTGATCTCGTCCTGGATTTCGAAGATATCGTCAACGACGCGGTCGTAGCGTTCTGCCCAGATGATCTGTGCCGCGGGTGCATCGGTCAGTTGAATCGTGACGCGCACCCGGTCGCCGGCCATCTGCACGGCGCCGTCGAGAACGTAGCGAACGCCAACTTCGTTCCCCGCCCGGATCGCAGTCACATCCTGGTGTCGATAGCGCTCTACAGCCGGCGCATTGATGAGGAACATGCCGGGTAGCTTCACCAGCGAGGATTGAATCGCGAGCCGGAAGCCGTCCACCAGCGCGTCCTGGTCCGCATTGCCACCCAGATTCCTGAACGGCAGAATCATGATGGACGGAGGCTCTGAACGGGTGAAAACGTCAGCGACCGCTTCTTTCGTCTCGGGGCCTGCGATTCTGGAAAATCGGGAAAGGCGAAGCAGTTCATCGGAGGAATCCTCGCCTCGATTGGACGCATCTGGCCGGGAAACGACTCGATAAGCGTGAACCGGGTGTTCAATGTTCTTGAGCTTTTGTCCACCGATGTCATCGAAGCGCGCATCCAGCTTGCCCTGGACTTGCTGGAAGACGGACTCACTGATGCAGATGCCGCCCGCATCGGCCAGGGATTCCAGGCGGGCAGCCACGTTCACCCCGTCGCCATAAATATCGTTCCGGTCAACGATAACTTCGCCCAGATTGATGCCGATGCGGAAGAGCAGGCGTTTTTCTTCCTCGACCTCGGCACACAACGCGCGGATGGCGTTTTGAATGCCGATGGCGCAATGGGTGGCGGCCACGACACTCTGAAAGCGCGCGAGGACGGCGTCCCCGGCATAATGCACGACCGTGCCACCGGAATTCCTGATCCGGTCGGCGATCAGATCGAGACTGGCGGAAAGTTGCCGATGCGTCCCGATTTCATCTGCCTGGGTCAGTCGGCTGTATCCGGATACGTCGGCATAGACAATCGCTGCGAGCTGGTGCTTAACATTCTCGTCCGCCATCACTGATAACGAAAAGGGGTCGGGAGTCTTTTTTGGTTTGGAAAAGACTCCCGACCCCTTTTCCTCTCCTGTCATTTGGGGCGTAGGCCGGCGTCGCGCACCAGCTTGGACAGCCCTTCGATCTGGGCGCGCCGGATCTTGTCGTATTCCTCGGGCGTGCTCGTCGAAGCAACATAGCCGATGGCCTGCACCCGCTCCTTGACATCGGGGAGTTCGAGGATGCGCGCGATCTCCTTGCTGATCTGATGCAGGATGGGACGCGGCGTCCCGGCCGGCGCCAGCATTCCGTGCGACGTTTCGGGCCGCTTGAACTCGGATAGCAACTCGCCCAGCGCCGGCACGTCGGGCAATACGGGAGCGCGCTGCGGGGTGGTCACCCCTAACGCCACCAACTTCCCCTCCTTGATGAAGGGCAGGGTCACGCCCATGGTCCCGACGTGATAGTGGCTGCGTCCGGCCAGGACCTCGATCGTCGCGTCCGGCCCTCCCTTGAACGCCACGTGCACGACTTTGATGCCGGTGATGAAGTTGAATCTTGCTCCGGTCAGGTGGCTCGCGCTCCCGGTCGCGCTGGAGGCGAAGATGAGTTTGCCAGGCTGCGCCTTGGCGAGCGCGACGAGGTCCTTGACGGACTTGACGCCCAGCGCAGGCGAAGCCACCAGCACGTTCGTGCTCATCCCGATCTGGGTGGCGCCGGCAAAGTCCTTGAACGGGTCGTAGGGAACGCTGGGCTGCAGCGCCACGCTGATCGCAAAATTGGGCAGCGCATACAGGAGCGTGTGGCCGTCCGGCGCGGCCCTGGCGACCATGGTCGCCGCCAGTATGCCGCCCGCACCCGGCCGATTGTCGATCACGACCGCCTGCCCCCAGTTCTCGCCCATTTTCTGGCCGATCATGCGCGCCAAAGTGTCGGGCTGACCGCCAGCCGTGGTCGACACCACCAGACGGATGGGCTTGCTCGGGAACTTTTGCTGCGCCTGCACAAGAACCGGCGCCACCGCGAACGCAGCGGCCGTCATGACCGCGATTGCCAACGTATGTCGATATACAGCCTGCATAGCGCCTCCTCTGTTTTCACGTAGTCTGTACCCTTTGCCGGGTGTGCGCAATCTTCCCCGCGCGCATTGACATGCCCCGGCAGCAGGTCTACGCTTTTCAGCCCAACCACCACTTCCCGGGAGTACAGCATGAGCGCGCATCTTAGCCCCGCGAAAATCCATTCCCGCCTGAAGCATCCGGTCGTCGACGGCGACGGCCACTGGCTCGAATACGTCCCGGTCTTCAGCGCGAAGATGCGCAAGGCGGTCGGCGACAAGGCCGCCGACGGATTCCTCGCGGCGATGCAAACGACCACCGACGCGCTCAAGATGACGCAGCAGGCGCGCGACGAGCGCCGCACCGCCCTGCCCAATTTCTGGAACCGCCAGGCCGAGAATACTCTCGACCGGGCGACTGCAATGATGCCGAAGATGCTCTACGAGCGGCTCGACGAGATCGGTTCGGATTTCGCCGTGATCTACCCGACCGCCGGGTTGCGCCTGCCGCGCATCAAGGACGACGAGACGCGGCGCGCGGTCATTCGCGCCTACAACATCGTCTCGGCCGAGTATTTCCGCGGTCTCGAGGACCGTATGACGCCGGCGGCGATCATCCCGATGCACACGCCGGAGGAGGCGATCGCCGAACTCGAATTCGTCGTGAAGCAGCTCGGCTCCAAGGTCGGTATGTTCGGGAGCGGCATGGCGCGGAAGATGGCGACGCCGGGCAGCGGCGAATCCGTGTGGTACGACGTGCTCGCGATCGACAGCCCGTACAACTACGACCCGGTGTGGGCGAAGTGCGTCGAATTGAAGATCGCTCCGACGTTCCACAGCAGTTCCAGCGGCCAGGGGCTGCGCAACTCGCCGAGCAATTTCGTCTACAACCATATCGGACATTTCGCGGCGGCTGGCCACGCGGTCGCCAAAGGCATCTTCCTCGGCGGCGTGACGCGGCGCTTCCCCCAACTGCGTTTCGCCTTCCTCGAAGGCGGGGTCGGCTGGGGCTGCCAGCTCTTCGGCGACCTGATCGAGCACTGGGAGCGGCGCGGCGCACCGGCGTTGAAGCGCATGGACCCCGACAAGCTCGACCGCAAGCTGCTGCTCGACCTCGTCGAGAAGCACGGCTACGACGACATCGCCGCGGCCCTGCGCGCGCGCGACGGGTGGCCCGAGCCCGGCGCGAAGAGCCTCACCGGCAACCGCGCCGAGCTCGACGACTTCGCGGCGTGCAAGATCACCCGCAAGGAGGATTGGATCGAGCTTTTCGCCAAGCCGTACTATTTCGGCTGCGAGGCGGATGACCGGATGAACGCGACGGCGTTCGGCCGCGGTAATCCGTTCGGGTCGAAATTGAACGCGATCTACAGCTCCGATATCGGGCATTTCGATGTGATCGATTTCCGCGATCCGCTGCCGGAAGCCTACGAACTGGTCGAGGACGGCCACATCACCGAGGATAATTTCCGCGACTTCGTGTTCGCCAACTCGGTGCGGCTGTGGGGCACGCAGAACCCCAATTTCTTCGACGGCACGGTTGTCGCCAGGGAAGCCGCTGCAGTATTGGCGGCGCAGACCCCGACGCCGGCCGTGGCGAAAGCCGCCTGACAGCACCGCATTCGGAAAAAAGGGGACGCACACATTTTCGCTCCTCGAACGAGGAGCGCAGCCTGCCTGCGTCCCGCTGAGGTCATGACCGACGAGACGACCCGACGATCCCCTGGAGAAATGATGATCTCTGAAAGTTCGCTGGTTTTCGATCCCACCTCACCCAGCCACAACGTGGTGCGGCAGGCAGCCGCGCCGCTCGGCAGCCTGAAAGGCAAGGTAGTCGGCTTCATCGATAATTCGAAACCGAATTTTGAGCATCTCGCCGCCGATCTGAATGCGCTGCTGGTGAGCCGCTACGGCGCGGCGCGCGTGGTGACACACCGCAAGCGCAGCGCATCGATGAGCGCCGGCGCGGCGGTGCTCGACGACCTGGCGAAGGAGTGCGACCTGGTCATCACCGGGTCGGGCGACTGAGGCTCCTGCACGTCGTGGAGTGTCCACGACAGTGTCGAAATCTCGAAGCGGGGCCGCGCCGCGCTGACCATCTGCTCGACGGCCTTCGTTGGCCTCGGGCGGGCGCAGCAGGCCGCGCTCGGATCCCCCGATTTGCCGATCGCGGTGGTGCCGCATCCGTTCGGCACGCGCCGGCGCGACGACTTGCGCGGCATCGCCGAGGACGTGGTCGGCGAGGTCGTGCGGCTCGCTTGCGAGGGTGGTGGCACGACGCACGGCGCCGCGGTGGCGAAGCCCGTGCCGCACGCGGAGCTGGTCGAGGCGCCGGGCGACCTCGAGGAGTTCAACTGCCTGTTCATGGAGCGGCGGTGGGGCGACGGTCTCACGCTGATGCCCCCGACCCGGGAGCGCGTTGCCCGCCTGCTCGAGCACACCGACCGCGCGCCGGACGAGATGGTCTCGACCATCGCGCCGCGCTACGGCGCAGCGACGGTTGAGCGCATCGCGATCAACGCGGCGATGGCGGGGTGCCGGCCCGAGTATCTGCCCGTGCTGATCGCCGCGGCGGAAGCGCTCGGCGCGCCGGAGTTCCACCTGCAGGCGATTCAGACCACCACCAACCCATCGACGGTCTGGCTCGCGTTGAACGGCCCGATCGCAAAGCGGCTCGGCGTCAACAGCGGCGGCAACTGCCTCGGGCCCGGCGCGTGGGCGAATGGCACGCTGGGCCGCGCGGTGCGGCTCATGCTGCAGAATATCGGCGGGGGGCTCCCCGGCGACATGGACAAGGCGACGCAGGGCCAGGCGGCGAAGTGGACCATGTGCTGCGCCGAAAACGAGGAGGCGAGCCCGTGGGAGCCGCTTCATGTCGAGCGCGGCTTCGCGCGCGAGTCGAGCACGGTCACGGTGGTGGGCGCGCTCGGCACCTGGAGCATGAACATGACCGCGAAGGACGCCGCCGACATCTTTGCGATGATCGCGGACACGATGCAGTATCCGGCGAGCAGCGACTATGTGTACGGCGGGGCGCCGTGGCTGATTCTCTCGCCGCAGCACGCGAACATCTTCAAGGACAGCGGGCTCGAGAAGATCGATGTCAAGCGCCGGCTGTGGGAGCAGTCGAAGTTGCGCGCCGGCCGTGCGCGCGGCAGCGAGTTCGACCGCATGAAGACCGGGCGCCGCGCGGACCTCGGGGATGTGGGGCCGGATACCATGGTGCCGATCTCGGTGCGCCCCGAAGACATTACGCTGTTCGTTGCAGGTGGCGCGGGCAGCCATTCCGTGTTCGTGCCGGTGTCCGCGCACACGCACTCGGTGACGCGCGAGATCCGGTTGAAATAGGCGCCGGCAGCGGGTCGGGCCGAGGCAATTCGAGAGGCAGCGAGCATGACGAAAATCAAGAACCCAAGGCGTTCCTGGATGATCCTCCCCGCGCACGATCCCGCGGCGGTCATGCGCTGCCAGGAATTCAAGCCGGACGTTGCGGTGCTCGACCTCGAGTATTCGGTGCCGCCGAAATCCAGGGAACTCGCACGTTCGGGTCTGGCGGCGCTCATCGGGAAGGTCGGCGAAAGTCAGGCCGAGGTCTTTGTCCGCGTTGAGCGGGACACGAGGTGGGCTGATGTCAGGGCGGCCATGTACCGCGGCATCAAGGGAATTGTTTTTCCGGGGCCGGAAGAATGCGGGGAAGTGACCGAGCTCGGAGAACTCATCACGTCGCTGGAAAAGGAACGCGGCCTCGAGCCGGGGGCAACCGAGCTGGTCCTGATGCTGGAATCGGCCAGGGGATTCTGGAATGCGGCTTCATTGGCGAAGGCCGGTCCGCGGGTCACCGCTCTGGGAGTCGGACGAATCGATCTCACCATGCGGCTCGGACCGGTGCCCCAGGGAGAGTTCCGGCTCTACCGCTTTCTCATGACGCGAGCGCTCGTTGCCGCAAGGATGCTCGGCAAACAGCCGCTGGGCGCTTTCTGGCGGCCCGGCTCGCGGGGCGGAGTCGCATCGAAGGAGAGCACCGCGAAAGCGGCGAGGGAGGGCAGGCTCATGGGCTTCACCGGGTGCTTCTGCGCGACGCCGGAACAAGTCGCCGCGGTGAATGAAGGATTTGCCTTAGAGCGAATAGCAAAATGACCTGCGCCTCCGAAACGACAGCCCTCACCCTTGATCCCTCTCCCGGAGGGAGAGGGAAAACAAAGTTTTCTCCATCCAGTTGTCGCGCATTGGCGGCACAAGGTTCCCCTCTCTCTCCGGGAGAGGGGTTAGGGGTGAGGGAAGCAGTGCATCCTGATAAGCACTCTTAGAACCGGCGAGAAACCGATGCCAAAGTACATACGACGTTCGTTGCTTTCCCTGTCGATAGACGACCCGAAGCTCACGGAGAACGCCTATGCCTCCTGGGCCGATGCGATCATCCTCGACTTCGTCAGAAAGCCGGGCACGGATTGGCAGAAAGAGTTGCAGGCGAGGATGCCGGCAGCGATCGGTGAGGCGGCTCGCGGCGGCGCCGAGGTTTTCGTCAGGGTCAACAGCGACACCGCCGCAGCCGAACTCGAAGCGACGGTATTTTCGGGGCTTACCGGTGTCGTGCTGAAGGAGGCAAGCGGGGCCGAGGACATCGCGAAAGCAGGCGAGCGCCTTGATGCGCTCGAAGAAAGCCGGGGCATCGCTGCCGGATCGCTTGAAATCGACGTCGAGGTCAATACCGCCGCCGGCGTCTGGAATTCGCTGGAGATCGCCCGTGCGAGCCGGCGAATCGGCACCTTTACGGCAAACGAGCATGAGCTATGCAGAGACCTCGGGATGTTGCCCGAACCGGTGCTGGAATTCGAACCACTCGAGTACATCAAATCCCAACTCATCACGGTTGCCACCTCCGTCGGTGGCCAGGCGCACGGCATGAGCTACCCATTGAGTTTGACGCAGGAAAATGCCGGCGAAGAGGATTTGAGGAAGGCGGTCCGGCGTGCACGGGACACAGGCTTCAAGGGGGCGGTCTGCCCGCATGCATCGTGGATCAAAGTCTGCAACGAAG
>MEQT01000246.1 GCA_001770325.1 Betaproteobacteria bacterium RIFCSPLOWO2_02_64_14
CGGGCGCAGGATCGCGTGGTGGAACGATACAAGAAGGAAAAGGGCATGCCCATGGCCGCTGCCGCTGCCGCCAAACCCGCCGTTCCCGTCAAGGCTGCGGCGCCGGCGACTCCTGCCAAGAAAAAGTAGCGTTCAGCGAACACCCGAAAAAGCCCGGTCGAACCGGGCTTTTTTCATAAGCGCGGCTCTTGCCGCTCAACCCAGGCTTCCGACGCTTTGTTCGAGCAGACCCCAGGCTTTCGTTCCCAACCCGGTCTTCCAGCGGCGGTAGAAACCGCTTTCGATGAGGCGTGCGTGGAAGCTCGCGCGGTTGGGGTGCAGAACGGTCATGCCACGCGCGGTCAGGCGGGTTTCGAGTTCGCGGTTGAAGGCATCGGTATGAGCGCGTTGCCGCGCGACGTGCTGCGCGACGCTCGTGAGGACGGTATCCTGGATGTCGGCGGGCAGTGAGCGCCAGAAGCGCGCGCTGGCAAGCAGATTGAATCCCGACCACATGTGGTACGTCAGTGACACGAACTTCGTGACCTCGTAGAGCTTCAGGGCCTCGGTCACCGCGAGAGGATTCTCCTGCCCGTCGACGCGGCCCTCCGCCAGCGCCTGGTACATTTTGAGAATGTTAACTTGCACCGGTCGCGCGCCGAGACTCGCGAACGCGTCTTCGAACATCCGGCCTTCGGGAATGCGTATTTTCAGGTCCGCAAGGTCGTCAGGACTCGCGACCGGCCGGCTGACGGTCGAGATATGGCGAAAACCATTCTCGAGCAGGCCGCGGGGCAGGGCGTAAACGCCCTTCGCGAGCAATTCAGCACGCAGATAGTCGCCGAGCGGACCATCGAAGGCGGCATGAACTTCGGCATGATCGCGGAACGCGAATGGCAGGCCCTGGATTTCGAGCGCGGGCACGACTGGCCCGAGGATGCCCCCCATCAAGACGTAGAACTCGATGTCGCCGTCGATGAGACGCTGGACGATTTCGAGGTGCGAACCGGGCAATCCCTCATTGCCGGCGTGTACCGTTACATCGAGTCGGCCGCCAGTGCGCTCCCGCACCTCGGCCCAAAGATCGACGAGAAACGGATGTACGTGGCTGTCTGCCGACAGGTAGTGGTATTGCCGCCCGCGCCACTGCGCCGCCCGCTGTGTTCCCTCGATCATCCTAAAACCGCAATTTGGCCACAGAGATCACAGAGAACGTCGTAGGTTGGGGTGAGCACCGCGAACCCCAACGCTGCGGAGCGCGATGTGATGACTGTTGGGATGCGCTTTGCTTATCCCAACCTACGGTTTGCTTCCCTCTGTGTTCTCTGTGACTCTGTGGCTGAAGTTCTTGCAACTCTTCGCCCGCCTGATCCTAGCGCGTGGCGTCGCCGGACTCGACGATCACCTGCTCGACTTCGCCGACGCCGGGCGCGCGGCGGAACGCGGCCGCCGCCTGGTATTCGGGCGACTGGTGGCAATTCACCGCCTGTTCCAAGGTGGGGAACTCGATGACCACGAAGCGGTGAAACTTGTCGGTGCCCTCCATGATCTGATGGCGGCCGCCGCGGGCGAGCACCTTGCCGCCATGCTTTCTGACGATCTCGGGCACCCGGTCGGTATACTTCTTGTACTCGACGGGATCGTTGATCTTGCAGCGTGCAATCCAATAGGCAGCCATGTGCGTCCTTTCAGCATTTACGAATCACCATGCACCAGTTACGAATCGCGTTTCCCCGGTTACCGCGCGATCGCCATCCCGACCTCCGGCAGCCACGTCGCGAGCCGGGGAAAGAGCGCAATCACGACGATCGCCGCGAGCAGCGCAAACCAGTATGGAAGCGAGCCGCGGAAAATCTCGCCCACCGTTGCCTCCTGCGGCAGCGCCGCCTTAACCGTGAAAACGAGCAACCCGAACGGAGGGGTCAACAATCCGCATTCGATCGCGAGGATGCCGAGGACCGCGAACGCGAGCGGATCGAAGCCGAGCGCCATCGCGACCGGGCCGAAGACCGGCACGGTGAGCAGGATGATCGAGATCGAGTCGATCAGGCAGCCGAGCACGAACCAGATCGCGACCATGATCGCGAGCACGCCGAAGATGCCCAGGCCCGAGGCGACGAACAGCTCCTTCGCCGCAGCGGTGACTCCGGTCATGGACAGCACCCGCGAGTAGAGCTGGGCGCAGAAGAGCAGAAGCAGCAATGGCGCGGAGGTGCGCCCGACCGACAGCACGACCTCGAACAACTCCTTCGCCCGGAGGCCCTTCCAGAAGGCGAGCAGCAGCGCAAGCGCCGCGCCCACGCCGGCGCCTTCGGTCGGCGTGAAGAATCCGAGCCAGATGCCGCCGAGCGTTGCCGCGATGAGCGCAATCACCAGCAGCGTGCTCGCCAGGACCTTGCGAAATTCCGCGTCGCCGAGCTCCATTTCCGCCGGCGCGCCGGCCGCCGCTACCACGCCGATGCCCACCTTTTGCGGCTGCAGCCACGCTACGCCGAGAATGTAGGCGCAGAACAGGCCGACCACGAGGAAGCCGGGAAGGATGCCGGCGATGAAGATCTTGCCGATCGCCTGTTCGGTCAGCACGCCCCACACGATCATCAGCACCGAGGGTGGTATCAGCATCCCGAGGCAGGCGCTCCCCGCGATGCAGCCCAGCGCGAACTTCCGGTCGTAGCCGTAGCGCTTCATCTCCGGGTAGGCGATCCGCGAGAACGCCGCGGCGGCGGCGATCGAGACGCCGGTCACGAACGCGAACACGGCGTTCGCAAACACGGTCGCGATCGCCAGCCGGCCCGGCACCCAGCGCGTGAGGCGATTGATAAGGGCGAACAAGTCCCGCGCCGCGCCGCATTTCGCGAGAAAATCGCCCATCAGCATGAACAGCGGGATGACCGCGAACACGTAATCGCGCAGCGCCTCGTACGCGGTGCTGGCGATGAACGTGCGCACGATCGTGATGTCGCCGTGCATCATGTAGATGCCGGCGGCCGCGCCGATGCCGAGCGCCACCGCGACGTGCACGCCCGCGAACACCATCGCGAGCATGAGCACGAGCAGCCCGATCATTTCGCCGGTGCCGAACATGAGGGCGGTTTCGAGTAGACGAGAAGAGGGCCGGACGCGCCGCTGCTACGCGATCCGCTCTTCGAGCTTGATCTCGAAGGGCGGTGGCGGGGGCGGGCTGCCGGAAATGAGCGCGCGGAAGCGCTCGATCGCGAGCAGCAGGTAGTTGAAGGCCGCGAGGAAGCTCCCGATCACAACCAGGAAGCGCGCCGGCCACACCGGAATGCGCAGCGCGCCCTCGCCCTCGAACTCGTTCGAGCGCCAGGCGTAGAGGGCGGGATCCACGCTGCCCCAGCAGATGAGCGCGAAAAACACGATCCCGAGCAGCGCGCCAAGGACGTCCAGGGCGTTCTGCACCCGCCGGGGAAAGCGGCCATGCACCGCGTCCACCCAGATCATGCCGCCGCTGCGGATCGCGTACGCCGCCTGCAGCCACAGGATGATCACGATCGAGATCTCGACCATCTCCTTCGTGCCCTGCAGCGGCCGGTTGAAGAGGTCGCGGCCGAGCACGTCAGCGCACACGACGAAGGAGAGCAGGAACGCGAGCACCGCCGCGATCGTGAGCATCGCGCGCGCGATCCACTCGTTCAGGCGCAGCAGCACTTTATTAAGGGATGAGAGCGGAGGGATGAGGAATGAGGGAGAGTTCGTGAACCATGGTGCGATAAACCGACTCACCCCCTCTCCGCTGCCGGAGGAGAGGGTTGGGGTGAGGGGCTCGATTCACGAATCACGACTCACTGACGCCTTACTTGACTTGGTAGCGCACCGGCCACTTGTGGCCGAGCTTTTCAGCTTCCTTAAGCGCGAGCTTGAGGACCTGGCTCGCCGGCAGCCCCTGCTTGTCGAGCTCGGTCGCTTTCTCCTGCGGCCAGCCCTTGAGCGAGTTCGCCCATTCGATGCGCACCGAGTCGGGCACCGACTTCACCACGGCGCCGAGCGATTTCATCTGCGCGATCTGCTTCGGGTAGGCCTCCTTGTTGAATGTGCCCGTGCGCGCCTCGTACTCGCGCGCGACCTCAAGGATGATGCCCTGCACATCCTTCGGCAGCTTGGCCCAGCGCGCCTTGTTGATGGTCAACCCGTGCCACGTGATCGCGCCGAAGCCGACCTCGGTGTAGTACTTGCCCTGCTCGTAGAGCTTGAAGTTGACCCAGCCGGACGGGAACATGATCCAGCCGAGGTACACGCCGGTCTGCATGCCGGTGTAGGCCTCGGGCAGCGATCCCTGCACCGGCACCGCCCCGGCATACTCGAGCCACTTGAGGTTGAGTCCGGCCCCGGCGAGCTTCTTGCCTTTGAGGTCGGCGACCTTGCTCCATTCGAAATTGGTGCCGAGGTTGTAGCCGTTGTCCGCGATCAGCGCGATCAGGTGCTGATTGAACTTGTCCTCGAACACCTTGCTCATGTACGGCACCTTGTCGTAGATTGCGCGCGCGAGCTTCACGCTCACCACGGGGTCCATGGTGCCGAACGGCAGCATCACCTGGAAGGCGTGCAGCGGCAGGTTGGACGGCTCGAAGCAGAAGCAGTAGCCGCCGATGTCGATGATGCCGCTCTGAACGCCTTCTAGCGTGTCGGCGACCTTGGTCATGGCGCCGCCGTAGCCTTCGATGAATTCGACCTTGTGCTTGGTACGGGCGGCGACGCGCTTCGTCACCTCGGGCACGAAGAAGTTCTGCATCAGGTTGACGTAGGTATTGGCCGGCGGGTGCCCAGAGGCGATTCGAAGTTTGAAGTCTTCGGTACGCGCGGACGGGGCCGCAAACGCGATCGGCAGCGCCAGGACCAGAGCAGAGCACAACTTCCCGTAGCGGTGTTTCATGGACAGCCTCCCAAGTGTGAATGGATGCACGGCATCCCGTCGCGCATTCCGTATGATCTTGCCGCGTGAAGCGGGTGAACGGATGTTCCTTAATTGCCCCACTATTGTCAATAGAATGGAGCTAGACCGCGCCTTCCATCACCTGCACGTCCACCAGCGTTCCCGCGGCGACGTTGCCCTGCTCGGTCGGCAGGATGATGAAACAGTTGGCCTCCGACATCGAGCGCAGAATGCCGGAACCCTGTTCTCCCGTCACGCGCACGCTCCATGCGCCGTTCGCATCCTGCGTGAGGATGCCGCGCTGGAACTCGGTGCGCCCCGGCGCCTTCTTGAGGGGTGAGGTGCAGGGCACCTTGAACGTCGGCAGTGGCGGCACCGGGTCGCATCCGGCGAGTTTGAGCAGTGCATCGCGCACGAACTGGTAGAAGGTCACCATCACCGACACCGGGTTGCCCGGCAGGCCGAAGAAATGCGCATTGCCGATCCTGCCATAAGCGAGCGGGCGACCCGGCTTCATGGCAATCTTCCAGAACACGACCTCCCCCATCTTGTTGAGCAGTTCCTTCACGAAGTCGGCCTCTCCGACCGACACACCGCCGCTGGTGATGACGACATCGGCTGCTGCTGCCGCCTCGCTGAACGCCTGTTCCAGCAGCTTCGGATCGTCGCGCACCACGCCCATGTCGATGACTTCGCAGCCCAGGCGCGTAAGCATGCCGTGGATGGTGTAGCGGTTGCTGTCGTAGATCTGTCCTTCCTTCGGCACCGTGCCGAGAGACACCAGTTCGTCACCGGTGGAGAAGAAGGCGGCACGCAGCCGGCGGTAAACCGAGACCTCCGGCAGCCCCAGCGAGGAGATCAGCCCGACCTCGGCCGGCCGCAACGTGATCCCGCGCCTGAGCGCTACCTGTCCGGCGGCGAGGTCTTCGCCCGCGCGCCGCAGGTTCTGTCCCTTGCGATGGCCCGCGCCTATCGTCACGCGGTCGTTCTTCGCTTCGACGTGCTCCTGCATGATGATGGTGTCGGCGCCGGCCGGCACCACGCCGCCCGTCATGATACGTACGCATGCTCCCGGCGCGACGCTGCCGGTGAAGGGCGCGCCCGCGAACGCGGTGCCTGCGACCGTCAGCGTGACCTGACCCTCGCGCGGCAAGTCCGCGAAGCGCACGGCGTAACCATCCATCGCCGAGTTGTCGTGCGCCGGCACGTCGAGCGGTGAAATGACGTCCGCGGCGAGCACCCGGCCCAGTGCGGCCCGGGCGTGGACACGCTCGGTGGTGGCGACCGGAGTCAGGAAACGCGCGATGACTTCGCGCGCCTTGGCCACCGGCATCGAGTTGGGATCATAGTCGTCGGTGCAACTGATGGCGCGCGACAGGGTAGGCTCATTCATGTTCGGTCATCCTGCGCCAGAGAGTGGCGCCTGAATTCGGTCAATTGCAAATTGTAGCCCACGGACCGGCCGTCTTCTACGGCATGTTCAGTCCTGGCCGAGTATCGGTAATAATGTCCGGATTCACATGATCCGGAGTCGGGCATATCGATGATGAACGACCTTGGCCGGGCATTCGCGGAGGCGTTTGGCCTGGTCGCGCGGCTGGATCCGCAGTTGCTCGATATCGTGGCGTTGAGCCTGAAAGTGAGCCTGACTGCCGTCGTCCTCGCCGCGCTCGTCGGTCTTCCGCTCGGCGCGGTGCTGGCGGTGGAACGGTTCCGCGGACGGCAGGCGGTAGTGGTGCTGCTCAATGCGCTGATGGGGCTGCCGCCGGTGGTGGTCGGACTGCTGGTCTACCTGTTGCTCTCGCGCGCGGGTCCGCTCGGGTCGCTCGGCATATTGTTCACGCCGGCGGCCATGATCGTCGCGCAGGCGATACTCGTCACGCCCATCGTGGCCGCGCTGTCACGCCAGGTTCTGGAAGACGCGTGGCGGGAGTACGAGGAGCAGTTGCGCTCGCTGGGCGCGCGGCGCATGACGGCGGCAATCACGCTGTTGTGGGATACCCGGTTCTCGCTGGTCACCATCGTGCTGGCGGGATTCGGGCGCGCTGCCGCTGAAGTTGGCGCGGTGATGATCGTCGGCGGAAACATCGACGGCGTGACGCGCGTAATGACCACGACCATCGCGCTCGAAACCAGCAAAGGTGACCTGCCGCTTGCGCTCGGACTGGGCGTTATTCTCGTGGGCCTGGTAATCATGCTCAACGCCGCAGCGAGTCTGATCAGGGAGGCGGCGTTGCGCCGCTACGGTTAGATAAGTGATAGGTGATGGGCAATGAGTAATGGGGGAATGCACGAGTGCTGCCGCTAGAACTCAAGGATGTGTGCTTCGGCGTCAACGGCAAAGTCATCATCGACCGCGTTTCGGTGGAGATCGGCGCCGGACCCCGTACCATCATCCTTGGCCCCAATGGCGCCGGGAAAAGCGTACTGATGAGGCTGTGCCACGGCCTGCTGCGACCCACTGGCGGCGCCATCGTCTGGCGTGGCAATGGAGGCACCGGGCGACCACGCCGGCAGGCGATGGTGTTCCAGCGCCCCGTCATGCTGCGCCGCTCCGCGCTCGCCAACATCGTTTACGGGCTGAAACTCGCGGGCGTCGCTCGCACGGAACGCGAACTGCGCGCGCGCGATGTGCTGGACGTGGTGGGGCTGACGGACAAGTCGCAGCAGGCGGCGCGCGTGCTCTCGGGCGGGGAGCAGCAGAAGCTTGCGCTGGCGCGCGCCTGGGCGCTGGGGCCGGAGGTGCTGTTTCTCGACGAACCGACCGCCAACCTCGATCCTGGCGCGACCCGTGAACTCGAGGCGATCGTCGCCGCCATTCGCGCGACCGGCACCAAGATCATCATGACCACCCATAACCTCGGACAGGCGCGCCGGCTCGGCGACGAGATCCTGTTTCTCAACCAGGGACGGCTCGTCGAGCGTGCTCCGGTGGATCAATTTTTCCGGCAACCTGCGTCGGCGGAAGCCGCCGCCTTCATCAGGGGAGAATTGCCGTGGAGTTGAGGAGGAGCTTGCTTTGCGCCGCCGTGATCCTTTCCACCGCCGCGACCGCGCCGGACGCACCGGCTCAGAAATTCATCACGGTCGCTTCGACCACATCTACCGAGCAGTCCGGGCTGTTCAAACACATCCTGCTGGTGTTCGAGAAGAAGACTGGCATCCAGGTGCGAGTGGTGGCCCTTGGTACGGGGCAGGCGCTCGACATGGCCCGGCGCGGCGATGCCGATGTCGTGTTCGTGCACGACAAGGTTGCAGAAGAAAAATTCATCGCCGAGGGCTACGGCGTGAGGCGGCTCGAAGTGATGTACAACGACTTCATCCTCGTCGGTCCGAAATCCGATCCCGCGAAGATTGCGGGCGGGAAGGATATCCTCGCCGCGTACAAAAGGATCGCCGGGGCTGCGGCGCCATTCGTCTCACGCGGGGACAGGAGCGGCACGCATGCCGCAGAGGTGCGATTGTGGAAGGCCGCGGGTATCGATCCTGCAATCGGAAAGGGCACGTGGTACCGGGAGACGGGCTCGGGCATGGGGCCGACGCTCAATACCGCCGCGGGCATGAACGCCTACGCTTTCACCGACCGCGGCACGTGGCTCTCCTTCAAGAACCGCGGCGAGCTCGTCATCGTCGTGCAAGGTGATAAGCGTCTGTTCAACCAGTACGGCATCATGCTGGTCAACCCCGCGAAGCACGCGCACGTGAAGAAGGATCTCGGCCAGGCGTTTATCGACTGGGTCGTGTCGGCCGACGGCCAGCGGGCGATCGCGGGCTACAAGATCGGCGCCGACCAACTGTTTTTTCCGAATGCCCGCAAGGAACAGGCCCCAGCCCGCAGGTTAGAATAGCGCCTGCTTTCGTGTTGTAGACTGAGGCATGCCACGCTATCCGGGACTGACGTTGCGCGTGCTCGGCTCCGGGGAACCCGCCATGGGGCCCGGGAAGGCGGCGCTCATCGGGCAGATCGAAAAGACTGGTTCGATTTCCGCCGCCGCGCGCGCAATGGGCATGTCGTATCGCCGTGCCTGGAAGTTGGTGGATGCTCTCAATGAGAGCTTCAAGGAGCGGGTCGTGCTCACTGCGGTGGGCGGCAAGCGGGGTGGGGGCGCGCAGGTGACGGTCTTCGGGCGGCGCCTCGTCAGGCTCTACCATAAGATGGAAGACAAGGCGTCGGTGGCGATTGCCGCGGACCTCGGCAAATTCGTTGCGCATCAGCGCAAGCTGGCGAAGCGAGAATCCCGCTGACGGCCTCAGGCCGTCAGGAGCAGCTTCAATCCTGCCAGCGACATGACGATGGCGAGTGTGACGAGCAACCCCTTTTGCTTGAATCGCACCAGCCCCAGCCAGGTGCCGAGGCAGGCGCCGGCCAGCGCGGCGGCCACGAGCAGCGGCAGTTCTCCGGGCAGCGACTGCGCGGTCAACGATCCCGCTATCAGCGCCACCGCTGAGTTGACCAGGATGAAGGGAGCGGAAATGCCTGCGGTTGTCTTCGGGCCCGCCCAGTTGAGCATCAGCAGAATGGGGCTGAGGAAAATGCCGCCACCGACTCCGATCAAGCCTGAAACGAACCCAATCGCACACCCCATGAATACCGCCGGGAGCTTCCTGACCCGCACGATGCCTTCCTCCATGAGGACGCGCGAACCGAACGCGCGCCAGACAAGGTAGGTGGCCGCAAGCAGCAGCACCACGCCCATTGCCACGTAATACGTGCCGCGCGACAGGCTCTGGACGCCACCTACTGCCGCGAACGGTACCGAGCCCAGCAGAAACGGCCACAGGCCGGGCCAGGAGAAAAAACGCGCCCTGCGGAAACGATAGACCGTGAATGCAGCCACGACGATATTGAGGACCAGCGCCGTCGGGCGCATGACCTCGGGGGCGAGGCCCAGCAGCGCCATCATGGCAAGATAGCCCGAAGCTCCCGCGTGGCCGACGGTCGTGTAGAACGTCGCAACCATGAAGAACAGGACGGACAGAATGATGACTTGCTGCAGCTCCATGCGGCCACGATAACACGACCGGTGCCGCTATATCTAGACGGGAATAACGAAGCTCCGCTATCATTGCAGATAAACGTATATGAAGACATTCGGATTTGCAGGTTGGTCCGGCAGCGGGAAGACGACGCTGATCGAGAAGCTCATTCCGCTGTTCGTCGCGCGAGGTTTGAAGGTTGCGCTCGTCAAGCACGCGCACCACACCTTCGACGTGGACCAGGCGGGCAAGGACTCGTACCGCCACCGGCATGCGGGATGCACCGAGGTGCTGGTGACTTCTTCGCGCCGGTGGGCGTTGATGCACGAACTGCGCGGGGCGCCCGAGCCGGGACTCGCCGAGCACCTCGTGCACCTTTCAGCGTGCGACCTGGTGCTGATCGAGGGCTTCAAGCGCGAGCCCATTCCCAAGCTCGAAGTCTACCGAGCGGACGTGGGTGAACCGCTGCTGCACCCGCACGACGCGGATATCGTCGCAATCGCGAGCGATCAGCGCCTCGATACGCGATTGCCGCAGTTCGATCTCAATAACCACGCCACCATTGCCGATTTCATGCTGCGGCACGTCGGCCTGGCATGACGCCCAGCGCACCACGTCGATTGTTGGGCATCGGTACCCGGCCTCGTAGGTTGGGCTGAACGAAGTGATGCCCAACACGTCGACTCGCATGGGCCCCCCGCGTCCATGCTTTTCAAGATTTGGAATCGTTGGCCCGCGGGTGTAAGCTAACGCCATGATTACCGTGCTTTATTTCGCGCGGCTGCGGGAAGGGCTGGGCACCGGCTCGGAGCAGATCGCGCTCCCGCAAGGCGTGTGCGACCTCGATGGCGTGCGAGCGCTGCTAATTGCGCGCGGCGGTGCATGGGCACAGGAACTCGCGGGAAACAAGGCATTGCGCGCCGCGGTCAACCAAGCCATGGCGAGTGGCGATGCGCCTGTTGCAGACGGCGACGAGATCGCCTTCTTCCCGCCCGTCACCGGTGGATAGAGAGAGACTTCCTTCCCCCTTGACGGGGGAAGATCAACAATTATTCCTTCCCCCTCAGGGGGAAGGTTAGGATGGGGGTGGGTTTCACGTGACCGTCCGAATTCAATCTGACGACTTCGACATTGGCGCTGAAATCAGCCAACTGCGCCGCGCGAATCCGAAGATCGGCGCGGTCGCGAGTTTCGTCGGCGTCGTGCGCGACGTGAACGAAGGCGATGCCGTCGCCGAGATGACGCTCGAACACTATCCCGGCATGACCGAGAAGTCGATCGAAGACATCATCACCCAGGCGCGCGGCCGCTGGAAGGTATTCGACGCGCTGGTCGTTCATCGCGTCGGTACGCTCAAACCCACCGAACAGATCGTACTCGTGATCGTCACCAGCGCGCACCGCGGCGACGCTTTTGCTGCGTGCGAATTCATCATGGACTACCTCAAGACCCGCGCGCCATTCTGGAAGAAAGAGACCACGCCTTCAGGCGCACGCTGGGTCGATGCGCGCGCAATTGACGACATCGCTGCCGAGCGCTGGCGCCTGAAAGGCTGATCTTGCCCTCCGCCACATCACACTGCCGGATAGAAACGCTATACCTGTAGATATATGCCGGCAGATGCAGATATATGCGGGTAAACGCTTGTATATGCCGGTATATGCGTTCGGAATTTTCCTGGTGACGTTGATTTCTAGTTAGGCGAGGAGGATCATGAGGTCCGCACTCGACAGACCGCTCTTTTCCCAACTCAAGTCAACCGAAGGCGGCGAAGAACCGCTCGCCGTATTCCGGCCTTCGTGTATCAGGGTCGCGCTCGTGGGTCTCTTGGGTGTCTTCGTTCTTGCGACTCTGCTGGCCGCGCTTATCTATTTCATTGAGCCCGCCTCACCTCGGTGGTGGATCAACCTACCACTAGGCGCTTTGTTGCTGTTCGCGGGTGCGTATTCGTTCTGGGGCCTGAATTTCCTCCGAACCCGAGTTTCGCTCTACCCAAGTGGCTTCGCCGTTCTCCAATGGGGCCGGGTTCAGGAATTCCCTTGGTCCCGTGTCATCGAAGTGTGTCTCGAGCGCCCGGGTACGCCGGCGCCCTTCAATCTTCAGCAAAAGGTGGTTCGCGATGATGGCGAAGAATTCGCCTTCATTGACACCGACTGGGATGAGCTCGAGAACGTAGTAGAGAGTGAGGCGCGCGCGCGCGGCATCCGCATTACAGTCGTTGAAGTCATCGGTGGGGGGACGTGGTGAGACGAAGACGGCCGATTATCGTCCATACGCCTAATTGTGCTGTGTTACAAAAATGATCTTCCCCCTCTGACGGACGAAGAATTGAGGCGTCTAAACTCCCTCTAAGGTGACACAGTGCAACTAACCGCCCGATCCACAAGCCGACGCCCGCAAGCGGGCGCTTGCTCGCGCGGGTGATCGGGAGACGTTAGCGGTCAACAACATACGGCGCTACAATATCCACGCCCATCGCAGATTGGGAGGTCACCATGTCTCCGGCAGTTGCTGAAATAGAGGCCAAGGTTCGTGCGTTGAGTCCCGACGAGAAGGCGGATCTCATCCGCTCCCTCATCGCTGAACTCGACGGTCCGCC
>MEQT01000247.1 GCA_001770325.1 Betaproteobacteria bacterium RIFCSPLOWO2_02_64_14
AGCCCTGCACCGACGTGCGGAACGGTCCCGAGAGCTTGATGATCGTGTTGCCCTCACGCCCGAATTCGAGCAGCGCCTGGTAACCCGGCTGCTGGATGCCGCGGTCGAGTTTCGGACGGCCGAAGTGATCGACCATGAGCTTGACGCGCGCATGGCGCAGGATGGGCGCCGCTTCAGCGAGTTGATCCTCACCGCACTGAATCTGCACGAACCATCCTGCCTCCCGCAGCCGCGCGAGGTGCGTCGACGCCCGCGGATCGATAAGCGGCGCGAGCCCGTGGTTGAAGAGATTGATGCGGCAGCCGACGACGCCCCGGGCGGTGAGCTCGGCAAGCTGCTTCTCAGTGATGTCGTGGTCGACGAGGGCGATGCCCTTGAAACGTCCGCCCGATGCTGCGATCGCCTCCAGCATGCAGCGGTTGTCGGCGCCGTACGGTCCCGCGCTGACGAGGAGCGCATGTGTCAGGCCGTGTGCGTCAAGCACCGCAAGAAAATCCTTGCCGGTGCCCATCTGGGAGGGATGCGGTTGATAGAGCTTGTCGCCGGAAAGCGGAAAGCGATTGCCGCAGAACACGTGGAGGTGACAGTCGGCGCCGCCGTCGGCGACGGTGAAGCGGCTCGCGGTAGCCATCGGGGTGGTTGCCTTTCCTGATTCGCGTGCGTTACTTGAGAAAGTCCTGCGTCGAGCGCAACGGCGTGCCGTCCTTGAGCGTGATGGCGCGCGTGACGCTGCAACTGTAGCCGGCGGTGAGTACGGCGTTCATGTGCCGCTGGTGTCCGCCCGCGACCAGCACGAGGATGTCTTCCTGGCGGGGCACGATCGGGACCATCGCATCGTCGTTCGCGGTATCCACGAAATCCGGCAGCGGAGACTTGCCCCAGCCGCCGCGATCGCGGAGCTTGCGCACCGGCTGGCGGGCGGTGTCGAACAGGAAGCGTTGCACGTCGGTCTTGGACCAGCCATGCTCCGCGATCCAGTGCGCGCTTTCGGACGTGATCACCAGCATCTGCTCGCTGCGCAGGCCGCTGCGGTAGAGACCATTGCCGCCGAGGGTCGCCATCGTCGACGCCGCCGATTCGAGGTACATCTGCGGCGTTTTGCTCACCTGGTCGTTGATGTTGTGCGGCGCCTCGCCGCAGATGACGGTCACCGCGCTGGTCTCGCGCGCGTGGCCGCGGTCCACGTGAAACGGGCTCCACGGGCTGCCTTCCTCGTCTTCTCCCATGCAGTAGGAGTACTTGCCGGGATGGCCGTGGGTCGCCATGTCGGTGACGCCGGGCTTGTTGCCCCCGACGTTGATCATGACGAGACGCAGCGCCCGGCCCATGGTCGCGTTCGCGCGCCAGCCGTGGCCGAAAACGTTCTGCCGGCAGTTGACGTCGAGTTCCTTGCGCAGCGGGCCGTGCACGATCAGCAGGTGCGCGCCCGGATGGGTCGTGGTCTGCCGGCCGTAGAGGTTGTACTCGGGCTGCACCATGGCTTCCACCGCTGCGATGAGCACCGGCAGGTACTCGGGCCGGCAGCCGGCCATCACGGCATTGATCGCGATTTTCTCGACGGTGGCCGCGCCGTTGCGTGGCGGGATGATGCCCACCACCTCATCAGGGGCACGGTCGGTATAACGCAGCATCGCCGCGACTGCGGCCTGTGTCGGCGGCAGCACCGGGAGCCCGTCGGTCCAGCCCTGCTCGTAATACAGCTCGAAGAAGTCGGACGCTCCCTGCAGGGAGTCCTCCACCTCGCGCAGACGCGATGCCAGTAGCCGCGTGTTGCTCATGCTCGTATCCTTCCGGGAAAGGACGCGGCAGCGCGCCGTGCCGTGATGCGCGTCCATGATCCTGTTCCCCTCTCCCTCCGGGAGAGGGGAAGGGGTGAGGGAGATCTGTGTGTTGGCTCGCGACGCGGTGAACCGATCATTTTGTTACGCACGCGATTGGCCTTGCGTCAGCGCGGCGCGCAACTCGGCGTGCGCCTTGCGCACCCGTTCGCGCAGCTCGGCCGGAGGGCGCGCGGCGACGGGATGGGGAATGATCACGATCGGCAGGGCGTCCAGCCCCTGCATGCGGCACAGCCCGCGCGCGTAATTGTCGAAGACGTGGGTGATGAAGGTAGCGGTCGGTACGCCGCGGCGCTCCAGAGTCATGGTGTCGCGGACACTCCACGACGAGCACGACCCTCAATCGCCGACCGCGGTGACGACCGCGTCGCAGGTCGCCATCTCCTCCATCAGGTCCGGGGCCGCGCCGCTCACGGACTCTTTGCGGAAATGGCGGAACTGCGCCCGCGGAAAATCCTTCTGCAGCAGATCCTGAACTTCGTCGAGCAGGACCTCGACCAGGTCCTTGGTGTTGTTCAGGAGGCCGATCACCTTGCCATCGAGGCTGGTGGGCCGCGGCGCGAGCACGTCCTGCTTGCCGCTTTCGTCCGCGCAAGGCTCGTAGACATACGTGGTGCGTGGGGTCGGATCTTGTGCGTTCATCCGTCGTTCTCCGGTCACTCGCTGATGCATCTGTGAAGGAGTTTGTCGGACTTCGCGCCGGCAAACTCCTTATGCAAAACCGGCACCGGAACAATCGCGGAAAAGGACGACGAACAAATGAATTCGCACCCGTTTTTTCTCATATCGTCGGCCTCGATTGGATTTCCTTCCGATTTATTCCCAGTTTTTGCGTTTAGCAGCCCGCGGGACTGTCAAGTCCGACGGGCTGCCATGGCCGATTCTAGCAAACGGATGGTGACCGCGAGAATCCTCTGCTGCCTTCATGGGTATCGGTCGCTCCAGACCAGTGCCACGAACCCGGATTCGTGCGGCGATGTCGAAGTTGATCAAAGCCATGATTGCGGCAACGTAAGGAGCTTGTCGCATCTTACGTCCGACAAGCTCCTTGCGAGACCGCGCTACAATACGCCGTCAAGGAGGCGACATGAAGCGCAGGATCCAGTTGCTGGTACCGTAGGCGCCGATGGGAAGGGCATGAAGGCATTCGACGTGGTGGTCGCGAAGAACGCGGGCGAGGCGCTGGCGCTGCTCGCTGCGCACGGCGCACGCGCGAAACTGCTGGCCGGCGGGACCGATCTGCTGGTCGACCTCAAATCGGCGGCGCACGTCCCCGGCGTCGTGGTCGACATTTCGCGCGCGATGGACCTCGCTGGTATCGAGTTGACGGAACACGGGTTGCGCATCGGCGCGCTCGCGACGCACACCGCGGTCATGAGATCGCCGCTGGTGAGAGAATATTTTCCGGCGCTGGTGGACGCGTCGCACACGGTCGGCGCGGTGCAGACCCGCAATCTGGGAACGCTTGCCGGCAACCTCATCACCTGTGTGCCGTCGATGGATGGCGGTCCGCCGCTGCTCGCGCTGGAGGCGATCGTGACGCTTGCGTCATCCGCGGGGCGGAGGGAGATGCCGCTCGGAGAATTTTTCGTCGGCCCGCGCAAGACCGCGCTCAAGCCGGACGAGATGCTGCTGGACATCGTGATTCCGAGGAAAAATCTCGGCAAGCCCACGGCGTTTCTCAAGTTCGGGCTGCGCAAGGGCCAGGCTCTGGCGCTCGTTAACGTCGCGGCGAGTGCGTGGATCGACCCGAAGCGGCAGGTGTTCGTCGAACCGCGCATCGCGCTCGGCGCGGTCGCTCCTACCGTGATCCGTGCCCCGAAAGCCGAAGCCTGGCTCGAGGGCCGGCCGGCTACGCCTGAATCCATGGCGGAGGCGGGGCGCATCGCCGCGGGCGAGGCGAAACCGATCAGCGATTTTCGCGCGTCGGCCGGATACCGCCGGGATTTGATCCAGGTCCTCACCGCGCGGGCGCTGGCCCAGGCGGCGGCCCAGGCTGCGTCAAAGCGCAAGGAGACGTCACGGTGAGCAGCATCAGCATGAGGGTAAATGGCGAGATGCGGACTGCCACGGTCGCGCCCGAGACGACGCTGCTCAGGTTTCTGCGCGAGCAACTCAATCTGACCGGCGCCAAGGTCGGTTGCGATGTCGGCGATTGCGGCGCGTGCACCGTGATCGTGGACGGCATGGCGGTCAACGCGTGCCTGATGCTGGCCGACCAGGCCGACGGCCGCGATGTGCTGACCATCGAAGGGCTTGCGACCCGGGACCAGTTGCACCCGCTGCAGCAGGCATTCGAAATCCATGCTGCCCTGCAATGCGGCTTCTGCGGGCCGGGCGTGATCATGTCCGCCAAAGCGTTGCTGGACGAAACGCCGGATCCCACAGTGCAGGAGATCAACGACGCGCTTGCGGGCAATCTGTGTCGTTGTACGGGCTACACCAAAATGGTGGCCGCGATCCAGGACGTCGCGCGCAGCCGGGGCGCGGGGACTGTAAAGCTTCCCGCGCCGGGCAACATTGGCAGGGCCTGAGAGTCGTTACAGCCAGGAGCGGACGATGACCGTAGATACCAAGCTGGAAACACCGGTTGATACGCAGACCATGGAGCAGGCGGTGCTGGAACCTGCGACGCTGCGGTTGCCGGCGGTGATCCCGCCGGTGCCGTTTCCGATCGAGACGCTCGTTCCCGACTCCCGGCAGCAGACCCCGGCAGTCGGGCAGCGCGCGACCCGGTCCGACGGGCGCCTGCACGGTCTGGGGCAGACCAAATACATCGACGATATCGTCTTGCCCGGCATGCTCTACGCGAGGATCAAGCGGGCGGGCGTGGCCTCGGCGCGAATCGTTCGCGTGGACACCAGCGCGGCGGAGGCCATGCCCGGCGTCATGGCGGTGCTGACCGGGCGCGAAATTCCGGTGAATTCCTTCGGGCCCTCGTTCCAGGACCAGCCGGTGCTGGCCGACGAGCGCGTGTTCCACGCCGGCGATGGCGTGGCGGCGGTGGCGGCGGTGACCGAGCAGATCGCGATCGAGGCGCTCGAAAAGATCAAGGTCGAGTACGAGCCGCTGCCGGCCGTTTTCGATCCGGTGGAGGCGATGAAGGAGAGCGCGCCGAAAGTGCATCCGCCGAACAGCAACATCTACGCGACCAAGGTCGTCAAGAGAGGCGACCTAGATAGGGGATTCGCCGAGTCGGCGCATGTTTTCGAGAGGCAGTTTCGCACCCAGATGGTCGAGCATGTTCCGCTCGAACCGCACGCGACGCTCGCCGAGTGGGACGCCAACGGACGCGTGACGCTGTGGACCACGCTCGGCCGCATCACGCTCGGGCGCACCGACATCGCGCGCACCCTCAAGATGCCGGTCAACCGCATCCGCGTGGTGGGCACCATCGTCGGCGGCAATTTCGGCGGCAAGAACGAGATCACGCAGGAGCCGGTGCTGGCGCTGCTGTCGAAGAAGACCGGCCGGCCGGTGAAGGGCGTGTTCAGCCGCCGCGAGGAATTCATCTCCAGCACCACCCGCCACCCGTTCGTCATGGATTACAAGACGGGCGTCGACAAGGAGGGGAAGATCATCGCGCGCAAGGTGCGGCTCGTGCTCGACGGCGGCGCCTATTGCTCGTGGAGCGAGACCACGCTCGGCAAGGCGTGCATTCTTGCGCCGGGCCCGTACAACATCGACAACGTTCACGTCGAGGCGTTTGTCGTGTATACGAACAAGACGATGACCGGCGCCATGCGCGGCTTCGGCGCGCCACAGGTATGTTTCGCCTACGAATCGCACATGGATGACATCGCGGCGGCGCTGGGCATCGATCCGCTCGAGATCCGGCTGCGCAACGTATTCGACGAAGGATCGATCAGTCCGACCGGCCAGGTGCTGCACAGCGTGGTGGTACGGGACTCGTTGCTCACGGCTGCAGAGCGCTTCGGCTGGCGGGAGGGGCGGCCATGAAGCGGCGCGGACGCGGCATCGCGTGCATGTGGTATCCGATCGGATTCACGGTCGCGGCGAACCCCAGTGCCGCGACGGTGAAGGTGAATGAGGACGGCACCGCGACGCTGCTCACCGGGACAGTGGAAACCGGGCAGGGCGCGCTGACCGTGCTGGGTCAGATCGCCGCCGAAGCGCTGGGCATCTCGACCGAGGACGTTCACGTCGTCTCGGGCGACACCGATACCACGCCGATGGATACCGGTGCGATCGCGAGCCGCACCACGTACGTCACGGGCAACGCCGTGAGGCTCGCGGCCGAGGAAGCATGCAAAATCCTGTTCGACGTGGCCGGGCCCATGCTCGGCGTGCGGCCCGATCAACTGGAAATGCGGGACCGCAAGATCCAGGTCAAGAATTTCCCGCAGCGCAGCCTGCCGCTGGGTGAAGTGGCGTACCACGCGCAGGCGGTCAAGGGGCGGCCTGCCATCGGCAGTGCGACGTGGAATCCGCCGACTGTGCCGATGGATCCGGAAACAGGGCAGGGCAAGCCGTTCAATACCTATGTCTACGCGACGCAGATCGCCGAGGTCGACGTCGACGATGAAACGGGGGAGGTCGAGGTGATCCGCATTGCCGCCGCGCACGACTGCGGCACGGCGATCAACCCGATGCTGGTGGAGGGCCAGATCGAGGGCGGCATTGCAATGGGAATCGGACTCGCGTTGCAGGAGGAAATCCTGTTCGACAGCCAGGGCCGCCAGATCAATCCCAACCTCACCAATTACATCATGCCCACCAGCCTCGACATGCCGGCGATCGAGGTCGACATCGTGGACAGCTACGATCCGACCGGGCCGTTCGGCGCGAAAGGCGTCGGCGAACCCACGTCAGTGCCAACCGCCGCCGCGATACTCAATGCCATACACGATGCGGTTGGCGTGCGCATCACGTCGCTGCCGGCCACGGCGGAAAAGGTGCTCGCCGCGATCAAGGCCGGGCCGGGCCGGGAGATGAAACAGCTCACGGCAGCCTGAGCGCGCGCGGCGGCTGGACAACCATGAGGAGGACTTCGGTGCTGCGTCGTGGTGTGATGGGTCTGGTGCTGGCGATCTGGTCCACGGTTGCGGTTGCCGCAGACCCGCTCACGCTCATCCTGTTGCGCCTGCTGCGCGACCAGATCATCACCGCCGCTGCGCAGGCTGCGTACGAGAGTGCGCAGCAGGCCCCCCAACCCCCGGCGGGCCCCATCGTGTTTCCACCCCATCCCTACGATCTCGACGAGCAGAAGCTGCGAACGCTGATCGACGAGGGGTTTGTCCACCTCACGGCTGCGCAGCGCGACGAAGTGTTCACAAGTGTCAAGCGTATCCTTGCGGACCCGAAGAATTCCGCGCTACGGTTTCAGATCATCGAAGAACTGGCGTTGAAGGCCTCCGCCGTGCGCCAGGCGCACGAGAACCTCAACAATTTGTCCGACTCACGCAAGCGCTCGATCGTGAGCGAAGCACGCGAGGCTTATGAGGCGCTTCCGGCGGAAGAACGCCAGCAGATGATCGCCGTCCTGCACTCTGGCGTGGTGCCGATTCCACGCGACCTCACTGAGATGATGCTCGTGGAGTTCCGCGGCGTGCCTGCGCCGCCGCCCCCGACTCCCGACCCCGTCGTTACGCGATGACCTATCGGGACCGCGCACAGCCGCGCGCGTCCGTTCTCCAGGCACCTGCTGAAGCAGCGGTACAAAAAAACGCGGCGGGGTTACCGCCGCGTTCACCCCGGTTGCCACAAGGGCAACCGACGACCGGGGAGGAGGAGGGGGACCCCGGTCTGAGGAGACGTGCCTCTTAGTGTTTTACGCCCGGCTTCAGGAACACGTGGTTTACCAGTTCCCCGAGCCTTTTCGCGACCCACGCAAACCCGTCGACGAGCGTCTCTGCCATTTCGAGCGCTTCCAGGGCGCTTTGACGGTCCGACTCCGCCATGGGGGCGGCCTCGATTTGGGCGTACATGCTTGAACCAACATTGGCTCTCAAGTTCTCATTCATTGTCTGCACTCCTTTCTCTTGCACTTCCAAGCGTTGGGCCTGGCACGGTTATCGGCAGTTACCTCAACGACTTCAGCTTGAAATATAGACCATTCGGGAGGAGAATTGTTGCAATGCACAACATGATATATTATCGTTTCACGATTTAGAAAAACTAATGTATCATTCCCCATGACCCGCTTGCCACCCCTCAATTCCCTCAGGGCGTTCGAAGCCGCCGCGCGGCATATGAGCGTCAAGCGTGCGGCGGCGGAACTGAACGTGACGCCGGCCGCCGTCAGCCACCAGATACGTTCCCTGGAGGACTACCTGGGCGTGCCGCTTTTCAGGCGCCAACACCGCGCGTTGGAACTCACGGACGCCGCGCGTGCGTGCCTGCCCAAGCTGCGTGAGGGCTTCGACTGCCTGGTGAAGGCGGTCGAGGTGCTGCGGGCGCAGCGGGGCACGGGGTCGCTGACCGTCAGCTGCGCCCCTTCGCTCGCCGCCCGCTGGCTGATGCCGCGCCTGCATCGTTTCCTTGCCGCACACCCGGAGATCGACGTGCGGATGTCAGCACGGATGCGCCAGGTGAGCGAGCACGGCAAGGGCAACGTCGCGGAACGCGCCACAGTCGATGCCTGGCTCGGCGATTCGGATATCGCAATTCTCTACGGGCGCGGTGACTACCCCGGATTCAAGGTCGACAAGCTGCTGTCGCTGTCGGTCACGCCGATCTGCAGCCCGAAGCTGGTGACAGGGGAGGCGCCACTGACGCGGCCGGAAGACCTGCGCCATCACACGCTGTTGCACGACGAGACCGGCGAACTCTACGATGGGGAATCGTTCTGGGACGTGTGGTTCAAGGCCGCCGGAGTCACCGGCATCGATACCCGCCGCGGCACGCGCTTCAGCCACGCCGTGCTGGCGTTCGAGGCGGCGATCGACAGCCTCGGGATCGTTGCCACGATGCCGGTGCTGGCGGCGGCCGACCTGCACGCCGCGCGCCTGGTGACGCCGTTTGCGCTGCGTGCACCGCTGACATCGGCTTATTACGTTGTCTCCAGCCTCGTTGCGGCAGCGCGGCCGGAGGTCGCCGCTTTCCGCGCGTGGCTGCTCGAAGAGGCGGCGCGCGCAGAGGAAGTCTAGCCGTCTCCAGGCTGTCCCGCGTCACGCGGGCTCGATCGTGGGGCGAAGGAGAGGCCGTTCATCGATCGGCAGGTTGACAATCGCGGAGACCACGCCCATCGCGATCGTCAGCACCCACATGAGCTGGTAAGAGCCGGTGTGGTCGAAGAGATAGTCCGCCAGCCACACTCCGATGAAGCTTCCGATCTGGTGGCAAAAAAACGAGATCCCGCTGAGCGTTGCCATGTACTTGACGCCGAACACCTGGGCGATCACGCCGCTGGTGAGCGGCACGGTGCCCAGCCACAGGAACCCGATCACCGCCGCGAACACGTACACCGATGCCGGTGTGACCGGCAGCAGGATGAAGACTGCGATGGCAGCCGAGCGCGTGAAGTAGAGCGCCGCGAGCAGGTACTTCTTGGTGTGCCGCCCGCCGAGCCAGCCCCAGACGTAGCTGCCCAGGATATTGAAGAGACCAATCAGCGCCAGCGCCATCATGCCGGTCTCGGGCGACATCCTCTGGTCGGTGAGGTACGCCGGGAAGTGTACCGAGATGAACATGATCTGGAAGCCGCACACGGTGTAGCCGGCGCACAGCAGCAGATAGCCCTGGTGCCCGAAAGCCTCGCGCAGCGCTTCCGGGATGGACTGCTTGTGGAAGATCTGGGCCTGGGCCTTCTTGTCCTCGACCAGCGCGGCGGAGAGCGGTGCGATCAGCACCAGGGTGATCGCGAGCGCCAGCAACGCCTGCTGCCAGCCTATGCTGTTGATCAGCACCTGGCCATACGGAAGCATGACGAACTGCCCGAACGAGCCGGCCGCGCCCGCGACGCCGAGTGCGGTGGTGCGCTTCTCGGCGGAAAACGCGCGTCCGATGCCGAGATCCATCGTCATCGGCTGCAGGTAGAGGCCGAAGTTGTGGCGCGTGCCGAGGGCGATGGTCAGTATGATGCCGCCGCAGACGAGAACTACGCTTGGCGTGCGCCAGCTGCCGTGTGTCATGGAGCGTGGCGGTGATCCGGGCAAAGGGCGCATGTTATACGAAACAGCCGGCTTCGCGTGAGGCGGGGCGGCACGATGCGCCCCAATTCGCTAGAATGGCGCCTGTCGACGTGCGGGGTGTAGCTCAGTCCGGTAGAGTGCTTGCTTTGGGAGCAAGATGTCGCAGGTTCGAATCCTGTCACCCCGACCAGCTTTCCCGTGGGACGCGCCCGGGAATCAGCCGAGCGCCTGGCGGAAGTCCGCGACCAGATCCTCGGCGTCCTCGATGCCGGTCGAGACCCGGATGAGAGAATCGCCGAACCCCATGCTGGCGCGCCGTTCTGCGCCCATCTCGAAATAGATCGTGTGCGCCACCGGAATGGCGAGCGTGCGGTTGTCGCCGAGGTTGCTGGAGGACACGACGATCTCGAGCCGGTTCAGGAAATCGAAACAGTCGATGCCTTCCGCCAGTTCGAAGGAGAACAGGCCCCCCGCGCCCCGAAACAGGGCTCTGGCCCGCTCGTGCTGCGGATGGCTTTGCAGTCCGGGGTAGTAAACGCGCGCGACCCTGGGGTGCGCCTCCAGGTACGTCGCCAGCTTCAGCGCGTTGGCGCAGCTCCGCTCCATGCGCAGCGCCAGCGTTTCCGCGCCGACCGCAAGATGGTGCGCCGCGTCGGCAGCAAGGGCGGCGCCCATGTCGCGCAGCCCCTTCTTGCGGATCTGCCAGATGCCCCATTTCGCCGCATCGCCCTTCCGGTAGTTTTCGTGGATGTGCGGGTAGGTCGACCAGTCGTAGAGCCCGGTATCGGTCACGGCCCCGCCCAGCGCGTTGCCGTGGCCGCCGATCAACTTGGTGAGCGAATTGATGACGAGGCTCGCGCCGGCGCGCTTCGGCAGGAACAGGCAGGGCGAGGTCATGGTGTTGTCCACGACGTAGATGATGCCGCGCGCCTTGCACAATTCTCCGATTGCCGCGAGATCCGCCACCTGCGTGCGCGGATTGGCGATCGTCTCCACGAACACCATCCGTGTCTCGGGCTTGAGCACAGCCTCGATGTTGGCAGCATCGGTGGCGTCGACGAAGCTCACCACTAAGCCCAACTGATCGAACGTCTTGAACAGGCTGTCGGTGTTGCCGAATAGATAGCTGCTGGAAACCAGATGGTCGCCCGCGCGCAGCAATGCCAGCACCGTTGAAGCGATGGCGCCCATGCCGGTGCCGAAGGCGACCGTGGCGATGCCCTGTTCCATGGCGGTGACCTTGTCCTCGAGCGCGCTCGTCGTCGGCGTGCCCTGGCGTCCGTAGGTGTAGCCGGCAAGTTCGCCCTGGAAGACCCGGGCGAGGTCCCGCGCATCGGCATAGCCGTACGCGACCGAGGTGTGGATCGGTTTGTGCAGTGCCCCGTGCTCGATCGGTCTGGAACGGTCGGAGTGGAGTATGGCCGTGGTAAACCCGCGTGTGCCCATGATCTTCTCCCGGCGAGGCGCAACAAAAAAGCCCGTTCAGCTTGTGCTCGAACGGGCTTGCATGGGTCTACCCGCTTTAGCCGTATTTATTGGACGCTTCGTCAGCGTCCGCGCCCGCAAGCTGAATATCAAATCGGCGCGACTGGATTGTGACGCGATTTGCCGCGCCCGTCAAATACTGCAACGCTCACGGTTCACGCTTTCAAGGTGAACGGGTTGAAGTCGGTGTCGCGGTCGTAGTAGTCCTCGTGCTCGGCGCGTTTGAGCCAGCCGACGACCCGGTAGGTGACGGGCGTAAGGACCACCTCGACGGCGACCTTGGCCACGAACTGCGCGGTCATCACCAGGGGCAATTTTTCGTCGGGAATGATGCCCGTGCCGTAGAAGGCGAGCGGATAGAACAACGCCGAATCCACGGCCTCGCCCGCGATCGTCGAACCGATGGTGCGCGTCCACAGCCAGCGCCCGGCCGTCCAGATTTTCATCTTTGCGAGCACGTAGGAATTCACGAACTCGCCGCAGAAATAGGCGAACATCGATGCCGCGACGATCCGCCACGTATTGCCGAACGCGATCTCGTACGCCCCCTGATGCTTCCAGAACGGCGCCGGCGGCAGCGCCACGACTACCGTGGCCATGAAGGAGGCGAAGGCGAGTCCGCCGAACCCGGCCCAGATCACCTTGCGCGCGCGCGAGTAGCCGTAGACTTCGGTAAGGATGTCGCCGAACACGTACGAGATTGGAAAGAACAGCACGCCGGCGCCGAACGTGAGCACGCCCATCACGGGGACCTCGATCTGGGCAATCTTGGCCGGACCGATCAGGTTGGAGCAGATCAGCACCGTGACGAAACCGGCCATCACGAAGTCGTAGTAACGGTAGGTATGGCGGGCGGTCACTTGGAGTCCGGGTCTGATGGCCGGCGGCGCAATTGACCCGTCCGCCTCGTTTGGCGGGCAGGCGAGGCGCCTGCGCTACAAACCAAGCGCGCTCAGGTGAGCGGCGCCGCGCAGTGCTGCTGGAATGCCGGGCGGTGGAGGATGCGCTGGTACCATGCCTCGAGATGGCGGTGGCGCGGGCGCTCGGCCGGCAGGTTGAGATTGAACCACCGGAACGCGGCCACTCCCATGGGAATGTCCCCCATCGTGAACTGATCACCCCCGAGGTAGCGGTGCTTGGCGAGGTGCGCTTCGGCGATGCCGAGATTTTCAGCGAGTCTCTGCACGCTGGCGGCGACCAGCGCCGCATCGCGTTTTTCCGGTGCGATCCGCACCAGGTTCCAGAACACCGGCCGCAGGTCTGGCCAGATGGTCGTGTCGTACCACTCCATCCAGCGGTCGGCCTCGGCGAACGCGCGCGGCGTTCCCGGCCACAGCGTGCCCAGTCCGTGTACGCCGCTCAGGTAGCGCACGATGGCATGGGATTCCCACAGGATGAAGCCATCGTAGTTGATCGTCGGCACCAGCCCGTTCGGGTTCATTGCCCTATATTCCGGCGTGTTGTTGACGCCGAATTGCCCGCCCGCGTCGGTGCGCTCGAAGGGAAGGTCGAGCTCGGCGCAGCACCAGAGTACCTTTTGCACGTTGATGGAATTCCTGCGGCCCCAGATCTTGAGCATGACGACTCCTCCGCAATCGAGCGGTGCGCGCAGGCCCTAGTCTATCCGGCGCACGCAGCGGCGGCAACGCGCCGCGTGAAACAGCCGCGCTATAATGCACGCGGTTGGCTCGGGCAGCCGGCGACTGCAACCGGCGCCGCCCGTGCACTCCGGTCCGATCACCTCACCAAGGGAGCACATATGGGCAAGTTCATCGAACTCACCGCGGCCGACGGCCACAAGTTCTCCGCATACCGCGCAGATCCGGCGGGTAAACCGCGCGGCGGCCTGATCGTCATCATGGAAATCTTCGGCGTAAACAGCCACATCCGCAGCGTCACCGACGCGTTCGCCGCCGACGGTTACCTGGCGATCGCGCCGGCGATGTTCGACCGGCTGCAGCGCAACTTCGACATCGGTTATACGCCGCAGGACATCGAAATCGCACGTCCCCTGATGCAGAAGATGAAGCTCGAAGACGCGTTGAAGGAGGTCACGGCCGCGCTGAACGAGGTCAGGTCAGCCGGCAAGGTTGGCATTGTCGGCTACTGCTGGGGCGGTACCGTCGCCTGGAAGTCCGCGTGCAATGTCGCGGGGCTTACCTGTGCGGTGCCGTACTACGGTGGCGGCATCCCGGGATTGATCGGTGAGCAGCCGAAATGCCCCGCCATGTTCCACTGGGGCGAGACCGACCAGTCGATTCCGCTCGACAAGGCCAAGGCCGTGGCGGAGGCGCACAAGACCCAGATCCACCACTTCTACCCGGCCGGTCACGGCTTCAACTGCGATCAGCGCGGGTCGTTCCACGCCGACAGCTCGAAGCTCGCCCGCAGCCGCACGCTCGAGTTCCTGCGCAAGCACATCGGCTGACGGTTTTTCGACCTGAAGCGAAAGGCCTTAAACGCAAAGGCGCGGAGAGCGCAAAGGACGCTTTCATTTACTTTGCGTCTTTGCGTTGAGTGCTATTGACGTTCACGCGCTCGGTTGCGCGCCAACCGGCTGGCGCAGCTGAAGCATACGAAAGACATAGTAGCCCGCCAATGCCGAGACCAGGTGCTTGAGCGAGTGGCCGCTTAGCGCGCGCGAGGTCAGCGTGAAGATCTCAGGGTCATAGAACTCGGCGACCTTGGCAAGCAGGTAACACGCGAGCCCGTACAGCAGGTAGCGCCGATGCGTGTACCGTGCGGGGTAAGCGGCAAGCGCGAACGGGATGGCGAGCAACGGCGCAAACTGCACCCACCCGTAGAACCTGAGGTCGTCCGAGTACGCCCACCACGCAACGCTTGCGATTCCGACCGCGACCGCGGGGGCAAGCAGCACGCGCTCGAGCCATGCTCCCATGTGTTCGGCGAGCAGCGCCGCGAACAGCCCCATGAACGCGATCGTCATCGGCAACCGGTCCCAGACCAGCGTCCGGTTGTCAGGCGCCCAATGATAATAGCCTGACCCCAGGAAGACGAGAGCGACGCCCAGGAAGAACACCTGCCACGAGCGCAGGGCGCCGGGGACGGGGTTTCTGAGACAGAACGCGAGCCCGATCGCGCCGACGATCAGGAACGGGATGTTCGAGATGGCGTTCAGGAAGTTCGGCACGCCGCAATACGACCGGTAGTCCGCGAACAGGTGGTACGCCGGATCCTGGCGGATCGGATCGAGAACCAGCATCATCAGCACGAGCGGCGCCAGTACCACCAGCGCCAATGTCCACGCACGCCACTGCCGGCGTGTGCCGGCACCCGGTTCAGGCTTTGGCGACGCCCCTCCCGGTGCCCCGTGACCGGGTTCTTCGCGCCCGACGCTCATTGCACGCCGTGGTTTCCGCTCACGCGCTTGTTGAAAGCCGTGAAGAACTGTTCCGCCATCTTTTTCGCCACGCCGTCGATCAGGCGCGCGCCGACCTGCGCGAGCTTGCCGCCGATCATGGCCTTCGCCGAGTAGCCGAGCCGCGTGCCTCCGTCGACCGGTGCCAGCTCGACACGCGCCTCACCTTTCGCAAATCCGGCGACGCCTCCCTGGCCTTCGAACGTGAGCGTGTAGGCATGCGGCGGCGCGACATCCGACAGCGTCATCCTCCCCTTGAACTTGGCGCTCACCGGGCCGACCTTTGCGGTCATGGTGAGTTGATACTCGGTGGGGGATACCTGCTCGATCGAGTCACACCCCGGAATGCTGTCCTTGAGTACCGCGGTGTCGTTGAGCGCGTTCCAGGTGGTTTCCTGCGGTACGGGTATGAGTTGCTCCCCGGTTATTTCCATCGCCAGTCTCTCCAGCTGATCTGCAGGGCGCAGTGTATCAGTGACTGGCGCGTGGCGGAGGGCCGCCCTTGCCGGGCGCCGCTCAATCCCCCTTGGCTTCCTTTCTTCTGCGCTTTCCCTCCTTGCGTGGCGGCGCTTGATCCTGCCCGACTGCCAGATGACGGCGCGCCGCGCGTGCGAGCCGGCGCACATCGGAGGAGGCGATCACGCGGTGCTCCCTGGCAAAGGCCTCGTGGTTCTCCTCGACGTCGGACAGGCGGTACTCGTAGTTCACCATCACCCCGGCCGAACGGCGCATGCCTTGTTCGGAGACGTCGGCGAGCCAGTTCAGGCGCTCGAGCCGCGCCCCGTTTCCGAGATGGAAGCGCGCGACGGCGTCCACCGGCTCTCCGTCCTTCTTCACGTCGAGCAGGTAGTAGGCGGCCAGTTGCAGGAGGAGCGGTTCGAGTGGCTCCGTCATTTCCGGGCGCTGGTGCCAGTCGGGGGTCTGCAAGTGCTGCAGCGCCTTGACGGTTGCCTCGCTCCTCGCCACGCCGTGCGGATTCGCTGCCGCGCCTTCAAGCCAGTTCCTGAATCCCGGCAATGGGGACAGCGTCGCGAAGCGCCCGACGCGCGGCAGTTCCGCCTGCAGTTCCTGCACCACCTGCTTGATCAGCAGGTTGCCGAACGAGATGCCGCGCAGGCCATCCTGGCAATTGGTGATCGAGTAGAAGATCGCAGCGTCGGCCTTCTGCGGTTCGGTGACCGGCGCGCGAACGTCGAGCAGCGGCTGCACCGCACCGCTCATGCCGCGGGTAAGCGCCACCTCGATGAAGATGAGCGGCTCGCGCGGCAGCGCCGGGTGAAAGAACGCGAAACAGCGCCGGTCGGCTTCGAGGCGGCGGTGCAGGTCCTGCCAGCCCTGGATCTGGTGTACCGCCTCATAGGCGATCAGCTTTTCGAGCACGATGGCGGGCGTGTTCCAGTCGATGCGCGAAAGTTGCAGGAATCCGCGGTTGAACCACGACCCGAAGAGATGCGCGAGGTCGGCATCGATGACGCGCCAGTCAGGGTGCTCCCTCAACCCCCGCAGCACCTGCCGGCGCATCGCCACCAGCGCCGCGGTGCCCCCAGGTGCCACGTTGAGCCGTCTGAACAATTCCTGCCGTGCGGGCTCAACGACCTGCTGCAGCGCCAGTAGACGATCCCAGGACGGTTCGTCCCGATAGGCGTCGGCCGCGCCCAGGATCGCATTGCTGTCGGGCGAAAACTCGTGGATCAGGTGGCCAAAAAATGCCGACACCCCGGGTTCGGGCAGGTCACGGTATGCCGCAAGTACGTCCTGGGCGAGGGATGCTCCCGAGAACTCGCCCTGCTCGGTCAACAGCGCACGGCACAGGTCGACCGCCTTGCGCGCCTGGCGCTCGACGCGCAAGTTCTCGGAGGGATGGACCACCTCCTTGAGCAGGCGCTTGAAGAAAGATGAAGCCGACATTTCTGTTACGTCCTCTGCAGGGGCTTATTGGTTCCCCAACATGTTACCCGCCCTGCATTGCAGCCA
>MEQT01000248.1:0-2755 GCA_001770325.1 Betaproteobacteria bacterium RIFCSPLOWO2_02_64_14
AGTCGGTGAACTTCGCGTTCGGCGGCAAGGACCTGCGGACGTTATTCTGCTGTGCGCACACGTCGGTCTACACGCTGCGTGTCAAGGTGCCCGGGCAGCCGCACCCCTGGTACCGGCTGCGCGGAAATTAGGAACGGCGAACCGTTTGCCTCAATCGCGACTTTCCCGGCGGGATTCCTGCCTCCTGCGACGGGCTTCTTCTTCGTGAGCTTGTTGGCGGTGCTCTTCCAACTCGGGCGAGTACTCGGGCCCGCCGGACGAGATGCGGTTGTTCAGTTGCCGGGGCAGGTGCGGATAGGCGCCGGGACCGAACGTGTGGCAAACCCCCTGGAAGTCGGCGTGGCTGCAAAACGTCCACGACCCGTGTCCCACTCGCAGCGACGAGGCGCGATCGTTGAAGCTGCTACCCGCGAGATTACGAACCGTCTGGTTGTCACGCAGCACGAGTCTGCGCCCGCCAAAGTTCGGCTGCTCGAAGAGCACCGCGCGCGAGCCGGTGTCGCGGCCACGGGCGTGCACAGGACGGGAAGACGAAATCCGGTTATTGAGCCCCATGGCCCTGAGCGACCGGTAGTTACCCGGCCCCAGCGTCACGCAACGCCCTCGATAACCCGCGTCGTCGCAAACGAGATGACTGCCGCTGCGGACCACCACCGAGGACGCGCGATCATTGAAGCCGATTCGGCCAAAATTGGCGACCGGCTCGGCGATAGTGAATGAACGGCCCCGGAAATCCTCACGCTCGTAAAATGTGACGTCGGCGAGTGCGACGCCCGCGAGACAGAGCTCGCATGCCAGCAACAAACTGCGCAACGCCTTCTTCATCATGTGTGCCCCCTTCAATCCAGTCAGATGGCCGGAAACGCGTGGTCAAGCTGTCAGGTGCGACAACGTTCAGTTCACGCGATCTGTTGACCCGGAAGCAAATTGTTACACAATTCGCGGCAGCGACTTCCAGGCGAGTGCGAGCAGGCCGAAACCGGCAAGGGTGATCGCAATTGATCCCACGTACATGCCCCTGAGGCCGGCGAGATCCGCGAGCGCCCCGGCAATGATCGCGCCCACACCTGCGCCGATCTGGAATGAGACGCTGAAGGTCGCCATCGCCTGGCCACGGAAGCGGGTATTAGCAAGGTCCATCGCCAGCGCGGTGGTGGTAGAGCCGATCATCGAAGATCCCAGCGCCACGAAGACGCCGCCGGCGAGGATGAGCGGCAGGCCAGACGCGAGAGTGATGAAGAGGAAGCCAATGCCTTGCGCGCCGAGGCCAAGGCCGATTGCCGGGCCTCGTCCCATGGCGTCAGACTTCTTGCCAAGCACGGGCCGCGCGATGATGCTTGTCAGCCCGGCAAGGACATAGAACAAGCCGATGTTCTCGATCCCGAGCGAGCGGGCGTAGAGCGGCAGGAAGGCCATCACGGACGGCATCGCAAGAGTCGAGCAAAGGTTGAGCCCCGTTGCAAGCAGGACACCCCGGTCAAGCAGTCCGCCGGGCCCGGTCTCGGCGACCGTCTGCGCTGCGGCCCTAGCGTCGGCTCTTGCTCTCGCCAGGCTCAGAGCGATCGGCAGCCCGAGAAACGCGAACGTTGCCGAGAACAGGAACACGAACGAGAAGCCGCCGCGCCCGTCGATCAGCCACAGCCCCAACGCCGGGAAGATGATGGAAGCACTTGCGGTCGCGCTCGTGTAGTAGCCGGCGGCCTCGCCCCGGCGCTGCACCGGCGCCGCCATCGCCAACGTGGTGTAGCCGCCGATATTGAGACCGGCCCAGCCCAGCCCGCGCACGATGCCGCCGGCGAATACCATCACCAGCAACGGCACGAGGAACAGAAGACTGCCAACGGTGAGCAGGACCAGGCCGACGGCCAGCACGCCCGCGGCGTTCCATCTGTCCGCGATCTGGCCCACAAAAGGCCGAACGGTGAAGCTGGGCACGGAGAAAGCAAGGAGCGCCAGGCCGGCGAGAAAAGCGGAGCCGCCCAGATCGTCGACATAGAGCGGGATCACCGGCGTCAACACCCACTGATTGGCATAACCGAGGAACATCGCGACGCACAGCAGGATGAAAGGCCGGGTAAAGAGGGACGTCTTCGCGCCCGCGGGTGACGTTCCCTCGTTCATCGCATGTTGGCCGGCGCGTCAAGGCGCCAGAGATGCGCGCGCCAGCGCACGGCAATGAGCGCGGTGAAAGCGAGTCCGAAGGTGCAATAGGCCAATCCGGTAATCGGATAACCGAAGTGGGTGATGAGCGGACCGGCCAGCAGCAGCCCCGGCAGATTGCCGTAGATCGCGAGCATCCGGATGCCCATGATGCGGCCGCGGAACTGCTCGTCGGAGTCGCGCAGGAGCAGCGTTATCATCGGAATCTGGCCCAGGCTCTGCGCGCAGCCGGCGAAGATGAGCACCACGATGCCGCCGACCGGATGCTGCACCTGCGCGAACACCAGCAGCATCGCGTACCAGCCCGCGCAGAATATGATCGTCATGCGCCCCTGATGAATGGCGCCACCGTGCCTGCTCAGCGCGATCGCCCCCAGCAGCGCGCCAAAGGCCGCGCCCGCGACCATGTAGCCGAGCCAGGTCTGGTCGGCGCGATATACCTCTTTCGCCACGTACGGCAGCAGCCCGTGAAGCTGCGGAAACGCCGTCATGTTAAGCACGAAGGCAAGGCACATGACGGCGAGCAGATGAGGCGTCGTCCAGACATAGGCGAGACCTTCCCGGAGATCGCGCCACGGCGAGGCGCACTCAGGCG
>MEQT01000248.1:2762-6003 GCA_001770325.1 Betaproteobacteria bacterium RIFCSPLOWO2_02_64_14
AGTGGCAGCGCCGGGCACGCGCACGGCACGCGCGCTGCCCCCTCTGAATGTCAGCACGATGCTGGTTACGTACAGGCTCGCGACCACCGCATAGGCCGGGCCGATGCCCAGCATGGCAACGACGCCCGCACCGGTCAGCGCGCCGGCAATCCGCGCCGTGTCCTGGGTGGTGCGCTGGATGCTCATCGCGCCGATCAGGCGGTCGGGCGGCATGGTGGCGCCGACCAATGCAGCGCGCATGCCGATATCCGAAGGGCGCACCAGCCCCATGACTCCGGCGATGACCAGCGCGTGCACGGGCGTGAGTATGCCGGTGAACGCCAGAGTCATCACGGTGACAGCGCAGGTCGCGTAGACGGCACGCATGGCGCACAGCACGTTGCGGTGACCGACACGATCGCCCATCACGCCGAACATCGGCGCAATGAGCGTGCCGATGTGCTGCAAAGATGCGAACAGCGTAAGCAGGAACACGGAACCGGTCTCGACCAGCACGTACCAGCCGAGGATCAGCGTCTCCATCTCGAAGGCCCACGACGTCGCCAGATCGGCCGGCCACTGAAAGCGGAAGCTGCGCACCCGGAAGGGGGCGAGCGCCGGAACCCGCGCAGTCCGCATCATGAACTTCTCCGTGCCGCTGATGAGCGGCACATTGTGAGAGCAGCGGCGTCTTCGGGCAAGCTGAAACAGATGGGCGGATCGAGCAAGCGCGCTTTTTCATAGTATGCTCCGTGCCATTCTCCAGGGAGGGAACATCATGACGGTCTCGGTAGGATTCATCGGTCTCGGAAACATGGGCAATCCGATGGCGGTCAACGTCCTGAAGGCGGGCTTTCCCATGACCGTATTCGACAGGAATCCGCAGACGATGGAAAACCTCGTCCACAGCGGCGCGCAGACTGCCGCGTCGGCGAAGCAGGTGGTCGAAAGCACGGAAGTAGTGCTGACCTCCCTGCCCGGTTCGCCCGAAGTCGAAGAGGTGTACTTGGCGCCTGGCGGTCTCGTCGACCTGGCGAAGGCCGGGAGCGTCCTCGTCGACCTGAGCAGCGTGCTGCCATCGACACCACGCAAAATCGAGCCGCGCGCCCGGGCGCGCGGTGTCCATTATCTGGAAGCGCCGGTCAGCGGCGGGGTCACCGGGGCCCGCGCCGCGACGCTCGCCATCATGACGGGCGGAGACGCCGCGATCCTGGAGCGCGTCCGTCCCATCCTGCGCGCGATCGGGCCCAACATCTACCACGTTGGTGCGGTGGGCGCCGGCAATACCGTGAAGGCCATCAACAACATGATGGCGTGCGTCAACTCGCTCGCGATGATGGAGGGCATGGTGCTCGGCGTGAAAGCGGGACTCGATCTCAAGATGCTCTACGAAATCGTGAAGGCCAGCAGCGGCAACAGCAACGCGCTCGCCAAGGCTCAGCGCAACCTGATCCCGCGCAATTTCGAACCGGGCTTCAAGGTTGAGCTCATGAACAAGGACCTGGAGACCTTCAATACCATTGCCAGGGAACTCCATGTTCCGGTGAGCTTCTCGAACATCGCCCAGCGCTACCAGCAGGCGGCGCTTGCCGCCGGATTTGGCGAGCAGGACACCAGCGTGATCTACACCTTGATCGAGCGCCTCGCCGCAGTCGCACCGGCGCCCCACTGATCATGCCGCTCGTCATGAGATACGACTCAAGACAAGGGTCGCGACGAACTCGGGAAATCTCGCCGTGGAGGATTTGCCATGCGCATTGAGCCGTCTCCCAATGCCATAGGGGCAACGATCCACGACGTGGACCTGGCGCAGCCGTTGTCGGCGGCGGACTTCGATCGCATCGAGGTTGCCTTCAACGCTCACGCGGTCATCGCGTTCCCGCGGCAGCATCTGGACGAAGCGCAACTCATCGCGTTGGCGCGGTGCTTCGGCGAGGTGGAGCGGATCTTCCTCACGCACTATGCGCACCCGCGCTATCCCGAGATCATGTACGTCTCGAACATCAGGGAGAACGGCCGGGACATCGGCCACGCGGATGCCGGGCGCGTGTGGCACACTGACATGTCGTACACCGCACGGCCGCCGCGCGCGACGCTGCTCTACGCGCTGGAAGTTCCGATGGAGAACGGCGTGGTGCTGGGCGATACTCATTTTGCAAGCGCCGCCGACGCCCACGACAGCTTGCCGGCAGAAACCCAGCGCCGGATTGCCAACTTGAGGGCGATACACCAGGTCGCAGGCCGCCGCGCGCGCACCGGCACGGGGCAAGGGGACCAGGCGCTACGCCACGAGCAGCCGGCGGTGATTCACCCGGTCGTGCGCACGCACCCATACACCTCGCGCAAATGCCTATACGTGAGCAAAGGTGAATGTGATGGCATCGAAGGCATGGCAGCGGACCAGGCGCTGGCGCTCATCGAGGAACTTGCCGAGCGCATCGTCGAACCGCGCTTCCGGCACACGCACCGCTGGCAGGTGCACGATCTTCTCATGTGGGACAACTGCACCGTGCAACATCTCGCTTCCTTCGACTATCGGTGGCCGCAGCACCGCCGCCTCATGCAACGGGTAACGGTGGGCGGCAGCGCGCCGGTCTGATCGACACGCGTTTCAGCGTGCCACGACCGGCGCGACCGCGCCCAGCATCCAACGGGCGATCGCGGTCATGCGCGCATCCTCGTGCTGCTGGCCCATCAATTGGACGCCCACCGGCAAGCCACCCACGCTCATCAGCGGCAGCGTGATCGACGGCGCAAACAGCATCGAACTCGGCGCATTGAAAACGAAATCGCCGGTCGGACGCGGCGCCAGCGGCTGGCCCGAGACATCGCCGGGCCACAGCGGCGCAGGCCCGGCACAGGAGAGGCCGATCACCGCGTCAGCGAGGGGCGCGACTGCCACGTGGCACTGCTGTGCCGTTGCGCGCCTCAGCAACGCGGCGCGGTAGTCCTCCAACGTCATCGCCTCGGCCCTCGCCAGCGTCGCCTTGAGCCGCGCACTGACGCCCTCCGGGTGCTGGTCCACCAGGTTGCGCTGGTACCAGCGGTTTTCCCAGTTGGTGATTGCGTTGCAGATCGCGCGGCCGTTGGCAACGCCCTGCTCCAGCGCCTCGATCCATGGATGATCACCACGGCGATGCAGCGTGACCCCCGAGCGCTGCAGGCTCTCCAGCAACGTCTCGAATGCGGACTTGCTCGGGGCATCGAGCCCGGCCCAGCCCTCGGTCTCCAGCACGATCAGGCGCTCCGGTTTCGCGGCGGC
>MEQT01000248.1:6054-6569 GCA_001770325.1 Betaproteobacteria bacterium RIFCSPLOWO2_02_64_14
GCGGCGCGTGATCTCGATCGCCACCTGCCACATGTCCTCGACCGATCCTGCGTGGACGCCGGTGGTGCTCATACTCGTCGTCTGACGTTCGCCGCGGTTGATGCCGCCCATCGTCGGTTTCAGTGCGACGTTGCCGCAATAGGCGGCGGGGCGGATGACGGAACCACCGACCTGCGTGCCAAGTGCAGCGGGCACCATGCGCGAAGCGATCGCGGCGGCGGAGCCGGATGAAGAACCGCCGGGCGTGCGCGCCGGGTCCCAGGGGTTGGTTGTCGGCCCCGGATGCGTGCCGCCGAGTTCGGCCGTCACGGTCTTGCCGAACACCACGGCTCCCGCCTGCCGCAGCGCCCAGACTGCCGCGTTGTCGCGCTTCGGGAAATTCCCGCGATAGGCCTCGCAGCCCAGTTCTGTCGGCATGTCCCTGGTCTCCAGCAAATCCTTGATCGCGACCGGCATGCCATCGATGGCGGAGAACGGCTGGCCCGCCTTCCATCGGGCAGTGCTGGCATCGGCGG
>MEQT01000248.1:6641-6874 GCA_001770325.1 Betaproteobacteria bacterium RIFCSPLOWO2_02_64_14
GTTAGGAGCTGCGTGGCGTGGCACTACACCCTGCCCTCCGGACCGGGTGCACGAGTTCAATCGCTCCTACGCCAGCGCATCCCAGTATTGAACGATCCGCTTACGCATCGCAGCATCCGGCAATGCGCCGCGCCCGGCCTGCAGGTTGTCGAGCATGTATTCCGGCTTGTCGGTGCCCGGAATGACCACAGTCACCGCCGGATGCGAGAGGATGAACTTGAGGAAAAACTGCG
>MEQT01000248.1:6899-7314 GCA_001770325.1 Betaproteobacteria bacterium RIFCSPLOWO2_02_64_14
CGCGAAATCCGGCAGCGGCCTGTTCCCCGCCTTGCGGAAAAGCGAGTTTCGTCCGAACGGCAGATTGACGAGCACCGCTGCGCCGGCATCGCGTGCGGTTGGCAGCAGCCGCTCCTCGGCCTCGCGGTCGCCGAGCGAGTAATTCACCTGGAAGAAATCGGGCTTCTCGCGCGCAAGCACTTTCCCTATCGCATCGTATTGGCGCTGCGAGCTCGTGGTCATGCCGACGTAGCGGCACAGTCCCTGCTTTTTCCATTCGCGCAGGAGGCCGAAATCGTAGCTCTCGTCGCCTACGTTCCATGCCTGCATGAGATCGACGCGGTTCGTCTTGAGACGCCGCAGCGAAGCCTGCATCGACGCCGTTGCCGCAGCGCGGTCGGCCCGGTACGAGAACTTGGTCGCGAGGAACAGCTTG
>MEQT01000248.1:7388-7538 GCA_001770325.1 Betaproteobacteria bacterium RIFCSPLOWO2_02_64_14
GAGCCGGCCGCCGCCCGCCACCAGCGCCTGGATGACCTGGCGGCGCTCGGCAAACTTCACCGGATCGTACTCGAAATCGAAGATGATCGCGGTGCCGATGCCGATGACGGGCAGTTGTTCGCTCCCCTGCGGGATGGGACGGCTCCTCAG
>MEQT01000249.1:0-26235 GCA_001770325.1 Betaproteobacteria bacterium RIFCSPLOWO2_02_64_14
GGCGGCCGCCGCCAGCGCCGCCGATCCGGGCGGCGTGGGATCACACGCCACCACGATGCGTTCGAACCGCGCCGGTGGCCGCGCCTCGCTCATTCCTTCTTCCCAAAACGCGCCCGCTCGGGCCTCCGCCGCTCCGGCGCGCGCGATCTCACTGCCGCAAACTCGCGCAACCTCTTCGCCACACGCCCGTTCACGCTGTCCGCCGGGTATGCGCCGGTGGTGCCGTCGGCCGCGCCGGCGGGCGTGCCGGTCAGAATTTCGACCGCCTCATCGACGTTATGCACGGCGTAAACGTGAAAGCGCTCCGCGGCGACGGCCTGCACCACGTCCGAGCGCAGCATCAGGTGCTCGACGTTGCTCGACGGAATGAGAACGCCGTGTTCGCCCGTCAATCCACGCGCGGTGCAGATGTCGAAGTAGCCTTCGATCTTCTCGTTGACCCCCCCGATCGCCTGCACTTCGCCCAACTGGTTCACCGATCCCGTCACGGCGAGACATTGCTGAATCGGCGCATCGGCGAGCGACGACATGAGCGCGCACAGCTCCGCGAGCGAGGCGCTGTCACCGTCGACCATGGCATAGGTCTGCTCGAATACCAGGCTCGCCGAGAGCGAAAGCGGGCGGTTCATCGAGAATCGCGACGCGAGAAAGGACGACAGGATGAGGACACCCTTGGAATGAATCGCGCCGCCCAGCTCGACTTCGCGCTGGACGTCGATCACTTTGCCCTCGCCGAGGCGGGTCGTCGCCGTGATGCGCGACGGTGCGGCAAACGCATGGTCGCCAAGCTGCATGACCGACAACCCGTTGACCTGGCCGCTGCGCGCGCCGCCGGTATCGATGAGGATGGTGCCGCGCAGGATCGCCTCGTGCACGCGCGCCCGCAGGCGGTCCCCGCGCGTGCGCTGCGCGGCGATCGCGCGCTCGATGTCTTCGCCCGTCACCGTGTTGCGCCCGCCCTGGCGTGCGAGGTGATCCGCCTCGCACAGCAGGTCCGCGAGCGCGCGCAGGCTTCCCGAGACCTTGCCGGCGTCTCCGGTGAGCCGCGAGGCATGCTCGATGCTGCGGGCGACCCCGCCGCGATCGACCGCCAGCAGGTTCTTGTCGCGCGCTATGGTGGCGATGAGGCGCGCGAACAACTGCTCGTTCTCGGCGCTGCGGTCGAAGCTGTCCTCGAAATCGGCAACCACCTTGAACAGATCCCGGAAGTCCGGATCGTAGGCGTGCAGCAGGTAGTAGATGAAGCGGTCGCCGAACAGGACGACCTTGACGTCGAGCGGGATCGGCTCGGGCGCAAGCGATACGGTGCTTACGAGGCTGTACATTTCGCCGATGGATTCGATGCGGATCTGCCGCGTCGACAGCGCGCGCTTCAACGCTTCCCAGGCGAACGGCTGCACCAACAGCTTGTGGGCGTCGACCAGCAGATAGCCGCCGTTTGCGCGATGCAGCGCACCGGGCTTGATCAAAGCGAAGTCGGTCCCCAGTGTGCCGAACTGCGAGATATGGTCCACGCGCCCGATGAGGTTGTGGTAGCTCGGGTGGTCCTCGGCTACGACCGGCATCCCGTCTCTGCCACCGTGATCGACCAGCACGTTTACCATGTAACGCCGGAAGGAAGGGGGCTCCGGGGTTCCGGGGCCGGGCATGGCAGGCGTTTCGCGCCCGGGGAGGAAATCGTCGACGTTGTCGATCACGTTCTGCTGGACGGCCTCCAGGTAGGCCGCCAAGCGCTCCACGTCGGTGTAACGCTCCTTGATTTCCGAAACGTGGTGGCCCACTGCGACCAGCGTCATTTCCCGGTTGAGCTGTTTCAGTTTCTCCCGCTGCTCGCGGCGCCAGTGCACGACGTTGCGTATGATGTCGCCGAGTTTTTTCTGCAGCTCGACGATGACGCGCTCGACGCGCGCCTTCTCCTCTTCCGGCAGCTTTGCATATTCCTCCGGGCTGATGACTTCGCCGCCCTTGAGCGGCGCGAACGAAAAACCGGCGGGCGTGCGCAGCAGGCCGATCTGCTGTGCGGCGGCCTCCGCTCCCAACTCGTTGAAAACGCGCTCGTGGCGCTCGGTGAACTCGGCCTCGATCTGCCCCGCGCGCGTGCGGTACTCGTCGCTGTCGAACACCGCCGGAATCGCGGTGCGCAACTCCTCCACGAGCTGCTGCATGTCGTGACGCAACGCCGCGGCTTTCCCGGCAGGCAGCGCCAGCGCGAGGGGGCGATACGGTTCGTGGAAGTTGTTGACGTACGCCCAGTCGCACGGTTTCGGGCGCTGCGCGACCCTGCCGCCGAGAATGTGCTGGATGAGCGTGTGGCGGCCACTGCCGGGCGGCCCCATCACGAACAGATTGAAGCCCGCGCGCGCCACGTCGATTCCGAATTCAACGGCATCGCGTGCCCGCGCCTGGCCCAGGAGCTGTTTCAAATCCTCCAGCTCCGCCGTGGTATCGAAGGCGAGCCGCGCAGTATCACAACGGCGATAGAGCGCCTCGGGTGCCAGTCGTAATGATTGAATCATGGCCAATTGGTCAGAAACTGCAGCGGCAGCCGCAGTTCGCCGGCGAAACGGTCGGGTATGCCCATGCGTGAATACTGCGGCCTTACGGCTGCGTCCCGCCTGATCCAGATCAAGGGTTGATGCAGATCAAAGCAGCGCACGCGACATGGCTCCTATATTAGGGCGTGGCTGCCCGCACGCGGCGGTCTTATCACGAAAGAGAGCCATGGCATCCATCACCGACCGGATCGACAACGTCACCAGGATACCGCCCGCGTACCTGAACGCGGCGCTGCCGGCGCCGAAGAGCGTCAAGATCGAGATCTCGCCGCGCTGCAACTACCGGTGCGGGTTCTGCGCCCTGCGCACGCGCGAGGTGCAGCCGAAGTGGGACATGGATTTCGGGCTCTTCAAGCGCATCACGCGCGAAATGCGCGACGCCGGGGTCGGGGAAATCGGCGTGTTCTACCTCGGCGAATCCTTCATGAATCCGCGGCTGCTCGTCGATTGCATCGCCTGGCTCAAGCGCGACATCGAAATGCCCTACGTCTTCCTCACTTCGAACGCGTCGATGGCGTTTGCGGAAGCCCTGGAGGAGTGCATGAAGGCCGGACTCGACTCGCTCAAGTGGTCGGTCAACGCCGCGGACGAAGCGCAGTTCGAACGCATCATGGGGGTCGCGCCGAGGCTCTTCCATCGCGCGCTGGAAAACATCAAGGCGGCTTGGGAAGTGCGCAAACGCGGCGGCTACAGGACGGGGCTCTACGCGTCCTCGATCCGCTACGACGGCGAGCAACTCGACCGGATGGAACGATTGCTTGCCGAGCGCGTGCGGCCGTACGTCGACCAGCACTACTGGCTGCCGCTGTACTCGATGGGCGCCTTCGCGACGCTGCGTGAGGAGCAACTGGGCTATCGGCCCACCGCCGGGAACCAGGGCCGACTCGGCGCGCTGCGCGAACCGCTGCCGTGCTGGTCGGCCTTCACCGAAGGCCACGTCACGGCCGAGGGCAAACTCTCCGCGTGCTGCTTTGACGCCACCGCCAACTGGACGATGGGCGATCTGACACGGCAATCCTTCATGGATGCCTGGAATTCGGAATCATTCGTCAAGCTGCGCGCAGCGCATCTCAGGAAAAACGTGAGCGGCACAGTGTGCGAGAATTGCATCGCATACAGTTGACGCCCCGCATCCGTGCGACGGCGCCCGGTGGCCGCGGGCAGGCCGCGGGACCTGGATAGCGCCCGTTGCTTGCGTCTTTGGCATTCATGACCGAATCAACACACCTCGCCGCCTGGCGCGTTGCAGAGGAAGCATTTCCACGAACCGGCACGGCGGAGGAACAACTCAGGTTTCTTGCGGCCTACGCGATACTCGCGCCCTCCATCCACAACACCCAACCCTGGCGGTTTCGCATCCATGGCGCAACGCTGGAACTCTACGCCGACCGCGGGCGCGCGCTCCGCATCGCGGACCCCAGGGAGCGTACCCTGATCATCAGCTGCGGCGCTGCGCTCTTCAACATTCGTACCGCCATGTATTACTTCGGTTGCAGGGGCACGGCGCAGCCGTTCCCCGAGCCGCGCCAGGCGGATCTGCTCGCCCGCGTGTCACTCGGCGGTCCCATGGCGTCCGTGGGCGCATGGGCTTCGCTGTTCCACGCGATCCCGCATCGCGTCACGAATCGCGGCACATTCGATGTGCGGCAGATCGCGCCGGACATCCTCGCTGACCTGCGAAGCGCGGCCCGGCTTGAGGGCGGGTGGCTCGTTCCGTTCACCAGCCAGCAAGCGAGAAAGCAGCTCGAATCGATGATCGACGAGGGTAGCCGCATTCAATTCGGCAACCCCGATTTTCGCCACGAACTCGCGGACTGGCTGCGTCCAGGCGGCGATAGCGAGGGCGTGCCCCGCCATGCCATGGGGCACGCGGAACTCCCGGATTATGCAACCTCGATCATCCCGTTCGTGATCCGCGCGTTCAATGTCGGCAGAAGAGCGGCAGCACGCAACACGCGGCTGGCGGCTGGCGCGCCGCTGCTCGTCTGCCTGGGCACGGCGCGCGACGATCCGCTGGCGTGGCTCAACGCCGGCCAGGCGTTGCAGCGCGTGCTGCTCACCGCGACCGCCAACCGGCTGCACGCGTCGTTCCTGAATCAGCCCATAGAAGTCTTCAAGCTGCGGCCCCGCCTGCTCACCCTGATCGAGCGCAGGGGACAGCCACAGATACTCCTGCGGCTGGGACGCGGCACACGGCGCACGCACACGCCGCGCCGCAGACTCGACGAAGTGCTGGCCGAAGATCCCGGTGAGGATCCCGGCGCGGCACCGGATCCGTACGGCATGAGCGCGTAGGTTCCGGGCGTTACTTCGATTACAGCCCGCTGGAGGCCAATCTCGCAGTTTGCACGGGAACGGCAGCGCTCGCCATGGTCGCGGTCATGGCCATTTGACGCCGCGGCGCGCGGCCATCTCCTTGCCGATCGCCGCAAGGTCGTCCCTGCCGAGTATCTTGCCGGCAAGCGGAATCAGGTTCGCCTCCTCCAGCGCCATATGGGTGCGACACAGCTTGCAGAAGCGGTCCACCTCCAGTTCGCGCAGCAGCACCCGCTCCCCGTGCGCGATCAATTCCAGGCTGTCCCGGAACCCGTCCCACGCTTGCTCCATTTCCCGGTGCTCCGCCATGAGCTGCGCGACCAGCAGCGCCACGCGCTCCGCGTTCTGGCTCTGAACCGCCGCACGCAGTGCCGGAAACAGGTTCTCGTCTTCGTCCTCGTGATGATGCCGGCCGGCGCCGTCGAAGAATCGCAGCACGAAGGATGCCACCTGCTGCGCCTCGGGGTCGCACTCATGCAGGTGCAGGTGCCGCGCCAGCCACAAGAGCATGTCGCTGTGCGCGGTGATGCGTTGATGGCACGCGACCAGCATCTGCAGCGGATGTTCGAAATCCGCCAGTGCGCCTCCCGGCGTCCGGCCGGTGTTGTCGCCACCGGGATTCATCATGAACGCATATTGGGCGGCATCACCGGCCCGCCCCCTTTCGGGGCTACTCTCCGCGCAGGATTGCGCTTCAGGAGGCTACAAATACTGCCGAACGGCCGGGGGCACTTTGACGTGAATCAAGAAAGCAGCGCTATTCGAACGCGATGCGCAGCGCCATCGCCACTGCAAGCGGCGCAAAGACCGCGGCAAAGACCAGAAACGCGGCCAGCAGGAGCAGGTGCGCGAGCGCCGTGACGCCGCCCGCCGCGGCATCCGCTGCCGACGTTCCGAGTATCAGCACCGGCACGTAAAGCGGCAGGACCAGCAGGGCGGTCAACAGGCTGGAGCCGCGTACGCCCAGGGTCAGTGCGGCCCCAACCGCTCCAATCAGGATCAGGGATGGCGTGCCGAGCAGCAACGATACGACCAGAATCAGCAGGGAATCCGCCGCAAGGTCGAACTGTATCGCGAGCACCGGGGCGAGCAGGACGAGCGGCAGTCCCGAAACCAGCCAGTGCGCAACGATCTTTCCGACCACGATCACGACCAACGGCTCACGCGCCAGCAGCATCTGCTCGAGCGTGCCGTCGGCATGGTCGGGCGCGAACATGCGCCCGAGAGCGAGCAAGGAAGCGAGCAAGGCCGCGACCCAGATGATCCCCGGTGCGATCAACCGCAGCAGGTTCGACTCGGGGCCGATACCCAAGGGAAACAGGCTCGCTACGATCACGAAGAACAGCAAGGCGTTCGCCACTTCCGCGCGCCGGCGCATGGCCAGCAGCAGGTCGCGCCGGATCATGATGCGCAGTATCTCCAGCACGAAGCGCTCCGGGGCTATGTGCCCAACTCGACCGTGCGGCACACCGCACCGGCTATCGCAACATCCTGGTGGCTGGTGAAGATCACGATCCCCCCGCGGCGCACATGCGCGCCGATCATCTCCTGCAGGCGGCTGATGGCGCCTTGATCGAGAGCGGTAAAGGGCTCATCCAGGACCCACAATGGCACCGCTGCCGCAGCGACGAGCCGTGCCAGCGCCACCCTTCGCCGCTGTCCCTGCGACAGAAAGCGCGCGGGCAAGTCGGCGTAGCGCTCGATCCCCAGTTCGTGCAGAGCGCCGGCCAGCGCGTCCGCCGTGGCCTGACAATCGCTGAGCGCACAGGCGATGGCCAGATTCTCCCGGGCAGTGAGATCGTCCTTCACGGCGTGCGCATGGCCAAGGTAGATCAGTCGTCTCGAATACTCCTCGCGCATGCGCCGGACCGCCTCTCCTGCCCACCGCACTTCGCCGCTCGCCGGGGCCGCAAGCCCGCACACAATGCGCAGCAAGCTGGTCTTGCCACTGCCATTGGGGCCCGCGACGCGCAGCAACGATCCTGTGTCGAGCGAGCAATTGAGGCCGCTGAACAACGTCCGCTCGCCGCGAACGCACGCGACATTCGAGATTTCCAGCATCCGCTTGCCGTGCCTTCTTCGTCAAGCGCGGATTATGCATGATTCCCGCTGCCGCGCCCGTACGGGATCCCGCCCGGCGACGACTGGTCGCAGCCGCTCCCGTCAAGTCAGCCGCTCCTGCGCGGCTTGGAAGGTCCTAGTCGTGCCTGAAGTTGAACCTGGCCTCGATCGGCCGAGACGTACCCGGTCTCCTGATCTTCACCGTGATCGTGTAGGGGTCCTTGCCGGGCATCCGGAAGTAGTTGCCATAGCTCTTGATGTTGTTTAGCGTCACCAGCTCCAGCTTCTTCGTCACCGCGCCCATGACCGGGTCCGCGGCACTCGCCTCTACCTGTGCGTCTGAAATCACGCCCCGGGTCTTGCTGTCGAACAGCGAAATGTTCACGTGGTAGTGGCCCTTGCCGCCCGGAATGCCGCCGTGCATCGAGCTTTCCTTGCTTCCCTTCGCATACTGTGCGCGTAGTGATTCCGCCGCGACGACTCCCAGATAGATCTCGGTTCCGTCGACGACCACATGGTTCGGGTCCGGTCTCGCGGCTGGCGCGTCCGAAGGCCCTTTCATTGGCGTACTCACTGGGTTGAACATATAAACGACCGCGGCTCGAATTTCGGAATCGGTGAGATCGGCCATGCCGCCACGGGGAGGCATGGGCCCGTGCCCGTTGATCGCGGAGCGAACCACGAAATCGAGTCCGTGCTTGAGCCGCGGTATCCAGGCGGCCCGGTCGCCGATCCTGGGTGCGCCGCTCACGCCGGTTTGGTGGCACTTGGCGCACTGCGTCCGCACGATCTGCTCGCCTCTGCGCTCAGCGGCGGCGGTCACGTCGCTGATCGGCTCGCTCCACTTGCCTCCGGACTGGTTCACCATATAGGTAATGGCACGCTCGATTTCGATGTCGGTGAGCCCCGGACTACCGCCATGCGGCGGCATGTTCCGGATGCCCTTCAACGCGCTCTCCGTGAGACCGGTGAGACCCCGCGACGCGAGGCTCGCCCACGCCTTGTCGTCGCCGATTTTCGGCGCGCCCTTGGCGCCCGTTGCGTGGCAGGAAGCGCATACGGCTTCCACTACCGATTTGCCGCTACGCCCCGCGCCCTGCGCGCCTGCGGTTTGCGGCGTGATCCACGTCGCGAAAGCAAGGACGACTGCCGTGATCAGTTGCTTCTGCATATCGACTACCCCGTTTGCTTGAGCATCCACCGCACGCCCGCGTGCGGCGAAGCGGGTGATGCCACGCCCTCGACGCGACGGGAAACTAGTATTTTACTTTGATCTTGTCCATGTCTGCCTTGGTGATGGCCGGCACCTTGCCGCGCGCTTTCCAGCGGTTGAGCTTCCAGGCATCGGAATCATCAATCGAACGATGCTTGGCACGCTTGGGACTCCTCCTCCCTCGCCGACCGGAATGGCGAATGCCGATGACTCCGGCAACAGTGCTCCCGGCAATTCGACGGTGTCAACGCGCATCCCGGAACCGCTTGATCTAGGTCAAACACCGCTCATACGCGGCTGCGTAGCGATCGACTTACTGGCGGGTAAGTTGTCGGGGGCGCAAAAAAGCGGGCTATTTTTCCATTTGTTATCGGAATAAAATGTTCGTTGTCGATGCTCATACAACTGAAAGCCGGCAAGCAGTGTCGACCCCTATTTTCTGAGGCATTCAATGAAATTCACCGTTCTCGGTCTTGTCCTTGGATTGTCGTTAGCGCTCGTCGGCTGCACTGACGAGAAGAAGCCGTCCACGCAGCAGGTGGCTGGGGATATCCCCGCGGGCAAGGCGTTCGCGGAAAGAGAATGCAAGGGCTGTCATGGCCTGGATGGCAAGGGAGCCGCTCCAGCCATTCCGCATCTTGCGGCGCAGAGAGAGCACTATCTGATCGCGGCACTCGATGCCTACAAGGACGGAAAGCGCACCCACGCCGCCCTCAAGGACATGGCAAAACAGATGACTGAAGCTGACGTGCGCAATATCTCCGCGTTTTATGCCAGACTGCCGCCCGTCGCGAGCGCCCCGGAGAAAAACGCCCAGCAGGGATCTCCCTACGAACAAGGCAAGACGCTGGCGGCGGCGTGTGCCAAGTGTCACGGCGAAGACGGCAACAGCCAGTCACCCGGCACGCCCGGTCTGGCGGGGCAGCAGCCGCGCTATTTCGTCACGGCGCTCCAGGAGTATCTCGCCGGTGAGCGCAAGAAGTCCCCCATGCACCCCATGCTGCCCGGGCTGAGCAGGTTCGACATGGAGAACCTGGCGCTGTATTTCGCGTCTCAGACCCCCGTCAAGCGTCCTGCGCCGTCCTCAGGCGATGCGGTGGCCGGCGAACCGCTCACTGCCGTGTGCGGCGGGTGCCATGGCTCGCATGGCGTAAGCACGGACACGGCGACGCCAAGTCTTGCTGGCCAGGACGCGCAGTACCTGCTCGACGCAATCAAGGCCTACCGGACAACGCGCAAGCGCGAAAGCATGCGCGTTTATGTCACCGGCCTCAGCGACAAGGACATTGAAAACATCGCTGCGTACTACTCGGTGCAGGCCGCGAAGGCATCGGAAAAGGGGCAGACGATCGTCAAGGACCTGACCGATAAGTGCGCGCGCTGCCACAGCGCCGACGTGGACAACCCCGCCATGGCGGTTCCGAAAATCAACGGCCAGGACCGGGACTATCTCGTGATGGCGCTGAGGGCGTATCGCGATGACAGGCGCGAGAGCACGACCATGCACAAGATGAGCCTACCCTACGGGGATTCCATCATAGAAAGCGTGGCGTCCTTCTACGCCAGTCAGCCGGCAAAGTAAGCCTCGGGCCGGGAACCGACCCGGTCGACAGCGCCCGCCATCGCTCCGGGGCTTGCGAGCGCAGGCCGATTCATCCAGGTTTGGATCAGCCGACGACGCCGATATCTCCACTCTGTCTCTCGGCCACCGGCTGCGGCGTCCGGGAAAACCACATCTGGTACATCGATACCACCCACATATAGGCAAATGCCAGAGCCATGACGGCGCCTCCAAGCATCACGACCCACGCGAACGGGTGGTAGAGCTTGGTGAAGTACCAGGAGCTGATATCCAGCACGAGACAGACGAATGGCAGTGCGACAACCGAGCACTTGAACCAGACCGGCCGCACGTAGGCATGGCTGAAGATCGAGCCCATGATGAAGAAGATGAAGGTGATCCCAAAAAAGTGAATGTGCGACACGCGCACGAGCGTGAAGATTCCGGCGCCGGTGTCCCGCTCCGTCACTTTTTGCACGTTGTCGTAGCCGTTCAGGTTCACAAGATGCGGATTGCTTCCGTCATGGCAGGTCATGCAGCGCTTGTCCAGTATCGGCCTGATCGCGGATTCGAACTTGGCGCGCTCTGCGCCTTCCTGCAGCCAGACGATGATGGTATTGGAGTCCTCACGCGGCAGCATGGCGGACATCGGCCCGCGCAGGGCCGATTCGAGCCGTGAGCTTTTCCCGCTGCCGCTATAGGCGATGACCACGTCGTCGTACGACAAGGTCATCGGATTACCGTCTTTCCCGGAGTAGCTGTAAAACAGGTAGATTCCGGCGAACAGGTAGGCCAGCCCGAGCACGAGCAGCGCCGCGGTATAGACGACGCGCAGGCTGTAAGGCAGCTCGGAATAGTGAAAGTAAAGCCGGTGTAGCGGTTCCTCACTCACGGTCGGTTCCTCTTGATCTCGCGGGTCTGTGATTTTCGCACCGGCCGCGTGGGATCGTCTACCACTCCAGCCTACTTGCCTGGAAGTATCACGTAAGTGATGGCGCGCCCCGTCTGGCGCGCATAGTGTGAGGCGAGCTCTTTCACGTCCCCCTCCGACATCAAGGCAGACATGGCGGCCATCGCGGAACTTTTGCGCGCGCCTTTGCGGTAGTCATGCAACACCTTTGCGAGCCAATCCTCGCGCTGCGCCGCCAGCGCGGGGAGCAGCGGGTCGGTACTGTTGCCATTGACGCCATGACAGCGGTCGCACCGATCCGCCCACTCGGTCAAGGTTAGAGGTCTGCGCACGTTCACAGCCTGGGGCTGCTGCGCCGCATAAAAGGCGGCAATGTCGCGCATCGCCCGCTCATCAAGCGCCGCCACCGGCGATTTCATCGACTCATCCTTGCGCGTTCCGTCCTTGTAGGCCCGCAGCATGGCCGCGAGGTATTGTGCATCCTGACCGGCGACGCTGGGCGTCACGGGATTTCCGCTGATACCCAGGTCGCCGTGGCATGCGCCACAGGAAGCGGCCGCCTTCTTGCCTGCCGCCTGGTCGCCGGGCGACGGAGTCTGCGCGCGCGCAGGCTTTTGCAGGGCGTAGTAGAGCGCCACGTTGCCGAGGTCCGCGTCGCTCAGCCCGGCGGCCATCGACTTCATCACGTCGTGCTTGCGCTGGCCGCTCTTGTAAGCATTCATGGACGCAATGAAGTATTTGGGGTCGAGCGCGACGAGGCTCGGCGTGCCGGGCATCTTGCTCACGCCGTTCTCGCCATGGCAGCCGCCGCAGCTTGCGGCGGCTGCCTTGCCGGCGCTGGCCGGATCAGACTTGGCCGGCGCGGTCTTCGGCGCAGGCTTCGCGGCAACGGGGCGCGCGGGTTCGAGGCTCGCGTAGTAAGCCGCCACCTTGACGAGCGCGTCGTCGCTGAGAAACTTGACAATGCCATCCATAGCGCTTTGGACGCGGGCAGTTTGCCGGTAGGCACGCAACTGGAGATGGAGATAGGCCGCCCGTTGGCCGGCGAGATGCGGCACGCCCGCCGTGTTGCTGATGCCGTTTGCACCGTGGCACCGGGCGCAAGAAGATTCCGCAACGCGTTTGCCGTCCGCAATATCGGCGGAGGTCGCGTACACTGCCCGCAGGTCGTCGGTGCCGCCGGGCGGGGCTTTGGCGGGTTGGGCGGCGGCGCCCGGCGCAAAACCCGCGAGCAGCAACATGATTGCGAGTATGCATGCCAGCATGACGGCAACCGGCACACTGCGAATGCTCAGCCGCCCCTTCATGGAAGATTCAGTGCATGATCTCAATGTCGTCGAACCAATCACCGCTGTTTCGCCCTCGCAATCTCAAGCCGGGCTCATCCCCCGGAAAGTTAAATGACCCCCGGCAAAGCCGGGGGCTTATTGGGTGAGCGCCTCAAAGGCGCTCGCACCCCGTGAGCCGCCTGAAGGCGGCGTAATAATCGGCTCCTTCCCCCTTGAGGGAGGGGAGAGCCTGCGAAGCACGCGAGGGGCTTTGGGATGGGGGTGATACGCAACTCGATGCATGACTTCGTCATCTCACCCCCACCCTCGCCCTCCCCCATCAAGGGGGAGGGAATAACGGTTATATCCACCGGCATGACTCCACCGCCGTATAGGTCAAACCTTGCGGAGTCCCCCGGCAGAGCCGGGGGTTTACCTCACCGAATTACCGCGAGCTGACGAGCGACGGCGTTGGCGCGTCATCCCACGGCGGAAACAGCCGGGTCACCCCCACCAGCATGACGAGCGGTGCAAGCACCAACATGGCCGCCACGATCAGGCCTTCCTGTCCGAAGATGGTCATCTGATACTCCAGCAATCCCTTGCCGGTCTTCGATATTTCCTGCCCCCCGATCACCACGTTCCAGCGCATCATGAATACCGATAACAGCACCAGGCAGGCGCTCAGCGTGACACCCGTGATCAGCGCCTTGCCGGTGGTGCCGCGCCAGATCATGTACGACAGCGCAAGCAGCGGCAGGATGGCGCCGATGGCGAATTGTAGAACAAAGTAAGGTATGAGGAGCGGGCCGCTTACGTACTCGATGATCATTTCAACGCCCTCGCGGCCTTTATAGATGATATTGGCGAACTCCAGGCCCTCCAGGACCAGGGCAACCATGATGAATGCCCACACCGTATAAGCGAGCCCCTTCACGCACCCGAGATCGATTGGGATCCTGCGCAGCCTGCACGACAGGACATAGAGCACGATCAGCAGCGCCACGCCGGAAATGATGGCCGAAAACAAGAACACGACCGGCATGAGATCGGAGGACCACCACTCGCGCGCCTTGAGGGAACCGAACACGAAGCCGACGTAGCCATGCAGACCGTGCGCGCCGGGTATGCCGGCGATGGCAAGCCAGAAGATCCATTTCTTATCGTAACGCAGGGCCTTTTCGGACAGATCGTACGAGCCGAGGGTCAGCAAGCGATAGAACAATCCCAACAATCCGTTCCTTCTTTGAGCCTGCTCTACGATGAAAGGTCGAAAGGCGAACCAGGTTTCCACCATCAGAAGCACGATATAGAAACTCGCAAAATAGCCGAACATCGCCATCGCGGAAGTCAAATGCGGCGTGAGCAGGTTGTTGAACGCGCGTTCGGGATGACCAAGGTGCAGCAGCAACGGCAGCGGCACAAAGAACATGAAACACAACGAGGTGAGCAAAGCAAGGTGCGCGACCGGTTTCAGCCGCTGGAAGCCGAATACCTGATACAGGCTGGAGACCGTAAACGCGCCCGCCACGAGTCCCGTGATATAGGGGTAGACGACAATCGCCACCGACCACTCGATAACCGTTTCGTTGGGGTAGACCCACCCCAGGTACGGCGCATAATGAATCAGAGGTTCCACTACACAACCTCCTTGTCAATGCCAACGTAAAAGACGTTGGGTACGTTGCCGGTCTCGGGCTTGAGCACCTGCACGCGGTTGTTGCGAATGAACTGGCTGATCGGACTTTGCTTGTCGTTGCGATCGCCAAAAATGCGCGCGCCGACCGGACAGGCCTCGACGCACGCCGGCTGCAACCCTTTGGTGATGCGGTGATAGCACCAGTAGCACTTTTGCGAAACCCCTTTCGCTTCGTTGAACCAGCGCACGCCGTAAGGACAGGCCTGCACGCAGTATCTGCAGCCGATGCAATACTTGGGGTCGATCAGCACCACGCCGTCCTCCGCCTTGTACGTGGCGCCGACAGGACACACTTGCACGCAGGGCGGATTCGTGCACTGGTTGCACAGCTTGGGCACGAAGAAAGCCTTCTCCACCTTCGCGTCCTTATAGCGATTCGCGAAACGGTATTCTTTTTCCGAACCGGAGGCCGCGATATTCACGGGGTCGTGGTGGCTGTCGATGCGCGGACGGTGCTCGCCCTCCAGGTAAACGTAGCGCTCCACCCAGGTGTTGAAGTGATGCGCGTCAGGCGGAACATCGTTTTCGCGCTTGCACGCTTCGACGCAGCGCAGGCAGCCGATGCATTTTGTGGCATCGACACCGAACGCCCAACGGCGCTTCGTCCAGTCGTAGTCCTTCGTCGGAAACGAGCCCGCGCCGGAAGCCGGTGCATTCTTTGCGGCTACGGTCTTCATGACACCCAGTGCGCCAGTCCCCGCCACCGCGCCCGCACAGGCCGCAGCCCGGCCGAGTCTGCGCAGAAATGCGCGCCGCGCGACCAACGAGGATATGGTTTCCTTTTTCATTTTGTCTTCCCTCCCACCGTAACGGCCTGACAATTCTGCGCAGCGTAATAGGCGGCGAGGTTCGCGATGTCCGCGTCGCTCAGACCCCTTACGACGCCTGCCATCATTGGATCCTTGCGCAGGCCGCCCCTGAAGGCCTTGAGGACGTTTGCCAGGTAACTAACCTTCTGCCCTGCCAGACTCGGCCAGGCGGGGTTGCTCGCTACTCCGGTTTGGCCATGGCAGGCCGCGCAATTTTTCTCCGCCAAAACGCGGCCAGCAGCAACGTCGCCGGCAGGCGGTTTGACCGGTGTCCCGTTACAGCTCAACCCGGCGTAATAAGCGGCGAGATTCTGGATGTCCGCATCGCTGAGCGCCTGCGCAAGAGGCGTCATCGCCACGTCCTTCTGATCACCGGAGCGGTACGCCGCCAGTATCCTGGCAAGGTAGGCGCCATGCTGCCCGGCCAGATTCGGCCACGTATCGTTCGGGCTGATCCCCTTCGCGCCGTGACAGGCGGCGCAAGTGGCCGCGTGTTTCTTGCCTCCTGCCGTCGCGTCGCCGGCCACCTGTACTGCAGCCGCCGCGATCTTGGGCGCATGCGGATTGTGGCAGGCAGTGCACTGCTGCCCACTCGATGCGTACGGGTTGTGTTGGGCCACCTGGATCTGCGGCTGCGTGCGGGGCCGCTCCGGCATGGCCTCGTGACACAGGGTGCACAGCTTCACCGCGTCCTTCGGGATCGGCAATTTGCCGTTTTGAGGATGCCCTTTGGCCGCACCATGACAGATTTCGCAGGTCACCGTCTTGTGGTTATTGGCCGACCACTGCGCATGGCGATCGCTGTGGCACGTTTGGCAATAACGCGGCGTCTGAAATACCGGCTCCTGGGCGGCAATCTCTGGAACGGAATCCGCGCGGTAGTGGCCGTATTCGTAGAAAGAATCAGCGGTGAAATACCATTTCGCAATCAACCCGACGGCAAGGCCGCCGACAAGCAGAATGATCAACCGAACGACGTGTTTGGGCATGCTTGAACTTTCGAGGCCGCTTGCTCCGCGGCGAGCGACGGCTGCGCCCGCAGCGCCATCGCCGCACCAACTGCAAGAAACATGATTCGGTTCATGGTGAACTCCTCCGGGCATCAACCGGGTTGATGTCCTACTCGGTCAGATCAACCACAGGGGAGGCTATGCGAAAGGGACCGCGTGAGGCTTGATCTACATCAAAAAAGCCCCAAGGCCAACTGAGTTCCCGCTTCACGCGAATCGCGCAAGCAAAACCGAATAAAAAAAGCTGGCCGCAGCCAGCTTTTTTTATGAACAGGCGGTCGACTTATTTGCTGGACAGGACGTACTCCAATGCAGCCTTGAGTTCCGCGTCGGAACCTGCAAACTTGACGGGATGGCCTTTCCCCTCTTTCAACTTCGCGGACAACGTGGCTTGGGCGCCTTTATCGCTCTTGTATTTCGCCGCTATGTCCTTGTATGCCGGACCCACCTTCTTCACCGCAACGTCATGGCAACCCAGGCATCCTTTGGCCTTTACCACATCCGCCCCGGATTGAGCATGGACCGCGCCCGCCGCGAAACTTCCCGCCACCGCCAAAACCAGCAACATCGCTTTCATCAAAGCCTCCGCTCTAGATTCAAAAAGGGTAGTGCTGCAACTATAACGTGCCCCTGCGGCATCCGTTGACCATAGTGTTGGCGAGATGCCTGTGAGATTCGCCCGGAACGACGCCGCCGCGAAGGCGGCGAGTGTAATCCATCCCTCGCACCGAGTACCAAACTCAGTGTATCAGGAAACAATACTGCGACAATTCACAGAAACACGTTGAACAGAAACAACAATTCCTGGTCCATGCCGCCGGGGTGAACGAAAGAAATGTACTTCGGTCGGGTTTTCGCCCTCGCCAGCCGCGCCCTCGCCGCACAGTTTATGTTGGGTAAGGCACTGAACGTACGGATTGTTTTCGTCCCGCCAGGCCCGCTGGCACGGACGTTGCTCATTCCAGGGTGAAACGAGCAGAAGTCGCGAAACCTTTGAGATGGAGGATGTCATGAAAGCCTCACGCAGAAATATCCTGGTGGTCGACGACCAGGAAGTCGTGCGGAAGAGCTATCTCAGAAGCCTGGCGGACACGCGGAGCAACGTCGAAGCCGTCGACAGCGGAGACGAGGCGCTGCGCGCCATGCAAGCGCGGCGGTTCGACGTCGTCATGCTCGATCTTCGCATGCCGGGCAGGGATGGCATGTCGGTGCTGAGGACGATCAAGGAAAAATGGCCCGAGAGCGAGGTCGTCGTCATCACCGGCTACCCGTCGGTCGACACGGCGAAGGAGGCCATCCGTCTCGGCGCATGCGACTACCTCGCCAAGCCCGTCAGTCCGGATGATGTCATCCGTGCCGCGGACGGCGCCATGATGTGCAAGCACTGGACGCTTCGCGCAGAACACGCGGGTTACGCCACGCGGACCGGTGCGACGGCCGGCGCCCGATGACTGACGAATGTGGACTCAATCGGACTGTTTAATGAAGGAGCATGCCATGAACGCCTTACGCAAAAGAGTATTGGTCGTCGACGATGATCCGGTGGTCGGCCGCAGTTTCGACCGCGTTCTTTCGGACAAGGGCTACCTGGTCAGCACGGCTCTCGACGGGCAGGAGGCGCTGAACAAGCTGAGCCGCGAAGAGTACGACGTCGTTTTCACCGACATCAAGATGCCGGGAATGGATGGCCTCGAAGTGGCGAGCCGGATCAAGGCACGGCGCCCGTGGATCCCGGTAGTCATCATCACCGGCTACGGTACCCCTGACAATGAGGCGAAGGCGGCGGCGGCGGGAGTTTCGGGCTTCATGCGCAAGCCGCTGTCCCCCGACATGATCGAAGACGGCACGCGCAGGGCGCTGCAGGTCATCGAAGGCGGAAAAGGCAGAGTCGCGCAGGAAGACGAGGCCGCGCCCGCACCGGAAGAAACCGTGGAGATCGCGGGCGCGCCGCAAGTGGCAGCCGAACCGAAGGCGGAGCCAGGGAAAGCCTCCCGCTTCCTGAAGAACGCCGCCCTGCTCATCGCGGGACCTTTGCTCGGGCTGGCATTCGTGATCGCCCTTCCCTTCGTCGGGCTCGGCATGTTGGCCTGGACAGGCGCACGCGCGTTCGCGAAGCGCTGGGAAAATGCGGCGCGTTTTCTGACGAATGCCGCCCTCTTCTTCGCGGCGCCTTTCATCGGGCTCGCCTACGCCGTCGCGTTCCCGTTCGTCGGTCTTGCCCTGCTGCTGCGGTACGGTCTGCGGGCGATGGCGAAACGAAGCGGAACTCGGTAAGCTTGCGGCCATCATGATGAACTGCGCAAGTCGGATCATGGTGTCGCTGGCGTTGTGCGCTGCCGCGGGCGTGGCCTCCGCGGCCGCCGCAGGCAACGGTGCCGATTCTCTTTCAGATGCCGACAAGACGTGTCTCCAATGCCACGCCCAGGAGGGTTTCAAGAAAGATCTGGCGAACGGGGAAGCGCTCTCCCTGCACGTGCAGGGTGAAGCCTTCGCGGGATCGGTACACAAGGCGATCGGATGTGCCGGCTGCCACGGCGATGTCGACCTCAAGAACCATCCCGGTGCAACGAGCAACATCAGGAGCGTGCGCCAGTACTCGGTCGAGCGGGCTGACACGTGCCGCCAGTGCCATGAGGATGCGTTCAAGCAGCACGAGGGAAGCCTCCATGCTACACGGCTGCGCCAGGGCAGCCCGGTGGCACCGGTGTGCACGGGATGCCATGGATCGCATTCCGTGAGCCCCAAGACCGCGTACGAAACGTGCGTCAGCTGCCACGCCGCAGCCTTGGGCGCGCACCAGAAGTGGCTGCCCAATGCCACCCTGCATCATGAGGTCGTGTCCTGTGCCGCCTGCCACGCGCCAACGGTGCTGCGCATGATCGATCTGCGGCTCTACGACGGCGTGGCGAAGCGCTGGGTGTCGGAACAGGAGGGCCAGGCGCAATTCGAAAAGCTGGCCCGTTCGATCGACGCGGACGGCAACGGCCTCGATCCCAGGGAACTGCGGAACCTCCTCAAGGAAGTGAACCGCGACGCGGCAGCGCCTCCGAAGACGCTGCGCGGCCGGGTCGAGCTTCGCACCGGCGTCGAGGCGCACCAGCTCTCCGACAAGGCCCAAGCGCTCAAGGCCTGCGATAACTGCCACCGCGACGGCGCCGAGCCGTTCCAGAACATCACGGTCTCGATCACCGGACCAGACGGCAGACCGATACGCTATCGGGCGCAGAAAGAGGTTCTGACCTCCGTGCTCTCAGTGGACTCCCTGCGCGAGTTCTATGCCATTGGCGGCACCCGGAGCCGATTCCTGGATATTTTGTTCGTTCTCACTTTGCTCGCGGGTATCGGCGTGCCGATCGGGCACATGACCGTGAGATGGCTCTCCCGGCGGTATCTGGGAAAAGGCAGCGGTCAAAGCGCCACCCACGACTCTCCGGATCGCAATCGGTAGAAGGAAAGGCGCCATGCGGAAGATTTACGTTCACCCGCTCCCGGTCAGGATCTGGCACTGGATCAACGCGTTCGGATTCGTGGCGCTGATCGTGACCGGCGTCCAGATCCGCTACGTCGACCTCATCGGCCTGATGTCGTTCAAGGCCGCCGTCAGCGTGCACAATGCGATCGGTTTCATCCTGATCGGCAATTTTTTCGTCTGGTTTCTCTTCTATCTCTTCTCCGACAAGATCAAGGTCTATCACCCGGAATTGAGTCCGGTGAAATATTTTCGCGGGAGCTTTCGCCAGCTCCAGTACTACGGTTACGGCATATTCAAAGGCGACCCCAACCCGCACCACGTGAGCGCCTACCACAAGTTCAACCCGCTGCAGAGCATGACCTACCAGATCATCATGCTGCTGCTGGTTCCGCTCCAGTTCGTCACCGGGGTGGTGCTGTGGGATCTCGGGCATTTTGCCGGGGCGGTGGAGTGGTTTGGCGGCGTGCGGGTCGTGGCCACAGTGCACGTGCTGCTCTTCATCTTTTTCACGGGATTCATCTTCATCCACCCGTACCTGGCGAGCCTCGCCCATACGCCGGGGGCGCACTTCAAGGCGATGTTCACCGGCTACGAGGAAGTCGAAGGCACGCCGCAGGAGGAACGCCCCGGCGCGTAGCCGCGCGGCGGCATGGGAATGCCGCCCTACGCGACATCGTACGGATTCGTAGGCCGGCAATCCTTTGCCGGCATTTCAACCCGGCGCCATGGGGATACCGCCCTACGGGAGCATCGGTTCGCGGTAAGGGATTGCCGCGCTACTCGCTGTCGCGGATGCGGATGTTGTGCTTCTTCATGAGCGCCTGGAAGTTGGTGCGCTGCATGCCGGTCTCTTCGGCGCTGCGGGTGACGTTCCAGGCGTTCCTCTTCAGCGCTTCCAGCACAAAGAGTTTTTCGATGTCTTCCACGGACTTTTCGCGCGCCGCCTTCTTGATGCGCTTCAATTCGTCCCCCGTTCTCGGCACCTCGATATCGAGCGTCGGCACCTCGCCGATGATATTTCCGAGATGCGCCTGGCGGATGACATCCTCGTTCGCCAGGATCACCGCCCGGTGCACGGCGTTCTCGAGTTCCCGCACGTTCCCCGGCCAGTGATAATTCACGAGTGCCTGCATGGCGCCCTCGGAGAACCCGGTTATCTTCTTGTCCAGTTCCTTGCTGAAGACTTTCAGGAAGTGATACGCCAGCCCCGGGATGTCGTCCTGGCGCTCCCTCAACGGCGGAACGCGGACGGGAAAGATGTCGATGCGGTAGTAGAGATCCTCGCGGAAGGAGCCGTCGGCCACCATGGCCTTGAGATCCTTGTTCGTGGCGGCGATCATCCGGATGTCCGCCTCCTGGGTGCGCGTATCCCCCACCGCGCGGAATTCCCGTTCCTGGATGACGCGCAGGAGTTTCGCCTGGGTGGAAAGTGATATGTTCCCGATCTCGTCCAGAAAGAGCGTTCCGCCGCGCGCGACCTCGAACATGCCGCGCTTTGCCGCCACCGCGCCGGTAAACGCGCCCTTGACGTGACCGAACAACTCGCTTTCCAGGAGATTCTCGCTCAGCGCATTGCAGTCCACCGGCACGAACGGCTTGTCCTTGCGCAGGCTGTTGTAATGGATGGCGCGCGCGACGAGCTCCTTGCCGGTACCGCTCTCCCCCGTCAGCAGCACTGTGCTGTTGGTGGGAGCGCACTTCGCGATCAGGCGATAGACCTCCTGCATCCGCGGGCTCGCGCCGATGATGTTCTCCATCCGGTACTTGGAGCTGACCTCGCTCTTGAGGTTGAGGTTCTCCTGCAGCAGCCGGCGCCGCTCCAGCGCGCGCGCCACGACCATCTTCAGTTCGTCCGGATCGAACGGCTTCGGCAGGTAGTCGAGAGCCCCGAGCTTCATCGAGCGCACCGCGGTCTCGATGTCGGAGAGCCCGGTGATCATGATGACGTCGATGTCGGGGTGAGCCTCCTTCACCCGCCGCAGCACTTCCAGGCCGTCGATTTTCGGCATCTTGATGTCGAGGATCAGCACATCGTACTGACTGTCCTCGATTTTTCTGAGGGCATCCAGACCGTCCTGGACGGCATCGACCTCATAATCGCCATCGGCGAGTATGCGCAGGCAGCTCCGGATGACGATCTCCTCGTCGTCTACGACCAGTATCCGTGCGCTCATCAATTGTCGTCCGGTTTTGCTTATAGCAGCCTGCCAGTTTGTTCAGTCCGACAGGCTGCTATCGCGTGCGCCGTCTGCCGCGGGAGACTCCACGGGCAGATAGACGCGAAATGTCGTGCCTTCACCGACCCGGCTCTCCACCTCGATCGTCCCGCCGTGGGCTTTGACGATCCCGTGGCTCACCGAAAGGCCCAGACCGGTGCCCTGCCCGACTCCCTTCGTGGTGAAAAACGGATCGAACACGCGCCGCAGGTCCTTCTCCGCAATGCCGCAGCCGGTGTCGATGATCGAAATTTCCAGCATGGGCACGGGCGCGCCATCGGGTTCGGCCTGCTTCGGCTCCGGGCAGCGGCGGCTGCGGATCGTGATGCTGCCTTCGCCGCTGATCGCCTGCTGGGCATTGACGAGCATGTTGACGATCACCTGCTTGATCAGGTCCTCGTCGATCCACACCGTGGGCAGATCGGGGGCGAGGTCCAGGCTGATCTGGATGTCGCGCAGATGCGCCGGGCGCTCGATGAGGCGCGTCGTTTCTTCCAGCAGCCGGTTGAGATCGACGAATTTCTTCTCCGGCGGTTTCTCGCGCGCGAAATCGAGCAGCCTCCTGATGATCGTGGCGCATCTCCGGGTTTCCCGGATCACGAGGTCGATGTCCTCCGCATCCTGGGTTCCGTCGGGAATCTTCTTCCGCAGCAGGGTCGAAAAGGTGAGCACCCCGGTCAACGGATTGTTGAGTTCGTGGGCGATGCCGGCGGCAAGCATCCCTACCGAGGCGAGTTTTTCGCGGCGCGCCGCCTCGACTTCGGCGATGTGCAGCTTCTGGGTGCGCTCCGCGACTTTCTGCTCCAGGGTGCGCCCCCACTCCTGCAGTTCCCGCTGCGAATTCTTGAGGGCCACCGTCATGGCATTGAAGGAGGCGGCGAGCTGGCCGAACTCGTCCGCGCTGCGCACCGGGATCGCCTCATCGAGGTTGCCCGCGGCCAGCCTCTTCGCGCCGCCCTCCAGATCGCGCAGGGGAAGGTACACCAGACGGCGCACGAAGATACCCACGCTGAACGCGGCGACGAGAATGAAGCCGAAGGCGAACACGGCGATGTTGACCGTATTGCGTTTCAGCGTTTGATCCATGGCGTCGAGGGAGTAGACGATATCGAGCACGCCGAGAACCGTCTGTGCTTTGGTGTGCACGTGGCAGGCGGCGGTGTAGCAGGAAGGTTCGTTGCGGATCACTTCCATGCTGCCGAGCATGCGCCGGCCGTCGCTTGCGGAGAAGACCCGCGATCGATTGCTGGTCGGGAGGCTTTCCAGCGGCTTTTCGCTTTGATGGCAGAGAAAACAGCCTTCCGCCTTCCGATCCACGGTTTCCCCGAGCTCGGGCGGGTGGGAGGAGTGAATGATCCTGCCCTCCTTGTTGAATATTCTCACCCTGGCGATGCCCTCCTGCCGCGCGACATCGTGCAGGATGCTGTCGACGTAGTTCGGCTGATTCTGCAGCATCGCGAAGCGCGTGCTCCGCGTGATCGCTTCGGAGAGCCCGGTCACGTGGGTCGCGGTCTCAGCCAGCAGCGCCTCGCGCTGGTGGTGCACCACCAGGAGGGTAAAAGCGAGCATCGCCGCCGACAGCGCGATGGTCAGGTAGAACCCGACCTTGAATTTGAGCGTTTGCGGGCCCATTACCGCGGAAACGCCTAGGAACTGCCCCCCAGCACCCCCGCCAGCACCAGAACCAGCAGGATCAGGCCGAATGCGATGAGGGCGATGCCCAGTACTCTCGAGCCCAGCGCCATCTGCTGCGATGGCGCATCGACGAGGTGCTTCTCGAGCTGCCGGCTTTCGACCAGCCGGTTGTACTCGAGCGTGTGCTCCCGCCTGAACTCTTCCAGCGGCACGCTGCCGGTGAACATCACGATATCCGGCGGCGGGAGTTTGTCGGGCCTGAAGTGGTTGTTGAAGAAATGGACCGTGAACAGGAACACGGCCGCGAGGATCGCTTCCTCTCCGTGAACGAGAGTGGCAATGTTGAATATCCATCCCGGCAGAACCGAGGCGGTCGCCTCCGGAAACGCCAGCATCATGCCGCTGCCGCCGATGATCGCCATGCCCCAGAACACCGCCCAGTAGTCGAATTTCTCCCAGTAAGTCCACCGGTCAAAGACCGGACGCGGCGCCTGACCGAAGAACCACTTGAACATGGCCACCGCGTCGCTCAGATCCTTCCAGCTCGGCACCAGCGAGTGGGGCCCGAACCAATCGGAAACGCTCCATTTCGGCACCACCCGCAGCGCCATGTAGACCAGGTGCACGAAGAAGATTCCCAGCATGATGGCTGCAGCCGTTCGGTGCATGATGGCCGACACCTTCGGGCTGCCGAGCTGTTTCATGAACGCCGGCGCCCAGGCGCTGTCTGCAAACAACACCGACATGCCGGTCAGAACCAGCATCATCACGCTCACCGCGAAGGCGAGATGCGCGATCCGCCAGATGCCGCCGAAACGCTGGTATTGCCTGCCTTGCGCCCGCAGCACCGCGTCCATTGCCACGTGCGGCGTGCTCTTGCCTTCCTTGCGGTCCCGGTACTCGCGGTAGAACCATAGCGCCGAATGCGCCCAGAAGAAGGCGAATACCCCGATGAGGAGCGCGATCATGGCCTTCGCTGCGATCCACATCGCGGGATAACGAGCGAAGTCGTGCGTATTGGCATGCGGCTGGAACGACACGAACCCCGCGGTCGCGCCCTTGTGGCACTGCTGGCACGTCTTCAGCCGGTTATTCGGATGCACGGTCGAGCGCGGATGGCTTACCCGCTGGATGCCATGGCTGCCGTGGCAGGCGAAGCAAGTCGCCGTATAGGCGTAGCCCAGCGTGGTGACTTGTCCGTGATAGGTGTTCGCGTACGACTTCAGGTTCCCCGCATGGCACTTTCCGCAGTTGCGCGTGATGACCAGCTTGATCGCATCGAGTTTGGGCCGGTCCACGTCGTGGGTGGTATGGCAGTCCGAACAGACGGGCGCCGCGGGATTGGCGTTTCCCATGACCTGCCGGCCGTGCACCGAGTCCAGATACTCGGTGCGTTGCGCACTATGGCACTTGCCGCAAACATCCGGAAGACTCAGACGCCACTCCGCGCGGCCCGGACTGTCTTTGGGGTAGACGTAGTGGGCATCGTGGCAGTTGTAGCAGGTCGCGTTGGTGCGCGATTGATCCGCCTTGCTCGGGCGCGCGTGGATGGATTTCATGTAGTGCTCGATCTGCTCCACCACCACGCCCAATCGCGCGAACTGCTGCTCCTTGCCGTCTTTCTGCGCGGTCTTCCACCGATCCTCGTGGCATTCGACACAACCGACCTTGTGGGTCACGCCTTTCTCATGCGGGATTTCGGTGATGTCCTTGTGGCACTCGACGCAAAACCGCTTCGCGTGAACGCTTTTCCCGAACTTGTCCTTGACGACGTGCAACGACCGCGTCTTGCCGTTTGCACCCGGCGCTGAAAATCCTTCGTTGCCGTGACAGCCCAGGCACATCTCGTTCTCGAACTTCGGGGCGGCAGGCGCCGCCTCCTTTGCCTCCGCGGACTCTGCGGCTCTTACGTCACGCCCTACGCCGGCGGCGATGGCGAGGAAAATGACGCCCGCTGCCACCCCGATCGCGAATCCCGATGCGCGCATTGCGTCCGCTCCCCGAATCAACGGTTGTCGAGTTCCCGTACCGCAGTCACGCGGCCACCGTGAGATTCGTAAATCTGCATCATCCCGGACGCCGGGACGAGAACGAGTTCTGAAGCGGACCCGGGACCCATGACACCAGAAATATACCGCATCCACGCGCCGTCCTGAGCGGAATCCGCGCGCCGCATCATGCGCGATGCGCTCGCACCGCCGTGATGCTGACGATCGTGAGGCGCGCCGGGAGAGCGATGTCCGGCACTCGGCCGCGCCGGACATGCTCCCATCGCGTTTCTTACTTGAGCTTGGTCGCTTCGATCGCGGCCTTGGCGCCGAAGCCAATGGTCACCGGAAACGAGATCTGGTGGCCGCGGGACGTCATGTTGTCGTCGTGCACCGCGAAGGCAAAGTTGTAGGATTTGCCTTCCTTCAACGGCTTGTCATCGGGGTTGGCGAGATTCAGCGGGCGCGCCCACACCACCGTCCACATTCCGTCCTTCCAGACGCCCTTGGCGTTCTTGTTGTCGGCGGCCGATCCTGCCGCGTCTGCCGCGCTGACGACGTACTGCGGCAGGAGATCGCCCGCCTTCCAGCCCGCCTTAGGATCGAACGGCACCGCGTTCCGTTCGCGCACCAGCGCGGTGGGCATCTTGCGGATATCGTCGAGCACAAACGATTTCTTCCCGAACTTTTTCTCGTCGAACATGAACTTCGGTTGCCCGGTCTTGGGGTCCTTGTTCGAGCTGAAGGGGTTCTTGCCGGCGTCGAAGTTGCGATACTCGAGCACGTAGCCGTCGTCCGCCATGCCGACCGGGTTGGAGCGATGGGCGCGCCACTGGATCAGGTCGAGAAAGCCCCCTGCCGCCTTGAGCTTTGCGATCTCATCCAGGCTCTTGCCCTGGTCCCAGGAAGCGAGCGCGTCGGTGCGCGTCGCAGGCAGGTACTTGCGTACGTCATTCTTTTTCAGCGCCTTGAGCAGCGCATTCGCCTGCACCTCGGCGGTGGCCGGCTGTTTCGGAGCGTCGCGCTCGCCGTTGTGGCAGGTGAGCCAGCAGCCCTGGTTCGCGAAGCCCGGCACGCTTCCGTCGTCGATCATCATCGAGAAGCGGTCTTCGTAGATGGGCGGCTGCTCGCCTTTGCGCACCGCCGCGTTCAATCTCTGATTGCCGTAGGGCTTCCATTCCTTGCCGTCGAAGCGCAGCGCGGGATAGGCCTCGCCGGGATGGCTCGCCTGCGTCTTCCACTGGACGCGGAAGTAAGCGTTCTGGCTGTCGTAGGCGACTTGAACGTCCACCTTCTTGGCGCCGTTCTTGCCCGCGGTCGGCGTGGGTTCCAGCGGATTTGCGCCGACCAGCTTGGCGCCGAGCTTTTCTTCCTGGCCGTTGTGGCAGGTGAGACAGGCGCCGCCGGTGCCGACCACCTGGGCCCCTGGGTGGCCGGAGCCGCGCAGCCATTGAAACGTCGACTGCGCCGGATAGAACAGCGTCAACGTTTTCGTGGGAACGCTCTTCCAGTCGATCGCTGC
>MEQT01000249.1:26254-28621 GCA_001770325.1 Betaproteobacteria bacterium RIFCSPLOWO2_02_64_14
GGTGCGCTCAAGATCGCTCCGATTCCCAGTACGGCACGAGTCAGTTTTGCAAGCTCCATGTTGCCCTCCACGGCTCAGGTTGTGACGTCAGGCAACCGGGGCAGAAGCAACGCCTCCGCACCCGTGCCAGCGCAACGAAAAGTAGCGCGTTAGCCTGGCGGACGTGTTGATCTAGGTCAAGTCACCCCGGACGTTCGCCAAGAATCGCGCCGATCAGCGGACTTCGCTTGCGATCGTCACTGCCAGTCCGGTAGCCGTATTGCTGACCGGCGCGGTGATGCCCTCGAAGTCACCGGGTTGCGGCGTGGCGCCGCCCGACTTGGAGATGCGCGCGCCCACGACAATCCGGGGAAAGTTCGACAGCGTCATGCCCTGCGCCATCGACATGGTGTCATCCAGCGTGAACGCGACCGGGAGCTCGCGTGCCTGTTTGCGCACGATCGCAAGCGGCACGCGCGGACCTTCGGCGGCGCGAGCAAAGATGTATACCGTGTCCTGCGGCGCAACCTTGCCTGCGAGTTCGGGGGCAAGCGCCACGGTGCCGCTTACGCCGGCCTTCGCCACGGGTGCAACCTCCGCCACGGGCGCCCGCGTTGCGACGCCTGTTCCGCCCAGCGCGCGCGCCTCAGCGATACTCGCCTGCACCGAGCGCGCCTCTTCCGATTCAGCGGGCACCAGCGGCAGCATGCGCTCCCAATGCGCCACAGCCCCTGAATAATCTTTCTTCTCGAAGGCGACCGAACCCGCGAGCGCGAGCGCCTTGAGATTGCGCGGATCGCTTTCCAGCGCGCGTGCGATGATCGCTTCCGGTTCGCCCTCCAGGCGGCGGCCTTGCGCCATGGCGAGCATGTCGGCATAGTCCGCCAGCAGTTGCGCGTCGCGGGGCTGGCGCGTCACGGCCTGGGCGTAAGCCTGGGCCGATTCGCCGAAGCGGCCAAACAGCTTGTAGGAGCGCGCCAGCATGATCCAGCCTTCAATATTCTCGGGATTGTCCTTCAGGCGCGCTGCGAGTTTTTCGATCGCGACTTCTATCTGCTTCATGTCGGCTGCGTGCGGCGCGCCGGCGACGGCCGCGTCCCCCGGCACGAGGGCGGCAGGCGTTCCCACGGCGAAATAAATTGCCAGGGCGCCCGCCGGGATCAGCACCGCGACCGCGATCGCCATGGCCCGCGACGGCTGCGCGGCCGCCGGCGGCTCGCGCCCGCCTTCGACATCCTCGAGCAGGCGCGCTTCGAGCTCGGTTCGCGCCTTCTCGTAGTGTTCGGCGGCGAGCGTGCCGGCGCGCATGTCCGCATCCAGCTCGCGCAGTTGATCCCGATAAATTGAGATGTTGGCCGCGCGGCGCGAGAGCGGGCCGCCTGCGCGCCCCGCGATGAGCGGTGGCACGATGAACCACAATGCGACGCCGGCCAGCAGCGCGCTCAACACCCAGAACAGGGTCATCTCGTTTCGGCCTCGTCTCCGGGGGCAAGCAGGCGCGCCGCGCGCGCGTGGTCAACCGCCGAGAGCTCCGGTTCGGCGACCGCGCGCCGGCGCCTGAGTCGAACGAAGAGCACGACGAGGCCGACCGCGACCAGCAGGATCGGTCCGAACCACAGCAACGCCGTCGTGCCCTTCACCGGCGGACGATACAGCACGAAATCCCCATAGCGCGCGACCATGAAGTCGACGATCTGCGATTCGCTCTGTCCCTCTCTCATGCGTTCGCGGATCTGGTTGCGCAGATCGACCGCGAGACCCGCGTTCGAATCCGCGAGGGACTGGTTCTGGCACACGAGGCAGCGCAATTCGGCCGCGAGTTCGATGACGCGCTTTTCGAGCACGGGATCCTCCGCCGCAGGCGCGGCCTCCCCCGCCGCCACTGGCGCGACGAGCGCCACCGCGAGCAATAACGCGAGGGCAATCCGCATCATCGTTGCAGCTCCGCCACCAGCGGCAGGATCCGGGTCTTGAGCCGCTCGGCGGTGAGCGGCCCGATCTGCTTGTAGCGGATCACGCCGGCCTTGTCGATGACGTAGGTCTCGGGCACGCCGTAGACGCCGTAATCGATGCCGATGCGGCCGTCGGCGTCAGCCACGCTCAGCACGTAGGGATCGCCGAACTGAACGAGCCAGCGCAGCGCCTCTTCGCGCTTGTCCTTGTAGTTCAGCCCGTAAACCGGCACCGTCCGCGAGCGCGCCAGGTCCACGAGCAGCGGGTGCTCGTCGCGGCACGATACGCACCACGAAGCCCACACGTTGAGCAGCCACACCTGTCCCTGCATCTCCTTCGGAGAAAAGCGGCGCGCGGGTTCGTGCAAGCGGGGAAGTTCGAAGACCGGCGCTTCTTTGCCTACCAGGGGTGAGGGCACCTCGCGCGGATTGAGCG
>MEQT01000250.1 GCA_001770325.1 Betaproteobacteria bacterium RIFCSPLOWO2_02_64_14
GTGGTAGGCGTCGAAGATGAGTTTTAAGGCCGACTCCATGCCAACTTTAGGGTTCCATTTGAGATCATCGCGAGTATTGTCGATTTTCGGCACGCGGTTCTGAATGTCCTGGTAGCCCTTGCCGTAGTATGCCCTTGAGGTGGTACGAATCACGCGTACTTTCTTCGCGCTCGGCCGGTATTCGGGGTAAGTCAGCGCCAGCTCAATCATCATCTGCGCAAGCTCTTTCATCGAGAAATTGTTCTTCGGGTTACCGATGTTGTAGATCTTGCCGCTTGCAATGCCGTCCTTGTTCTCGACGATTTTCATCAGCGCGTCAAGTCCGTCGGCGATATAGGTAAACGACCGTTTCTGGGCGCCGCCATCCACGAGTTTGATCGTTTCGCCCCGCACGATATGGCCCAGGAACTGCGTGACCACGCGCGAACTGCCCTCCGTCGCCGCGTACAGGCTATCGAGTCCCGCCCCGATCCAATTAAAGGGCCGGAACAGCGTGAAATCGAATTTCCGCTCTACCCCGTAGGCCCAGATAACCCGGTCCATGAGCTGCTTGGAACAAGAATAGATCCAGCGCTGCTTGTGGATCGGCCCAAGGATCAGCTCTGAACTTTCGGAATCGAACTGTTCGTCGCGGCACATGCCGTACACCTCGGAGGACGACGGAAACACCAGGCGCTTGCGGTATTTCACGCACGACCGGACGATCGGCAGATTGGCTTCGAAGTCGAGCTCGAACACGCGCAGCGGCTCCTTGACGTAAGTGGCCGGCGTGGCGATCGCCACCAACGGTATGACAGTATCGCACTTGCGGATGTTGTACTCGATCCACTCCTTGTTGATGGTAATGTCGCCTTCGAAGAAGTGAAAGCGCGGTTCCTTGAGTAAACCTGAAATGCGATCGGTCTCCATGTCCATGCCGTAGACATGCCAGTCCGTCGTCTTTATGATGCGTTCCGACAGGTGATGTCCGATGAAACCGTTAACGCCAAGGATGAGGATTTTTTTCATCTTGTGCTGTGAGGATTGAGGTGCTGTTCATGGTGACGGCAAGACTTGTATAGAATGTGCCTCTTGCGGCAGCAGGAAGAATAGACCGAACCGATTCACATGTAAAATCGTCTGTGTTCAAAGCATCGTGTATTGGCGCGTTTGTCGGATCTTGTGTCAATAGGGGGATTCCAGCGTGAAGATCAGGCCGGTAACCAAAGAGGAGCAGGAATGTTGGCCGAAAGAAGTCATCGTTCCTCTTGAAAATCCTTTCGTCGATCCGCGGGGGCGAATACAACCGTTGGTGGATCTGCCAATGGAGAGCTGTGTGTTAATCAAGTCCGTGAAGGGCACGGTGCGGGCCAATCATTACCATCAGACCGACTGGCACTTCTGTTATGTGTTGTCGGGCTCGATCGAGTATTACCACCGGCCGCACGGTTCGGAGGTTGCTCCGCAGAAGGTGACGATCAAGACCGGTCAGATGTTCTTTACGCCGCCGATGGTGGACCACGCGATGGTGTTTCCAGAGGACACCGAATTTCTCACTTTCGGCAGAAACTCCCGCGCCCAGGAAGTGTACGAAGCCGATGTCGTCCGTATCCCGCCGATCAATCCCTAGATCGTTGACGCTCGATAACTCCTACCGGCGTTCGACGTGCCGGCTGTGCGAAGGCAAGCGCCTGAGCAACGTTCTGTCACTCCGCGCCACCCCGCTCGCAAACGCGTTCGTCAATCAAGAAGCGCTCGGTTCCGAGCAGCCCGTCTATCCGTTGGACGTATTTTTCTGTGAAGAATGCGGACACCTGCAGTTGCTTGATGTAGTAGACCCCAGGGTCCTCTACCAGCACTACGTGTATGTATCGGGTACATCGCCGGTATTCGTACGGCACTTTGAGCAGTATGCCCGAAATGTAGTTGAGCGCTTCACGCCGGAGAAGGGCAGTCTGGTAGTCGAAATTGGCTCCAACGATGGCACGTTGCTGCGGTGTTTCAAGGAGTACCACCTGCGCGTCCTGGGTGTTGATCCAGCAGAAGAGATTACCAGGGGCACCATTGAATCCGGGATAGACGCCATAAGCGAATTCTTTACGCCACAACTTGCACGTGGCATTCGAACGAAGCACGGTCCCGCCAGCGTTATCGCCGCGAATAACGTTATCGCGCACATCGACGATCTTGGAAGCGTGATGGTGGCTGTTCGGGATTTGCTTGCACCGCATGGCGTTTTCGTATTCGAGGTGTCCTATCTGGGTGACGTGTTCGAGAAGACGCTGTTCGATACGATCTATCACGAGCATCTTGATTATCACTCTGTCATTCCACTCGAAGCTTTTTTCAAGCGCTGGGGCCTGGAGTTAATCGAGGTCATGCGGGTGGACACTCACGGCGGCTCGTTGCGGGGGGTCGTGCAGCTTGCCGGCGGCCCTCGGCCTGTCGACGCTTCGGTGGCGATTGCCATGGAGCGGGAGCGAGAGCTGGGGTTGGACAAAGGCGATACTTTTCGTGCCTTCGCCGGGCATATCGAGGGCATCCGGGACGAATTGATGGCGCTGCTTGGGAATTTAAGGCGGACAGGCAAGCGCATCGCAGGTTTCGGCGCTCCCGCCAAGATGACTACCCTCATGTATCACCTGGAGCTCGAACCTGATGTCATCGACTTTATTGTCGATGACAGTCCACTGAAGCAGGGACTCTACACGCCCGGTATGCATATTCCGGTCGTACCGACCAGCGAGCTCTATGTGAGGCGCCCGGATTACGTAGTCATCCTGGCCTGGAATTTCGCGCCGACCATCGTTCAGAAGCACGCCGCCTTCCGCGACGCCGGGGGCCATTTCATCATCCCCCTTCCCAAAGTCGAGATCGTGTAATTGATCGATTGGCGTGATCAGACTCGGACTCATCGGGGCCGGACGCTGGGGCCGCAATTTCATCCGGACGATAACCAATCTGGAGGGCGTACGGCTCACGCGGCTTGCGAGCTGCAATCCCGAAAGCAAGAGTCTGGTCGGTTCGGACTGCGTCGTCAGCTCAGACTGGCGGGAGCTGGTCGACGCCAGCGACCTCGATGGCATCATCATCGCAACCCCGCCAGCGCTGCATGGAGCGATGGCCAGCGCCGCAGTTGCGGCGGGACTTGCGACCCTGGTGGAGAAGCCGCTGGTGCTGGCGCTCGCGGAGGCGACGACGTTGCGCGACTTGGTGCGCGCGCGACGCGGCTTGTTGATGGTGGACCACACCCATATTTACCATCCAGCGTTCGGGGAACTGAAGAAGCAGGCGACTAAACTCGGGCGGGTCCGCACGATCGATGCCGAGGCGGGCAACCATGGTCCTTATCGCGACGACGTTCCAGTACTGTGGGATTGGGGCCCTCACGATGTCGCGATGTGCTTGGACCTGTTGCGCGAGCTCCCTCGCGAAGTGAGGGCAACGCGCGTGGCGCACGAACGAGTGGGCAATGCGGAGGCGGAGACTGTTCGGCTCGATCTTATCTTTGCAAACGGCGTGGAAGCGCGCATCAGGATCAGCAACATGATAGCCAAAACGCGCCGCTTCGCGGTTCACTGCGACGATGGCGTTCTCGTCTACGACGACCTCGCGCAAAACAAACTCGTGCTGCACCAGGAAGTCCGAGGAGCATTGCTGCAACCAGCAGGGATACCGATCACCGTTTCGCCGGAATTGCCCTTGCGGCGCGTCGTAGAGGCTTTTATCACGGCGATCACCGAGGCAACCGACAGAAGCGCAAGCCTGGATCTTGCAGTGGAGGTGGTCGCGGTACTCGAACAGTGCGACAAGGCGCTTGTTGCAAGCTGATTTGGCTGTGAAGAACGCCGCCGCCTAGACGTTGGTCGCTTGCCGCCTCATGATGGCAGTGAGGTCGCACAGAAACGCTCGAAGCTGCGTTTCCCAGTCCGCCATTTCGACGCCGAACACCCGCTTTATCTTTTCCTTGCTCGTGGCGGCGTTGAGCGGTCTTGCGGCAGGGAGGGGATATTCGGCAGTCGTGATGGGGCGCAGAAGCGGCGTGCCAGTGGAGGCGGGGGCTATCTCCCGGGCGATTTCGAAAATGCGCTTCGCGAATTTGAAGCGCGTTGTGTAGCCCTGTGCGGACAAGTGGTAGATCCCGGTTTCCTGCCTCGCACGCTCGGGTTGGCGCAATAGTCCGGTGGTGGCCTCGGCGAGTGAGTGCGCCCAGGAGGGTGAGCCGACTTGGTCGTCGACGACCACGAGTTCTTTTTTCTCTCGCCCCAGCTTGAGCATGGCCAGCACGAAATTCGGCGCCTGTGCGCTGTAGATCCAGCTGGCCCGCAGTATCAGATGAGGGCCGCCGACCGCAGTGATCGCGCGTTCTCCGGCAAGTTTGGTCTTGCCGTAGACGTTGACGGGGTTGGGCGGATCGTCCTCGGTGTACGGTTCCTCGTGCGCGCCGTCGAAAACGTAGTCGGTCGAGTAGTGAACAAGAAGGGCGTCGATGCGCCTCGCTTCTTCCGCGATCACGCCCGGCGCGATGCCGTTCACCTGCATCGCCAGATCAGGCTCCGATTCCGCCTTGTCCACGGTTGTGTAACCGGCAGCGTTGACGATGATTTCGGGCGCGACTGCCCGTATCGCGGTCCTGATCGAATCGGGGTTCGCGAGATCCATTTCGCGGCGCCGGGGCATCGCGACCGAGCCCAGGGGTGGTAGGGCCCCCGCCAGTTCCCGGCCAAGCTGCCCGGTCGCCCCCACCAGGAGAATGCGGCTCACGGGAAAAGCTCTGCCCGGTCGAAGGCAATGCCCTGGCGGTCCTTGGCCGAGAGCACCGGCTCGCCTTGCAGCGGCCAGGCGACATTGAGCGTGGGGTCGTTCCAGGCGATGCAGCGCTCGTGCTGCGGCGCCCAGTAGTCTGTCGTCTTGTAGAGCATCTCGGCGTAATCGCTGGTGACGAGGAATGCATGTGCGAAGCCGGTCGGCACCCAGAGCATGTGCCGGTTCCTGTCCGACAGGACGTTGGCCGTCCAGCGGCCGAAGGTCCGCGAACTTTTGCGCAGATCGACGACGACATCGTAGATCTCGCCCGCGGTAGCGCGGATCAGCTTGCCCTGGGGCCGACGAATCTGGTAATGAAACCCGCGCAGGACGTTTCTGGCGGAACGGGAATGGTTATCCTGCACGAAATGCGCATCGATGCCGGCCTGCTCGATGAAGGCGCGTTCGTTGTAGCTCTCGTAGAAGAAGCCGCGCTCGTCCCCGAATACCTCGGGCTCGACGATCAGCACGCCGGGAATATCGCTCCTGATGACCCTCATGGCCGGGTCATTCCCGCAAAACGCTCTCTAGGTACCGGCCGTAGCCGTTGTTGCCGATACCTGAAGCGAGGGCCTCGAGCTGGCTGGCCGAAATGTATCCCATGCGGTAGGCGATCTCTTCAGGGCACGCGATCTTGAGTCCCTGGCGTTTTTCGATGGTTTCGATGAAGAGCGATGCCTCGAGCAGGGACTCGTGCGTGCCGGTGTCGAGCCACGCGATGCCGCGGCCCATGGTGATCACTTCAAGCTCGCCGCGACGCAGGTATTCCCGGTTCACGTCGGTGATCTCGAGCTCGCCGCGGGGGGAGGGTTTCAGGTTGCGCGAGATATCGACGACGGCATTGTCGTAGACCGCGAAACCCGTCTGCGCGTAGCGCGATTTGGGTCGCGCGGGCTTTTCTTCGATCGAGACGACCCTGCGGTTCGCATCGAATTCGACGACACCGTAGCGCTCCGGGTCGTTTACGGGATACGCGAAAATCATCGCGCCGCGCGTGCGGCGGGCCGCGGCCTGCAGATCACCCGCCAGATCGTGACCGTAGAAAATGTTGTCGCCCAGGATCAACGCGCACGTGCCTCCGCCGATGAAGTCCGCGCCGATGACGAAGGCCTGGGGGATACCTTCGGGCGCGGGCTGGATGGCGTACGACAGATCGAGACCCCATGACCGGCCGTCGCCCAGCAGCCGCTCGAAACGCGGCGTGTCCTGCGGCGTCGATATCACCAGGATCTCGCGAATGCCGGCGAGCATCAGCGTCGATAACGGGTAGTAGACCATCGGCTTGTCGTAGACCGGCAGCAGCTGCTTGGATACGACCCTCGTCGCGGGATACAGTCGCGACCCGGAGCCGCCGGCGAGAATGATCCCCTTCACGGCCGCGCCCGCTTGCCGTAATTCAGGTCAATCCAGTCGCGATAGGCCCCGCTCGCCACGCTCGCGACCCAGTCCGCGTGATCAAGATACCACTCGACCGTCTCGCGGAGGCCGTTCTCGAACGTCCGGCGCGGCTCCCACTGCAACTCGGCAAAAATTTTCCCGGCGTTCATTGCGTAGCGACGATCGTGGCCTGGACGATCCCGGACATGAGTGATGAGTGATGAGTGATGAGTGATGAGTGCATTCGGGCGGATGTCGTCCAGTATGCTGCAGATCGCGTTGACAACCTCCAGGTTGGTTTTCTCGCTGTTGCCGCCGATATTATAGGTTTCGCCGGGACGCCCCTTGTGCAGCACCCGTCTTGTCGCCTCGCAGTGATCGCCGACATAGAGCCAGTCGCGCACGTTGCGGCCGTCGCCGTAGAGGGGTAGCGGCCTGCCCTGCGCCGCATTGAGAATCGTGAGCGGGATCAGCTTTTCGGGAAACTGGTACGGGCCGTAATTGTTGGAGCAGTTGGTCGTCACCGTCGGCAGGCCATAGGTTTGGTGGTAGGCCCGAACGAGGTGATCGGCCGCGGCCTTCGATGCCGCATAGGGACTGTTGGGGGCATACGGCGTCGTTTCGGTGAACGGCGGATCGCTGGCGCCGAGTGAGCCGTAAACCTCGTCGGTCGAAACGTGGAAAAAACGGAAGCGGCTTTTTTCGGGCTCCGCGAGCGTGCCCCAGTAGGCGCGCGCCTCTTCGAGCAGGCTGAAAGTGCCGATGACGTTGGTTTGCACGAACTCCGCCGGGCCGTGGATCGAGCGGTCGACGTGGCTCTCGGCGGCGAAGTGGACGATCGCCCAGGGCCGGTGCTCCGCCAGCAGGCGTGCGACCAGTGCGCGGTCGCAGACATCCCCTTTAACGAATACGTGCCGCGGATCATCCCCAAGGCTGACGAGGTTCGCGGGATTGCCGGCATAGGTGAGTTTGTCGAGGTTCACGACCGGCGTGCCCTCGGTCGCGATCCAGTCGAGAACAAAATTCGAACCGATGAATCCCGCACCGCCGGTGACGAGGATCACTCCCAAAACCTCCTGATGGTCTGCGCGGCGTTGCCCTGCGCAGGGCCGAACGCGCCGGTCGTTTGCGGAATGTCGGTGATGCAGGGAATGTGCAAACTGCGCTTCCGGTCTTGTGTGCCAGTATTCTATGCGCAAGGGGCGTTTGCGTGTAGTCTTATGCCGCGTCGCGCCCGCGCCAGAACAAGAGCGATGAAAAGCATTCTGCTGGTCAAGACATCGTCGCTGGGCGATGTCATACACAATCTGCCCGTTGTGAGCGAGTTGCGCCGTGGGCGACGCGCGGTGACCGTCGATTGGGTGGTGGAGGAGGCGTTTGCGGCGATCCCGCGCCTGCATCCTGGCGTGGCGGACGTCATCCCGGTCGCGATCCGCCGCTGGCGCGGCGCGCTGGGACGAGGGAGCACCTGGCGCGAGATCGGGCAGTTTGTGCAGCGCCTGCGCGCGAAGCGCTATGATGCGGTGATCGATACCCAGGGGCTGTTCAAGAGCGCGCTCATCACAGCTGTAGCCCGCGGCACCCGTTATGGACTCGACTGGGCGAGCTCGCGTGAGCCATTGCGGATCTTCTATGATCGGACATTCGGGATCCCTTGGACGCAGCACGCGGTGGAACGCAATCGCGCGCTCGCGGCGCGGGCGTTGGGGTATGAGTTGTCGCCGCATCCCGAGTATGGAATTCATGCGCGCGCCGCATCGTTCCCATGGCATGCGCTGCAACGTTACGTCGTCCTTCTGCATGCGACCAGCGCCGCGGGCAAGCTGTGGCCGGAGCAATCGTGGATCGAACTTGGAGCACGGTGTCTGCAACGGGGTTTGGGCTGCATATTGCCGTGGGGAAGCGACGGCGAGCGCGTGCGTAGCACGCAACTTGCCGCGGCGCTGCGTGGCGCAGTCGTACCGCCTGCGCTCACATTCGACGAACTTGCGGGGCTGTTTGCGGGCGCACATGCCGTCGCGGGCGTGGACACGGGGCTTACGCACCTTGCGGGTGCGCTCGGCGCGCCCACGGTCGGAATCTATTGCGCAACTGATCCGTCCGCTACCGGACTTTACGCCTGCCCACGAGCCGTGAATCTGGGCGGCATCGGTAAACGACCCACGGTCGACGAAGTCATGGCTGCGCTGGAGCGATACGGTAGCACGCGATCGTGAAGCGCTTCGCCTACACGCTTCTGCTCTACGCGATGCTGCCCGGTGCCTTGTGGCATCTCGTCTGGCGGGCGCGGCGCCAGCCGGCTTACCTGCGCCACGTCCCGGAACGGTTCGGCTACTACCGGCAGGCGCGGCCCGCACAACCCGTGATCTGGCTGCACGCGGTATCGGTCGGTGAAACACGCGCTGCCGAACCGCTGATTCGCGCGCTGCAGAAACGCCATCCCGACCACCGCATCCTGCTCACCCACATGACGCCGACGGGCAGAAAGACCGGCAGCGCGCTGTTCGACGACCGCGTGTTGACCTGCTATCTGCCCTACGACTTTCCCGGCGCGGTCGCGCGCTTCCTGGAGCGGTTTCGACCACGGGTCGGGGTACTGATGGAAACCGAGATCTGGCCCAATCTCGTCAACGCCTGTGGCGAGCATCGTGTGCCACTGTATCTCGTCAACGCGAGGCTGTCCGAGAAGTCGTGGACGAAGTACCGAAAATTTCCGGAACTCACGCGGGCGAGCCTGCGGCAGTTCGCCGGCGTCGCCGCGCAAGGCGAGGACGACGCGCGTCGCCTGCGCGCGTTGGGCGCCGCTGCGGTGTCCGTCGCCGGCAATCTCAAGTTCGACGTCGCCGTTCCGGCAGAGCAGGTCGCGCTGGGCGGCAACTGGCGCGCGGCATGCGGCTCGCGCCAGGTGCTGCTCGCAGCCAGCACGCGCGATGGAGAGGAGGCGTTGTTGCTTGACGCAATGGCTGCACTCGACATGCCGGAACTCTTGCTCGTAATCGTTCCGCGCCATCCGCAGCGCTTCGACGAAGTGGCTGCGCTCATCGAGCACCGCGGATTCCGCTATCGGCGGCGCGCGGCGGGTTTTGCGGTCGATCCGGACACGCGCATCATCCTCGGTGACAGCATGGGCGAAATGCCCGCGTATTATGCGGCGTGCGACGTCGCCTTTGTCGGCGGAAGCCTGCTCGCGTACGGGGCACAAAACCTGATCGAGGCGTGCGCTGTCGGGAAACCCGTGCTGGTGGGGCCCAGCACTTACAACTTTGCGGACGCCGTGGAAGGCGCGGTGGCGGCGGGAGCAGCGCTGCGCGTAAGCGACGCGACGGAACTCATGCGCGCGGCGCGGCAGTTATTGCTCGACGCCAAAGCGAGGCGACGGATGGGGGAGGCAGCGCTCGTGTTTTGCAGGGCGCATCAGGGTGCCACGCAGCGCGTGCTCGACCTGCTACGCTGGTGATACCGATTGCCCATCACCAACGCTACTTGCGCCCCAACCAGGCATTGACCTTGGCAACGTCGTCTTCGCTGAGACGACCCACGGCAGCCTTGAGACGCAGGAACGACAGCACGTAGTTGTAAGCTGCCTGCGCGAGATCGCGCCGGGTGGAGAAGAGTTGCTGTTGGGCATTCAGCACATCAACCTGCGTCCTGACGCCCACCTGCAGCCCGAGCCGCGTCGAGTCGAGGCTGCTCTGGCTGGACACCAGCGCAGCGCGCAGAGCGTTCACCTGCGAGACTCCGTTCGTCACGCCCAGGAAGGCCTGGTGCGCGGCGAGTTCGGCGCTCCTGCGCGCGTTTTCCAGTTCCTGGCGCGCCTTATCCTCGTTCGCAAGGGCTTCGCGTATGCGCGAGGCGGTTGCCCCGCCCTGATAAAGGGGCACGGCCAGCTGCAGCCCGATCACCCGGGTGGTGGTGTCGGTGCCGGGCCCGCCCTGGATCCCCGAGCCCGATCCCGCGTCGGTATAAGTCGCGAAAGCGTCGAGCGTCGGATGGTGGCCTCCACGATTGCGCTTGATCTCCTGTCGAGAGAAGGTCAGCGCGGCCTCGCTGACCAGCACTGCCAGGCTCGCGCGCGTCGCTTCCTCCACCCAGGGTTGGATCTGGTTGGGCTGCGGCAATTCGAGCATGATCTGTCCTGCCAACAGGGAAAGCGCCGGCGCCGGCCGCCCGATGATCTGCGCGAGCTGCCGGCGCTTGATTTCGAGATCGTTCTGCGCGGCGATCTCCTGTGCGACGGCCAGATCGTAGCGTGCCTGGGCCTCATGGGTGTCGGTGATGGTGGCGGTGCCGACCTCGAAGTTGCGTTTGGCCTGTGCAAGTTGCTCGCTGATGGCCACTTTCTGCGCCGCGGCCAGTTCGGCGTTGTTCAGTGCGAGCAGGACATCAAAATATGCCTGCGACACCCGCAGGATCAGGTCCTGCCCCGCAAGGGCGAGCTGGGTATCCGCCTGACCGACCTGCGTCTGCGCCTGCTCGTAGGCGACCAGGTTCTGGCGCCGGTAGAGCGGCTGCGTCAGCGACAGGCTCCAGGTATTGGAATTGAATTGGCCGGCGGTGGACGGGTTTGCGGGGCTGCGAAACTCGATCTCGCGGTCGTTGTACTGCGTGGAGGCCGAAAGCGTGGCCGACGGCAGCAGCCCCGCACGCCCTTGAGGAAGCTTCTCCTGGATTGCGCTCCAGGTTGCCCGGGCGGCTGCATACACTGCATCGGCCCCCTGTGCGAGGCGATAGATCTGGAGCAGATCAGCTGCGGGCGCAGCGAAACTGGCCGCAGCGAGCGACGAAGCAAGCACTGTCGAAGCAAGCAGACGACGCATCTGAAATCGAGCCCGCATCACCGTTAGAAGACGAAGCGCTCCGGCAGCAATACATTGCGCAACGGCGGGATGCAGGTCTCGAACAGGTCTGTCGACTTGCAGGCGCCCGGTGCAACGCACGTGATGAGGCGAGCCTCCATGACCGGCGGCTCGCCCACGACGGCGATCAACCGTCCACTCGGATTAAGGCTCGCAGCGAATGCCGGCGGGAGGATCGGAACGGAACCCGTCAGAACGATCACGTCATAGGGCGCATCGCGGTCCCAGCCGCGCGCGGCGTCCCCGTTTTCCAGCGTCACGTTGTGAAATCCCCGGGCCTTGAGCCTCCCCTCCGCCGCCACGGTGAACTCGGCGACGAGTTCGACGCTGTGCACGTGACGGGCGAGGCTTGCGAGCAGCGCCGTCATGTAACCGCTTCCGGTGCCGACCTCCAGCACCTTGTCGTTCCCCGTCAGCGCCAATTCCTGGAGCATGCGCGCTTCGAGCTTGGGCTGGAGCATCCGCTCGCCGTGTCCCAGCGGGATCTCCAGATCGGCGAAAGCAAGCACGCGGTACTGCTGCGGCACGAAGTCCTCGCGCCGCACCCGCAAGAGCAGGTCGAGCACCTGCTGATCGAGCACGTCCCATGGCCTGATCTGCTGCTCGACCATGTTGAATCGCGCGCGCTCGAAGTCCATCTGCTGCATCATGTGAAACGGCGGGAGAAAAGCGGTTCTGGAACTTGCAATTATCCCATATTTCAAGTAGCTTGATGGAACACGTTAGGGGTCCTCGGGGCGCAGGCCGCGGGGTGAGACAAACCCTCTGAACCTGATGCGGGTAATGCCGTCGTAGGGAAGCGTGGTGCGACATCCCCCACCATCGCTCCCCGCCGGTTACGCCATAGGAGCGAGACATGAACGCCAATCCGAAGTTTCTGAACGTCACGGCACGCGTCGATGAAGCGGCGGTCAAGCCCCTGCCCAGTTCGCGCAAGGTGCACGTTGCGGGCTCGCGCCCGGACATCCAGGTGCCGATGCGGGAGATCACGCAGTCCGATACGCCAGCCTCGTTCGGCGTCGAGAAGAATCCG
>MEQT01000251.1:0-6444 GCA_001770325.1 Betaproteobacteria bacterium RIFCSPLOWO2_02_64_14
CGCGCTGCCTTGCCAAGACCGAGGAGCTGTTTTCCATTTATCCCGGCAGGCATCGCGAGCGCCTCACGGTGAGTGCGTCGTTTCGGGGCATGAACAACAGTTCCGACGAGCTGATCCTGGGCCTGAAGAGCATTGCCGAGCGTTACGGTGCGCTTCTCCAGACTCATGCCTGCTATTCGTATTTCACGCGCGATGCGAGCATCGTGCAGTTCGGCAAGCCCGAAATCGCGCGGCTGGAAGCGCTCGGGGTGCTGGACGAGAAGATGCTGCTGCTGCATGCCGGGTGGCTGGAGCCGGAGGAGATCGCGCTGCTCGCGCGGCGCAAACCGACACTGGTGTGCTGCCCCTCGTCGTCGATCCATAACGGCTACGGCAACATCGCGGTCGGAAAGCATCCGGAACTGATGGCGCTCGGCGTCAACGTGAGCCTGGGCTCCGACCACGCGTCTTCGGGAACCGTCGACATGGTGCAGGAGATGCGCTATTGCGCGTGCGGCTACAAGGAGGCGCGGCTGAACCCGCGCCTCATGCCGCCCGAGCACGTGGTGGAGATGGCCACCATCAACGGCGCGCGCGGCGCGGGGCTGGCCGATCGCATCGGTTCGATCGAGGGGGGCAAGGAAGCCGATTTCGTGCTGTTCGATGCGACGGTATCGGAATGGCAGCCGTTGTACAACCCGGTGTCGAACCTGGTCTACAGCGCGACCGGAAACACCGTCCGGCATGTCTTCATATCCGGCGAGCAGGTGGTGCGCGACGGCCGCCTCACGCGGATCGATCAGGATGCGCTCCTGCGGGAGGTCGAAGCGTCCGCCGCGCGCATCACGGCGCGCCTCGACATGAAGAAGATGCTCAAGCTCCGCTGGCCCGTGGAGTGAGCTGATTCCCGTTTCTGTCCCCGCGTCCGGTGCCGGGGCGCGGATTCTGTCCTGTCGCACGTTATAATCGAAACGCGCCGCGAAGGCGCACGGAATCGGCGCACGCAAGGCAATGGAAAGACAACATCGTAATGTGCTGGTGCTCTCGGGGTGCCAGGCGACCCTGCAGACCACCGGCGCGACCATGACCGCGGTCACCGGCCTCGCCGGGTTTGCGCTCGCAGACGACAAATCCTTTGCCACGGTACCGCTTACCTTTTATGTGCTGGGTTCCGCGGCGACGACGATACCGGCATCGCTCCTGATGAAGTCGCTGGGGCGGCGTGGTGGATTTCAGGTGGGCACCGCGATCGGCATGTGCGGCGCGGCGGTGTGCAGTGCGGCGATGGTGGCCGCGAATTTCTGGCTGCTGTGCGCCGGGATGTTCGTGATGGGCGTGTATACCGCGTTCGGCAAGTACTACCGTTTCGCCGCGGCCGACGGCGTGACCGGCGGGTTCCGGGCCAAGGCGATATCGCTCACCCTTGCGGGCGGCATCGTGGGCGGTGTCTTCGGGCCGGAAATGGCCAAACGCAGCAAGGACCTGATCGAGGCCACGCCCTATCTGGGGTCGTACCTGTCGCTGATCGCGGTCTGCCTGGTGGCAACGCTGCTCCTCACGCGCCTCGACATCCCGCAACTCAGCGAGAGCGAACGTAGCGATTCCGGGCGGCCGCTTGCCGAGATCATGCGCCAGCCGGTATTCATCGTGGCGGTGCTGGCGGCGATGCTGTCCTATGGCATCATGAATCTCATGATGACCTCGACGCCGCTGGCGATGCGCGCCCACGACCACCACTTCAACGACGCGGCGTTCGTGCTGGAGTGGCACATGATCGGGATGTACGGGCCGTCATTTTTCACCGGAACGCTGATTAACCGCTTCGGCGTGCTGAACACCATCCTCGCGGGCATCGTATTGCTGTTGCTGTGCATCGTTGCCGCGCTGGCCGGCACCGAGCTGCTCAATTTCTGGTTGGCGCTGTTCCTGCTCGGCGTGGGCTGGAACTTCATGTACGTGGGAGGCTCCGCGCTGCTCACCGAGTGCCATGCGCCGGCCGAGCGCGCCAAGACCCAGGCGGCGAACGACTTCATGGTGTTCGTGATGATGGCGATTTCTTCCGCCTCATCGGGGCTGCTGCTCAACAAGAGCGGGTGGAGCGCGGTCAATTACGGATCGATCCCATTCCTGGTGCTTGCGGCGGGCGCGACCCTGTGGCTCGTGTGGAAGCGGCGGAGGCGTCGGAGTTCGAGCGGGAGCGGTTAGGAGTGTGTCGGACTTTGCTCCGACACACTCCTTACGCAAAACCGCCCGCAGACAAAGGGCACAATGAATTGTGGAAATGCCTGAATTCGGCGTCGCTCGTGCCTTGGTGATAACCGAAGAAGCTCTTTTTGCTGCGTTCCGTTGCAAGCTTGCGGGCGGTCTTGCATTTAGCAGTCTGTCGGACTTGAAGCTCCGACAGACTGCTAGCACCTGCTAGAATTGCGGGATTGAATCGCGGGTACACGAATGCAGAACGACACCAGGCCGTTGCTCAACCTCGACGCGTCGGTGAATCCCGAGAACTACCGGATGTTCCGGGTCATCAACCACGTCTCGCGCCTCGGTTTCGTGGTGCACACGATTTTTGTGCCGTTGTTCGTGGTGCTGCAGGTGTACCCGCTCGCGGCATTCAATGTTCTCAGCAGCCTGGCGTCGTTCGCCGGCTACCGGATCAACCAGAAGGGCAATCATTCCCTCGCGGTGACCTTGCTCAGTTGCGAGGTCGTCCTGCACACGACGCTTGCCGTGTACCTGGTCGGCTGGAGCGCCGGATTCCAGAATTACCTGATGGCGGCGATCCCGTTCGCGGTGTTCAACCATCAATGGCGCACGCGCACCATGATCGTCGTCACGGGAGGCGTTCTGGTGCTCTATTGCCTGCTGTATGCAGTGGCGGCACGGCTGCAGCCGGTGCCGATCGAGGCGTGGATCGTGGAGGGCATCTCGTACCTCAACGCGATCGTCGTTTTCGCCGCGCTCGGTGTCACGAGCTATTTTTTCCGCGAGGCCTCCCAGGAGACCGAACGGCACGTGGAAGACCTCGCCAACACCGATCCGCTCACCCAGATTCCGAACCGCCGCCGCTTGTGGGAACTGCTGGAACTGGAGCGGCTGCGCTCGGAAAGGAGCGGGCGATCATTTGTCATCGCGCTCGCGGATATCGATCACTTCAAGAGGTTCAACGACAGCTACGGGCATCACTGCGGCGACGCCGTGCTGAGTCATGTGGCGACGGTGATGCGTGCCTCGGTGCGGCGCACCGACACGGTGGGCCGCTGGGGCGGCGAGGAATTCCTGTTTATCCTGCCGGAGACGCCACTGAAGGGCGCCATGGAGGTGCTGGAGAAGGTGCGCCGTTGCGTCGAAGAGGTCCCCTGCCACTTCGGTGACCAGACCTACCACGTGACCGTGACTTTCGGCGCCGCCAATTTCGGCCGCAAGCAGACGCTGGAGCGCTGTATCCGGGAGGCGGACGATGCGCTTTACCAGGGCAAGGAGCAGGGGCGCAACCGGGTGATGTCGGGGCCGCTCCTTTCCTAGCGCGCGGGTTGAGCGCCGCCGGGGCGCACGTTCCCCGACCCGCCCGCGTTCCGCAGTACTCCTGTTAACATCGTCGTCGTGGCCGTTCTCGATGAATTCTTCTCGGCGCACGGTGCGCTGGCGCGTGTCGTTCACGGGTTCCGCGCGCGCCCGTTTCAGCTCGAGATGGCCCGTGCGGTGGCGCAGGCGATCGAAAGCAACTCGGTTCTCGTCGCGGAGGCGGGGACCGGAACCGGGAAGACCTTCGCCTATCTCGTGCCAGCCCTGGTGTCGGGCGGCAAGGTCGTCATTTCGACCGGCACCAAGACCCTGCAGGACCAGCTTTACGACCGCGATATCCCGACGCTGCGCGCGGCGCTCAAGGTGCCGGTCAGCATCGCGCTGCTCAAGGGGCGCGCCAACTATGTGTGCCATCACCATCTCGAACGCGTGCTGGCGGACGGACGGCTGCCGGCGCGCGAGGATGCGCGTCATCTTGCGGTGATCGAGCGCTTTGCGCGGACGAGCCAGAACGGCGACCGGGCCGACTGCGCGACCGTGCCCGAGGGCGCCGCGGTATGGTCGTACGTGACCTCCACGCGCGAAAATTGCCTCGGCTCCGAATGCCGGCACTACGACCACTGCTTCGTGATGCGCGCCCGCGCGCAGGCCCTCGAGGCCGACGTGGTGGTGGTCAACCATCATCTGTTTTTCGCGGACCTGGTGCTGCGCGACGAAGGCGTGGGAGAGCTGCTGCCCGCCTGCAATACGGTGATATTCGACGAGGCGCACCAGTTGCCGGAGACGGCGAGCCTGTTCTTCGGCGACAGCGTTTCCACCACCCAGTTGATCGAGCTCGCTCGCGATATCCGGCTGGAAGCGGCGGTTGCCGCGAAGGACTATGCGCCGTTGCCGGCGGCGGCGCAGGCGCTCGACAAGGCCGCACGCGATCTGCGGCTCGCCTTAAGTGAAGAGAGCGGGACGGCGCTCGCGCGGCTCGACGATCTCGGCGCGGAGCTGCAGGAGCAGGGCAAGCGCAGCGAGGAACTGGAACGCTGCCGCCAGCGCGCGCTCACGCTCGCCGAATGCACCGAGCGCTGGCGCAGCGGCGCCGACGGCAGCCGCGTGCGGTGGGTGGAGCTGTTCGGCCACGCGCTGCATCTCAATTCGACCCCGCTGTCCATCGCAGGAACATTCCGCGCCCAGATCGAGGAGCACGCGCGGGCCTGGATTTTCACTTCGGCCACGCTGTCGGTGGGCGGCGATTTCAGCCATTACTGCGGCGAGTTGGGACTGCAGGACGCGCACAGCGTGAGCTGGGACAGCCCGTTCGATTACGAGCACCAGGCGCTGCTCTACGTGCCTGAGACGCTGCCTGATCCGAACACGCCCGAGCACACGCCGGCCGTGATCGAGGCCGCGCTGCCGTTGATAGAGGCGAGTGGCGGACGGACGTTCGTGCTGTTCACCAGCTTGCGCGCGATGCGCGAGGGGCATGCGCTGCTCGAGGCCGCATTCGCGCGGCGCAGATGGGATTTCCCGCTGCTCGCGCAAGGGATGGGGTCGCGTTCGGAACTGCTGGAGCGCTTTCGCAGGCTCGGCAATGCGGTGCTGGCGGGCAGCCATTCGTTCTGGGAAGGCGTGGACGTGCGCGGCGAGGCCCTGTCAGTGGTGGTGATCGACAAGCTCCCGTTTGCCGCGCCTGACGACCCGGTGCTCGCCGCGCGTATCGACAAGATGAACCAGGAGGGGCGCAACGCATTTCTCGAGTACCAGTTGCCCGAGGCGGTGATCACGTTGAAGCAGGGGGCCGGGCGGCTGATCCGGGACGAGAACGATCGCGGCGTGCTGATGATCTGCGATCCGCGCCTGATCACCCGGTCCTACGGCAAGCGCATTCTCGGAAGCCTGCCGCCGATGCGCCGCACGCGGAATGCGGCTGAAGTCGTGCGCTTCCTTGCCGGCGCCTGACAGGAAAATGGGGTCAGAGTAACTTTTTCGGAACTCTTGCAATCAGGGTGACGCGGATCAAACCGGTCGTAACAGGGAAATCTTACACTGACCCTATTTATTCTCTATTTATTCTGCGCGGGTGATGCGCACGTCGATGAAATCTCCGGCTTTGAGTTTTCCGGCTCGAAATGATAAAGATAAATAGGGTCAGTGTAACTTTTCCGTGGCGCGTGCGTTGAGGCGAGAAAACGCCAACACACGCCACTCGTCTATGCCACGGAGAAAGCGGCTCAATCTGAGCGACGTGCCCCAGCACATCATTCAGAGGGGCAACAACCACCAGGCGACGTTCTTTGCCGAGGAGGACTACCGCTTTTATCTCGACCGTCTGGCGGGTGCTTCACGCAAGTACGCCTGCACGATATACGCCTACGTCCTGATGACGAACCATGTGCACCTGCTCGCATCCGCGGAGCGCGCCTACGGGCTCTCGCTCATGATGCAGTACGTCGGCAGGTACTTCGTGCGCTACATCAACCGAACGTATCGCCGCAGCGGCACGCTATGGGAGGGAAGGTTCCGGGCGAGCCTGGTGGACACGGAGTCTTATTTTCTGCGCTGCTGCCGGTACATCGAGTGCAATCCCGTACGCGCGAACATCGTGAAAGTGCCCGGGGAGTATCCCTGGTCAAGCTATCGGTGTCATGCGTTTGGAGTGGCGGACGCCCTGGTGACAACGCACGAGGAATACGTTCGGCTCGGGAGGACGGACGAGGATCGGCAGCAGGCGTATCGAGGACTCTTCCGCAGCGAGCTTGATTTACTCGAACTCGGCGAGATTCGAGACATGGTCAACAGCGGTTGGCCATTGGGAAGCGATCGGTTCAAGGACGAGATCGAACTCGCCTTGAGGTCCACGGTGCGCCCGCCGAAACGAGGAAGGCCGGCGCGAAACGAGCTTGCCGGATGACGGAAATCTTACACTGACCCTATTTTCCCCTGACCCTA
>MEQT01000251.1:6456-16369 GCA_001770325.1 Betaproteobacteria bacterium RIFCSPLOWO2_02_64_14
CCCGGTCGGTGCGCGGGGCTTCGCGCTAAACGATCTCAGCCCACAGGTCGTGTGCGTCGGCGCGCGTGATGCGCACATCGACCAGATCTCCGGCTTCGGCCTTGCCCGATTGCGGAAGGTAAACCTGCCCGTCGATCTCGGGCGCGTCCGCGCTGCTGCGCGCGACGGCGCCGTCGTCGTTTATCTCGTCGACCAGTACCGTCATGGTGCGGCCGATTTTGCGCGCGAGGCGCTGGGCGCTGATCCTCTCCTGCAGCTGCATGAAGCGCGCGCGGCGTTCTTCTTTGACGTCGTCCGGAACGTGATGCGCGAGGCGGTTGGCTGCTGCCCCCTCCACCGGGGAATAGGCGAAGCAGCCGACACGATCGAGCTGGGCCTCCTCGAGGAAGGCGAGCAGCTCCTCGAATTCCGCTTCGGTCTCGCCGGGAAAGCCGACGATGAAGGTGCTGCGGATCGTGAGTTCCGGGCAGACCGCGCGCCAGGCACGGATCCGTTCCAGCGTATTTCCCACGTTGGCCGGGCGCTTCATCGCCCGGAGGATGCGCGGGTTCGCGTGCTGGAACGGCACGTCGAGATAGGGCAGGAGCTTTCCCTCCGCCATGAGCGGAATCAATTCATCGACGTGAGGGTAGGGATAGACGTAGTGCAATCTGACCCAGGCCCCCAGGTCGCCGAGCGCACGCGCGAGCTCGGTCAGCCGCGTCTTGAGCGGTCTGCCGCGCCAGAACCCGGTGCGGTACTTCACGTCGACGCCGTATGCGCTCGTGTCCTGGGAGATGACGAGCAGCTCCTTGACGCCTGCGTGCACCAGGTTCTCGGCCTCCTGCACCACGTCGCCGATGGGCCGGCTCGCGAGGTCCCCGCGCATCGACGGGATGATGCAGAAGGTGCAGCGATGGTTGCAGCCTTCCGCGATCTTGAGATAGGCGTAATGCGGCGGCGTGAGCCGGATGCCCTGCGGTGGGATCAGGCTGGTGTAGGGATCATGCGGCTGTGGCAGATGCGCGTGCACCGCGCTCATCACCGAGGCAACATCGTGGGGACCAGTCACCGCGAGCACCTGCGGGTGCGCCTCGCGCACGACATCGCCCTTGGCGCCGAGGCAGCCGGTCACCACCACCCTTCCGTTCTCACGCAGCGCCTCGCCGATGGTGTCGAGCGATTCGTCGATCGCGGAATCGATGAAGCCGCAGGTATTGACCACGACCAGATCGGCGTCGCGATAGGTGGGCGCAATCAGGTAGCCCTCGGCGCGCAACTGGGTGAGAACGCGCTCGGAGTCCACCAGTGCTTTGGGACAACCCAGCGATATGAAACCGACCTTGGGTAAAGGCGCAGGCACGATGAAGCGTTTGAGCCCCTAGCAGCCAGTCGGACTCAACAGTTCGTACAGGCTGCCAACAACAAAACCGGCTGACATTTCGGAAGAAACCCCACCCGAAGCGGCCGAAGCTGACGGAAAGCAGGGGTAAATTCGCACATCTGTCATCCTCTCTTGAATCTTGCGGGCGCTGGTCTTGCATTAGGAATTTGTCGGACGTAGGTCCGGCAAATTCCTGGGGCGTCAGCCCTTGTCGGGTTCGTTATCACCCGGCTCGGGCTTCGCACCGGTGAAGTTGGGAAACGGGAAGCTGCCGAACAGATTGCGGGTCTGGGTCTGGAGTTGCTGTTGCATCTCCATGAAGGCGTTGGCGCTTTGTTCCAGGTAGCGTCCCATGAGACCCTGGATCGCCGGCCCTTGCATCTTCACGAATTCCCCCCAGGCTTCCGAATTCAATATGGGGTTCTGGCCATAGAGCTGGCGCGACTGATCCTGCAGCCGCTTCTGGATTTCAATGAAAGTCTGGATGTTTTTTTCCAGGTAGCTGCCCATCATGCCCTGCATGGCATTGCCGTAGAAGCGGATGATCTGGGACAGCATGTCGCTGGAGAACATCGGCGCACCCGCCGTCTCCTCCTCCAGAATGATTTGCAGCAGGATGCTCCGCGTCAAATCCTCCTTGCTCTTTGCGTCTTCCACCCGGAATGTCACTTGGTCAAGCACCAGTTTCTTCACATCTGCGAGCGTGATATAGCTGCTGGTCTCGGTATCGTACAGCCGCCGGTTGGGATACTTCTTGATGATTCTCGGCTCGGCTTTCATGACGGTTCCCCTGGTGCATCGGCAGTCGGCTATTATTTCAGAGAACCTGCTGCAACGCAACCTAACAGACTGAAAAATATCGGTAATTCAAAGCGCTGCCAGCATGTCGCCCGCCATCACGCAATGCACCATCCTGCGTCATCCTTCGCGCACGCCGCTAAGACATGTGTTGCCCGCCGTTGATCGCGACATTGGCACCGGTCATGAAGCCCGCTTCATCGCTGCAGATATACACCACGAGGGCGGCCACCTCCTCCGGCTTGCCCAGCCGCCCCACCGGAATCTGCGGGATGATCTTGCTGTCGAGCACGTCCTTCGGCACCGCCAACACCATCTTGGTCCCGATGTAGCCGGGCGACACCGTGTTCACCGTCACGCCCTTGCGCGCATACTCGAGAGCGAGCGTCTTGGTGAATCCGTGCATGCCGGCTTTGGACGCCGAGTAGTTGGCTTGGCCGAACGCGCCTTTCTGGCCGTTGACCGAGGACATGTTGATGATGCGGCCCCACCCGCGGTCCGCCATGCCGTCAATCACCGGCTTGGTCATATTGAACACGCTGTCAAGATTGGTGTGCATCACCAAGTCCCACGCCGCCTTGTCCATCCTGCGAAACGACGCGTCCCGCGTCGTGCCCGCGTTGTTCACCAGAACGTCGACGGGGCCGATTTCGGCCTGGATTTTCGCCACCGCCTTCTGGCACGCGTCGTAATCCGAAACGTTTACCTCGACCGCGTCAAATTCGTACCCCTGTTGCTTCATGCCGGCCAGCCACTCGGCTGATTTCTTGTTGCCGGGCGAGTAGGTTGCCACGACCTTGAATCCCGCCGTGGCAAGGCGCATGCAGATGACTTCCCCGATGCCGCCCATGCCGCCGGTCACCACTGCGATACGTTGTGCCATGTCCTCTCCTTCTGTGAAGGTAAACGCAGCTTACCAGATGTCGGGGTCCGTCTCATGCCGGCGTGGCGGCCTGACGGATCGATTTTTCCCGCACGTAGCGCCCCGGCGCTGGCTCGATTTCCGTATGGGCGCCGCCACCCAGTTTGGCGCGCGCCGCCACCATCTTCCCGCTGTGTTGAGCGAGCCAGGCGCTCCAGTGGCTCCACCAGCTTCCCGGACACGTCTCCGCGTTGACAAGCCATTGTTCAGGATCCTCGGTCACGGACGTGTTGATCCAGTAGTTGCGCCGCTTGCGCGCGGCCGGATTGATCACGCCCGCGATATGTCCGCTTGCCGCCAGCACAAACTCCGGTCTTCCGGCGAGCAGGCGCCTGCCGGCGTACGCCGTTTTCCACGGAACGATGTGATCTTCACGCGAGGCGAGGAAATACGCGGGCGCATCGATGGTTCCCAGATCGACCGGAACTCCGCACATGGTGAGCCGGTGGGGCACGCGCAGGTTGTTCTCCAGGTACATGTTGCGGAGGTAGTACACGTACATGGCGCCCGGCAGATCAGTGCTGTCGCTGTTCCAGTAAAGCAGGTCAAAGGGCTCGGGAGTCCTGCCCTTGAGGTAATTGTTGACCACATAGTTCCAGATGAGGTCGTTGGCGCGCAGGCTGGCGAAGGTGAGCGCGAGTTCTCTGCCGTGCAGCACGCCCCCGTGGCGGAACTCCTGCTCCCGGCGGGAGACGTGGGCCTCGTCGATGAACACGCTCAATTCGCCGGTGTCGGAGTAGTCCAGCATGGTTGTGAGGAGGGTGACGCTGGTCGCTGGCGTGCGTCCGCCGTGGCCCGCCACCGCGAGCGCGCTCGCGAGCAGGGTGCCTCCCACGCAGAAGCCGAGGGCATTGACGCGGTCGACGCCGCAAATCTCCCGCGCCAGCGCGAGCGCCTTGATGACGCCGTGCTCCAGATAGTCGTCCCACGTCGCCCGCCCCATCGACACGGGCATATTGCGCCAGGACACCATGAATACCGTATGTCCCTCCTCCACGGCGAAGCGCACGAACGAGTTCTCGGGTTGCAGGTCGAGGATATAGAACTTGTTGATGCATGGCGGCACCATCAGCAGCGGCCGCTCGAACACCGCTGCCGTCGCGGGGCGGTACTGGATCAACTGCATGAAGTCGTTTTCGTAGATCACCGCGCCGGGCGTGACAGCAAGATTGCGGCCGACTTCGAACGCCTGCTCGTCGGTCATCGACACCAGTCCCGTGTCGAGATCGGCCGCCAGATTCTTCAGGCCCGATGCGAGGCTCTCGCCTCGGGTTTCGGCCGCGAGCCGGATCGCCTCGGGATTGCTCCACGGAAAGTTTGCGGGCGACAGGGCGTCGATCCACTGGCGGGAGAAGAAATCGAGCTTCCTCCTGGCTTGCGGGTCGAGCTTGGCGGCGTCGACGGCCTCGCGCAGCCATTGCGCCGCGAGCAGGTAGGACTCGGCGAGATAGTTGAAGTAGGGCAGGCGCCACTCTGCACCGCGGAATCTTCGATCGGCAGGCGCTGCACCGCCCGCAACCGGTCGCGCCGGGTCCGCGGCAACCAGATTCGACCAGAGTTCGAGCTGTTTCCTGCTGTACCGTCGGTGCAGCTCGTGCCAGCGTGCCGGGTCCTGTGTGATGCCGGCTGCAAATGCCTCGAGCAACCCGGAGGCACCGCTCTCGCGCCCTTGCCACAATGGTCTGAGCGCTGCATCGAGCAGCATCCGATTGAAGCGCGACAGCGCTTCCGCGGCTTCAGGGTTGTCATCCATGGCGTAGGCGAACGCGCTTCATTGCGAGAAACACCGCGCCGAACAGTGTTCCGACCGCGTAGCTGATCAGCACCGGAATCTGTGCGATTTTTGCCTTGATGGCGAAGACTGCCGCGGCCAGCGCCGAAAGCACGCCGCCCAGCACGGTCGCGCAGATGATCCACAGGAGGATGCTCATATCATCGATGCTTGCGGGGTGACGTATTGCGTCCCGGCGCGGGGCGGGAATCGCGAAGGAGCGCGCGGATTATACGCGAACCGCGCTTCCGCGAAGCCGCAGACGCTATGACTCGCGCCAGATGAGCGCCGCCATGCGCCCGGTGGTGCGCTCGCGCCGGTAGGAATAGAACCGCTCCGGGTTGGAGTAGGTGCATTGCACGCCGCCGTAGATCCGGGTTACGCCCGCTCGCGCAAGGGCCCGCCGCGCGAGCATGTGCAGGTCGGCAAGCCATTTTCCCGGACGATGGGGTGAGAACGCGGGTCCGGATTCAGGATCTCCCGCGACAAATGCGTCGTGGACATCGGCGCCCACTTCGTATGCCGTCGGGCCGATGCAGGGGCCGAGATAGGCCAGCACATTGTCCGGCGCGGCGCCCATCGCCTGCACCGTGGCGTCAACGACGCCGGCCGCGAGACCGCGCCAGCCCGCGTGGGCCGCTGCGACGACGTTTCCCGAAGCATCCGCGAGCAGCACTGGCAGGCAATCCGCGATCATCACGGCGCAGACGGTTCCAGGCTGGCGCGCGACGCTGGCGTCCGCTTCCGGGGGCGTGGTGACCTCGTCGGCCACCACCACTCGTGATCCGTGCACCTGCTTCAGCCACCGCGGCTCCTGAGGCAGCACGCCGCGCAAGCGGGTACGGTTCGCCGCAACCGCCTGCGGGTCATCACCAGTACGCTGGCCGAGATTAAGACTCGCGAATTCTCCGCGGCTGGCGCCGCCCTTGCGGGTCGTAATTATCGCCCTGATCCGCTTCGGTGCAGGCCAGTCCGGCAGAATCCAGTCGGGATGCAAGGTCAGCACGCAGCCTTCAACGCCGCCGTAAGCCGTAGCATGTCGGGAGGCGGCTCAACATGCCACGCGACCACGTCGCGGGTAGCGGGATGCGTCAGCTCGAGCCGTTCGGCATGCAATGCCTGACGATTGAACGAAACCCCGCCGGCGCTGCGTCTTGCGCCGTAGACCGGGTCGCCGACGAGCGGATGTCCGATCGAATGCAGGTGCACGCGTATCTGATGCGTTCGCCCTGATTCAAGGCGGCAGCGCAGCAGGGTCGCCTGTGCGAGGTGCGCGATGACTTCGTAATGCGTGACCGCAGGTTTACCGCGGGCGATGACTGCCATCCGCGTGCGCCGCGTCGGGTGGCGTCCAATCGGCGCCTCGATCCTGCCCGAACGCGTGACACGGCCATGGACCACGGCGAGGTAGATGCGTTTGACGCTACGCGCCTGGAGCTGGCGCACGAGGTCGGTGTGGGCCGCGAGCGTCTTCGCAATAACCAACAGCCCGCTCGTATCCTTGTCCAGGCGATGCACGATACCGGCGCGCGGGAGCTGCGCGAGCTGCGGCGCGTGCGCAAGCAATGCGTTGAGCAGGGTGCCGCGCCAGTTGCCGCTCCCCGGGTGGACCACGAGTCCCGGGGGCTTGTTCACGACGAGCAGGGTATCGTCCTCGAACATCACCTCCAGCGGGAGGTGCTCGGCTTGCGGCGCGAGTCCGGCTGGATCGGGCGTCGGTGCGATGTTGACGCGCTCGCCACCCCATACCTTGTGCCGGGGGACGGTGCACACCCCGTTCAACGTAACCTGGTGCTCGTTAACCCAGTGCGCAAGCCGGCTGCGCGAAAGATCAGGCAACAACCGGGCGAGCGCCTGGTCTAACCGGAGTCCCGCACAGTCGACTGGTATGGTCAGCTCGAAGGCGGCGGCGGCCTCCGGCATTGCGTTATAATTTTGAGGGGATGATTGCTTCATGAAGCATAGTTTAGTCACATTGGCGGCGTTGTTGGCGATCGCGCTTGGCGGTTGCGGCTTGCTGCCCGGCGAAATCGACGAGACCCGCGGCTGGTCGGCGGCGAAGCTCTACTCGGAGGCGCGCTCCGCGCTCAACGACCGGAGCTACGAAACCGCCATCAAGTACTACGAAAAGCTCGAGGCGCGATTTCCCTATGGCCGCTACGCGCAGCAGGCGCAGATCGAGACGGCCTACGCTTATTACAAGGACAGCGAGCCCGTGTCCGCCATCGCTGCGGCCGATCGCTTCATCAAGCTGCATCCCAACCACCCCAGCGTGGACTACATGTATTACCTCCGGGGACTCGCCAACTTCAACGATGATCTCGGCCTGTTTGGTTACGTCAGCGGGCAGGACATGACCGAACGCGATCCCAAGGCGGCCGTCGCCGCGTTCGAGGCCTTCAAGAGCCTCGTCGCCCGGTATCCTGAGAGCAAGTACACGCCCGACGCGATCCAGCGCATGAACTATCTGGTCAACGCGCTGGCCGCTCACGAAGTGCACGTGGCGCGTTATTACATGAAGCGGGGCGCGTTTGTCGCGGCGGCGAATCGTGCCCAGCACGCGCTCAAGACCTATCCGCAGGCTCCCGCCAACGAGGAAGGGTTGGTGATCATGGTCAAGGCCTACGATGCTCTGGGCATGACTGATCTGCGTAACGATGCCGAGCGCGTGATGCTCCAGAACTTCCCCAACAGCAAGTACCTGAAGGGCGGGGTGGGCCGCGATTCTCCCTGGTGGCAGATCTGGAACTGGTGACGCGTCGCGCGGCCAGCACGCTGAACGGCCGCGCATTGCGCGGCCGTTGTCGTCTACGCTCCGCTAGTTTGCAACCAGCGCGCCTTCTACGACTTTGACCCGGTCGCCGACTCGGAACGCGGGCTGGCTTTCATAGGGGAAGCGCCGCGAGCCGCCGTCTTCCATGCGCACGACCACTTCGTAGCTCTTGCTCGACTTGACGTGCTTTTCGACCTGGTGCCCGGCGTATGCGCCGCCGGCGGCACCGGCGACGGTTGCAACCTTGCGGCCGGTGCCGCGCCCGACCTGGTTGCCGAGCAACGCGCCCGCGACACCACCGGCAATCGCGCCAAGACCGCTGCCTGCGCCTTGCTGTTCGCTTATATTGATGGCCTCGACGCTGCCGCAGTTGGTGCAGATCGCCGGGCGCGCCGGCGGAGCAGTCGCCACTCGCGGGGCGTCGTATGCGGGGTCATAGGGACGTGCCACAGGTTGCGCCGGACGCTGATCGTAAGCGGGTTGGGCGGGCGCGGCGGCGGGGGTGCGCGCGACCCGACGCTCGGGGGCGGGCTGTTTTGCGACTTTGAGTTGTGGCTGCGCCGGCTGGACGGGTGCCGTCTGGACGGTGGCGGGCTGCGCCGGCGCCGCCGGAGGTGTGGCGACTGCCTCCGGTGCCGCAGGCGTGCTCTTGGAACTGGGGATATAGCCGGTCATTACGCCGACCCCGACGACGCTGAAAATGATCACTGCGATTGCTGCAATCGCGACCAGCGGGTTGCTACGGCTCTGAGTTTCGGACATGGCGGATCTCCTCAGGTAATTGCACCCAGCGACGCTCCGTACTCATCGGCATCATAGCAGAAAACGTACGTCTGAATGTGAAAAACCGCACATTGAAACAGACTGTTACAACCTGGTCGCTGCATGTTTTGAAGTGCGCTCCGGGAAGTGCCCTCATGCGGCAAGGTCGGGGAGGTTACGGAAAAGATCGAGCGCTTCTGGATTGGCGAGCGCTTCGATATTCGTGACTGGGCGCGCGTGGACGATATCCCGTACCGCGAGTTCGACGATCTTGCCGCTGCGGGTGCGCGGGATGTCCGTCACCTGGACGATCTTCGCCGGAACGTGACGGGGGCTCGCCTGCTCCCGGATGCGTTGCCTGATCCTGTCGGTCAGCGCCGCGTCGAGGCTCAACCCGTCGCGCAACCGCACGAACAGCACGACGCGCACGTCGCCAGTGTGTCCGGGTGGCCAGTCCTGCCCGATCGCAAGGCTTTCCAGGACCTCGTCGAACTGCTCGACCTGGCGGTAGATCTCCGCGGTGCCGATACGCACGCCGCCGGGGTTGAGCACGGCGTCCGAGCGTCCGTAGATGATCATGCCGTCGTGCGCGGTGCGTTCAACGTAATCGCCGTGGCACCACACGCCCGGAAACCGCTCGAAATAGGCGGCGCGGTAGCGGGCGCCATCCGGGTCGTTCCAGAAGCCGGTCGGCATGGAAGGAAACGGGGCGGTGCACACCAATTCTCCGCGCCGCCCGTGGACGGATCTGCCTTCGTCGTCGAATACCTCCACCTTCATGCCCAGTCCCCGGCACTGGATCTCTCCGCGCCACACCGGGAGCAGCGGATTGCCCAGCACGAAGCAGGATATGAGGTCCGTGCCGCCCGACATCGAAGCAAGTTGTACCTCCGGCTTGACGTCGTGGTAGACGTAATCGAAAGCCTCTGGCATCAGGGGAGAACCGGTCGACAGGATGCTTTTCAGGGCGTCCAGCTTGTGCGTGAGGCGGGGTTTCAACCCGAGCTTCGCGGCCGCATCCAGGTATTTCGCCGAGATGCCCAGTACCGTGATGCGTTCGCGTTCCGCGAGGTCGAACAGGATGCCGCCACCCGCCGCGAACGGCGAGCCGTCGTAGAGCACCAGGGTGGCGCCCGAGGCGAGGCCGCTGGCGAGCCAGTTCCACATCATCCAGCCGCAGCTCGTGAAATAGAACAGGCGATCGCCGCGCTTGAGATCGACGTGGAGCTGGTGTTCCTTCAGGTGTTGCAGCAGGGTGCCGCCCGCCCCGTGCACGATACACTTGGGGACACCGGTGGTGCCTGAGGAGTACATCACGTAGAGCGGGTGATCGAACGGCAGTGGCTCGAAGCGGATCCTGCCGGGGTGGAACGGCGCCATGAATTGACGCACGTCGACCGCGCGCGGAAGATCGGCGAGCGGCGGCGCGCCGCGCGTGTAGGGCACGACGACGAGTTTCTCGACCGATGGCAAACCAGCGACGATCGCCTTGAGCCGCGGCAGCACGTCGATCGTCCTGTCGGC
>MEQT01000252.1:0-1571 GCA_001770325.1 Betaproteobacteria bacterium RIFCSPLOWO2_02_64_14
CGCCACGCTTTGCTCGCGGCTTCGGCCTGTCCTCGCGATGACACCGAGTGCCGTGCGCGACGTAACCCTGTCATTGCGAGGGAACCGAAGCAATCTCGTTGCAAGCAACGACACGGGAAAGGAGCAATGCGGTGCCAGGTGATTTAGCGAGAATTCGATTGTTGATGGGCCCGGGGACGCTGCCGAGCCAGGGCAGCGGGCGGCTCGATTTCACGCGTTACCGCAGGAGCGGCCGTCCGCGCATGACCGGGCACGAGTTGCTCGCGGCACTGCCCGAGATTGCGAGCATTGCCCGCGTGGAAGTGGACGCGGGGAATCCCCACGAAGTCGCGGCGCTGGAGGAAGTGCGCAAGCTCGCGCTGCGCGTCAACGAAGTGCTGCGGCTGCCCGAAGTCGATGGCGTGGTTTTCATCCAGGGCACCAATACGCTGGAAGAGACCGCGTATTTCCTGACGCTGACGGTGCGCAGCGCGAAGCCGGTGGTCGTGACTGGCGCGCAACGCCCGTTCACGGCCCTGAGTTCGGACGCCCAGATCAATCTGCTCGATGCCTTCCGGGTGGCAGCCGCGCCCGGGACTTCCGGCAAGGGTGTGGTGGTCGTGACCAATGGCGAAATCAACGCCGCGCGCGACGTGACCAAGACCAACACCTATCACGTGCACACCTTCCGCAGCCGCGACGTGGGTTTGCTCGGTTACGCCGACGCGGATCGGGTCGTGTTCTATCGCGCGCCGACGCGCCGCCACACCGTCGAGAGCGAGTTCGAGATCGAAACCATACAGAGCCTGCCGCGCGTGGACATCCTCTACGGCTGGTCGGGTGCTCAACCGGGGCTCGCCGAGGCGGCAGTGGGGCTGGGAGCGAAAGGCCTGGTCATGGCCGGCATCGGCGCGGGCGCTCCCGGGAACCTGACGCCGGAACTTGCTCGGATCGCAGCATCGGGTCGCGCGGTCGTGGCGCGCAGTTCGCGGGTGGGCGAGGGCCGGGTGCTCCGCAACGACAACTGGGAAGAACCCGGCATGGTCGCCGCCGATAACCTCTCGCCGCAAAAGGCCGCGGTGCTGTTGTCTCTCGCGCTGACCCGAACCGGCAAGCCGGAGGAAATTCAGCGGTTCTTCGAAGAATACTGAGTCATATCCTCCTTCCCCCTTGAGGGGGAAGGAATACTGAGTGCATATCCTCCTTCCCCCTTGAGGGGGGAAGGTCGGGATGGGGGTGAAGCGCGATGCGCATTGCGATGATGGGCTCCGGCGGGCTCGGAGGGTTTTTCGGTGGCCGGCTTGCCCACGCCGGGTGCGAAGTCAGCTTCATCGCGCGCGGCGAGCATCTGCGCGCGATGCGGGAGCACGGACTGCGCATCGAGAGCGCCGTGCACGGGGATATCGTGGTGAAGCAAGCGCGTTTCACTGACGATCCGGCGGCGATCGGTGTGGTGGACCTCGTGATCGTCGCGGTCAAGCTGTGGGATACGGAATCCGCAGCGAAGGCGATGCGCCCCATGGTGGGACCGGATACCGCGGTGCTGTCGTTGCAGAACGGCGTGACCAAGGATGAAGTGCTAGTGCGCGAGT
>MEQT01000252.1:1585-8019 GCA_001770325.1 Betaproteobacteria bacterium RIFCSPLOWO2_02_64_14
ACCGGGCCGCTGCAGCGGCTGGTCTTCGGCGAGTATGACGGCAGCCGCTCGGAGCGCGCCGAAATGCTGCTCAAGGCGGCGCTCCCCACGGGCATCGATACCGATCTTAGCTCCGATATCCGCCGCTCGCTGTGGGAGAAGTTTGTGTTCCTGGTGGGGCTCTCGGCAACGACTACGTCGATGCGCACGACGATCGGGCCGATCCGCTCGCATCCTCGCACGCGCGCGTTTCTGCACGACATCATGAAGGAAGTGGTCGCCGTCGGCCGCGCCCACGGCGTGAATCTGCCCGAGAATTACGCCGACGAAAGACTCGCGTTCGCGGACAGCGTCGCGCCCGGCATGACCTCCTCGATGCACCACGATCTCGATCGCGGCAGCCGCCTCGAGCTTCCCTGGCTGAGCGGCGCCGTGGCCGAACTTGGCGCGCGCGCCGGCGTGCCCACACCTCTCAATCGCGCCGTCTGCGACATTCTCGCCCTCCATGCGGACGGGAGGACGGCATGAGCGCCTTGCAAACAGTCCGTACTACGGCATCAATCCGTCGGGTCGCGTCCCCTATCTCATGCGCGACGACGGCGTCGGGTTGGAGGAATCCGCCGTCATCTGCGCCTGGCTCGATCACCTCGACGGCAAACCGGCCTTCGACTTTCCGGCGGGTCACCAAGCGTGGGAGGCGCGGCGTCTCGAAGCCCTGGCGAGGAGCATGCTGGACGGCCTCTCAGTCTGGAGCCGCGAGATCGCGCGACCCCAGGATGAACGTTCGCCCACGGTCATCCGGCACGAAGCAGACCGCAGCCGGCGAATGGCCGACCTCTGGGAGGCGGAGATCGACCATCCGTTTATGCGCGGCGCGCTCAATCTGGCGCAGATCACGCTCGCCTGTGCGCTCGGGCTCGAAGCCCGGATTCCCGATTTTCGGTGGCGTCCCGGCCACCCCAGGCTGTCTGATTGGTTCGGCCACATCGCCGCCCGCCCCTCGTTTGCGGCGACGGCGCCGCCAGCGCATCATTGATCGGGGCACCGCTCACTGAGGCGGCAGGCCGATCTGGCGGATGAGCTTTGCGTACTTGTCGATTTCGGTCCTGATGTGCGTGCCCAGCTCGTCCGGCCGGCTTCCGACTACGATGTAGCCGAGGCTGTTCAGGCGCTTCCTGACCTCGGGGTCGCGCAGCGCGGAGACGGCTGCTTTGTGGAGAGTTTCGATAACGCTTCCCGGCGTCTTCGCCGGCACCATCAGGCCGGCCCACGCCAATACTTCGTAGCCGGGCAGCGTCTCGGCAATGGCGGGAACGCCAGGCAGATCGGGCAGGCGTTTAGGCGCCGACACGCCCAGCGGCCGCAGCTTGCCGCTGCGAATGTGCGGCAGGCCCGTGGCGAAGGGCGTGAAGTAGACCGACGTCTCGCCCGCGACCACGGCGGCGAGCGCGGGGCCTCCGCCCTTGTAGGCGACGTGCAGCATTTTCACCTTGGCCATGCTGTTGAAATATTCGGCTGAGAAAAACGTGCCGCTGCCGGTGCCGGCCGATGCGTAGGTGAGATCCCCCGGACGGGCCTTCGCGATATTGATGAGATCCCGCAACGACTTCGCGGGCAACGACGGATGAACGGTTGCCACGAATGGGGACAACGCCAGCAAGGACACCGGCGAAAAGTCGTTGATCACGTCGTAGGCAAGCTTCTTGTATAGCGTCGTGTTGATGCTATGGTTGGTGTGGGCCAGGAATACGTTGTAGCCATCGGCCGGTGCTCTTGCTGCAACCTCTGCTCCGATATTGCCACCGGCTCCGGCCCGGTTGTCCACGATGATCTGCTGACCGAGGGCCTGGGTGAGGCCAACGGCGACGACCCGGGCTACGGTGTCCGGGTTGCTGCCGGCCGAAGTGGCGATGAGCACGCGGATCGGCTTGCTCGGATACGCCTGCGCCAGCGCGGCGCCCGGAAGCAGGTTCGCCACGCAGCCGACTGCAACGATCGCCGCAATCAGCCGATTTCTCTTCACGGCTTGACTTCCTTCCCGGGGGCGGCCGAACCGCTCACTACTTCGCCATGCCGACATCGGTCAACGCCTCCTTCAACTGGCTGTACAGCGCACCGAGGCGCTTCGGGGTTTCCTTGCGTCCCACGTAGTACGGAATGTAGTGGGTCTTTTCCGCCATCGCCTTCCATTGCTTGCTCTCCATCGCCTGCTTCAGCGCGTTATCCCAGAACTCCGTCTGCGCTTCGGCTATGCCCTTGGGGCCGAGCATGAACCGGGTGTTCTGGAATTCCACGTCGAATCCCTGTTCCTTCCACGTGGGGATATTCGCCAGAGGGCCGTCACCGCGCTTGTTTGCGGCGACCCCGAGGATGCGGAGCTTGCCCGCCTGCGACTGCGTCCAGGCCTGCGCGAACGACATCGACGACATGTCGACGTGCCCGCCCATCAGGGCGGTGAGGGCCTGGGCGTTTCCCTGAAACTGCACGGTCTTCAACCGCTTGGCGTCGACCCCCATCGCCTTCGCCACCAACGCCGTGTTGAGGTGCCCCGTGCCACCGCGCGCGAATCCGATCGCGATGCTCAAGGCTTGCGGGTCGCCCTTGAGCTTCTCCATGATGTCGCGCCCGGTCTTGAGAGAAGAATCCGGCCCGACCACCATCGTCATGTTCTCGCTGTAGAGCATCGCAATGGGGGTGTACGTGTCGTAGTTCTGCGGCGAGCGGCCGAGGATGTGGTTGTTCATCAGGCTCATCGCCGACAGCAGGATATAGTGCGGGTCGCCCGCGTGCTGATCCAGGTAAGTCGACGCGAGGTTCCCGCCGCCGCCCGGCTTGTTGACCACGATGGCGGAGACTTCGATGAGCCGGTTTTCCGTCAGGATTCTCTGGATCAGGCGCGCCGCGGCGTCGAGCGACGAACCGGCGGCGGATGGAATCACGATTTCCACTGGCCGGTCGGGCCGCCAGGCGCCTTGCTGCGCGTGCGACGGCGTTACCGCGCCCGCCAGCACCAGCGCCGCCGTCGACGCGAGCCAGACCAAAGCCTTGCGCGCATGGACAACACTCAAGTCAGGAATTGCGATCATCACTTTTCTCCTTGCAGTTGAAGGGGCCATTTTCGCCGTTTTCCGGGCGGTTTTGCGTAAGGAGTGTGTCGTGGCCAAGTCCGACACACTCCTGGTTCCGACAAACTCCTCCAACTTGTATTAGGCCCGGGCCATGTCAGCGCACAGACCGGGCGCGTGACGCACTCCAATTGTGCGGCAGTCCGCACTCCGGTGTCCACTTGCGATGGCCGGCAAGTGAACTAAGCAATTGACTCTGCAGACATTGTGGCACTCCGCCACTCCCTGGCATGAAACGTGCGTTGACTCCACCACGCGGGATATCGCGATGTGACAGGTCAATACAGGAGGTCAACGTGACTCGGACAGTGACTCGGACAGGATGGGCGGCAGCATTGTGCTTGGCGGCGTCGTGCGTTTCCGTCAGCGCCAGTGAAACGATACGCGTGGCGATCGGGCACCAGAGCATGTGCACCGACACATACTCGGGCGGCATCGTGGTCAAGGAATTGAAGCTCCTCGACAAGCACCTTCCGAAATCCGGCAAGTACCAGAAAACGAAGTACGAGATCGACTGGAAAGACTATGCGTCCGGTCCACCCATCACCAACATGATGCTCGCCAACAAGCTCGACTTCGGCGTCATGGGGGATTACCCGCTCATCGTCAACGGGTCGAAGTTCCAGGAGACCGACAGCCTGCGCAGCGTGCTGGTCACGATGACGGGATACAACCTGCACGGCTCGGGCAACGCGATCGTCGTCCCGGCGAAGTCGAACATCCACAGCTTCGCCGATCTGAAGGGAAAGTCGGTATCCGTGCCGGTGGGCAGCGCGGCGTGGGGCATGCTCATCAAGGCGATGCAGGACCTGGGGTTGAAGTCCGCCGACATGGACATCAAGAACCAGAGCCCGCCGGTGGGCGCCGCGAACATTGCGGAAAACAAGATCGACGCTCATGCCGACTTCTGCCCCTGGTCGGAAATCATGGAATTCCGCGGCACCGGGCGCAAGGTGTACGACGGCAGCGAAGCGGGGGTTCCTTACCTGCACGGCATGGTGGTGCGCAAGGACTATGCGGAGAAGTATCCCGAAGTGGTCGCCGGCGTCATCAAGGCCATCGTCGAGGCCGGGAAATGGGTCGAGGAAAATCCGGTGCGCGCCGCCGAGATGCTCGAGAAGTGGACCGGCGTCGAGAAAGAGGTGCAATATCTTTATTTCAGCCGCGGCGGACACCTGACGCTCGATCCCACCATCAAGGCGAAATGGGTTGACACGCTCAAGTACGACCACGGAGTGCTCACGAAATGGAAGATGGCGCCGGCGCTGGACGTCGACAAGTGGGTGGACGATCGCTACGTGCGCCAGGCGTACAAGGACCTCAAGATCGATTACGAGAAGCAGCGCAGCGCCCAGCTCGATCCCAAGCAGGTGCTGAAAGGCCTGTCGCCCGCCGAGATCTGGCATGCGCGCAGCGGCATCGCGACCTATCCGTCCATCCCGGAGATGCTGAAGGTCGTCAAGGAAGCCCAGGCCACGCACCAGAAGATCAACGCGACCTACGTGTACGACCAGGTCACGGGGCTCAAGCTCTTCGGCAAGGTGGCCTTCTATGCCGAAGGCCCGAATGGCGCGCTGCTTGCGTTCATGCGCAAGACCGACGCCGACAAGCACGCCGAAAAGTCGAAGGGCAAGGTGCTCACCTACGCCGAGGCACTCTCCGGCGTGAAGGTCGCCGCCACACCCGCGAACGTCGCGTCGGCCTCACGGTAGGAGTTTGTCGCCCTTACGGCCGACAAACTCCTTAGGCAAAACCCGCCCGAAGAAAAAGCACCGCAACCGAGATGACACGCTACGCCATACGCGTACTTGCCGTGATCCTCGCGCTCGGGATCTGGCATTTCGCCTCGACGATGAAGATCGATTTCATCGTGAGCTTCAAGAACATTCCTTCGCCGCTGGTGGTCTGGAACGCCCTTGGTGAGCTGCTGAGTTCGGCGAAGTTCTACATCCACATCCTGGTCAGCATCAAGCGCATCGCCATCGGTTTCGTGCTGGCCTGCCTCCTGGGCATACCCATCGGCATCCTCATGGGCCGGTCGCGATTCGCCGAAGACCTCGTGCTGCCGTACATCGAAGTGCTGCGTCCGATCCCCGCGGTGGCGTGGATTCCGCTCGCCATACTCATGTGGCCGACCGAGGAATCGAGCATCATCTTCATTACTTTCCTCGGCGCGATCTTCCCGATCGTGCTCAACACGATCCATGGGGTGGAGCAGACGCCGGAAGTGCTGGTGCGCGCCTCACAGTCCCTCGGCGCGGGCAAGGCGGCGATCTTCTGGCACGTCGTGCTGCCCGGAGCGTTGCCCAGCATCGTGACCGGGCTTGCGATCGCGATGGGCGTGTCGTGGTTTTCGCTCCTCGCGGGTGAAATCATCAGCGGGCAGTACGGCATCGGCTATTTCACCTGGTCGTCGTACACGCTCGTGCAGTACCCGCAGATCATCATCGGTATGCTCGTGATCGGGCTGCTGGGCACGGGCTCCACCGCGCTCGTGCGGCGCTCGGCGCAGCCGTTTTTGCGCTGGCAGGTGAAAGGGCACTGAGCAGTGCGTGCCGCGCTTTTCGATGCCATCCGCGCGCGTCCTGTCCTGTGGGCTGTGTACGCGCTCGGCTTCGTGGCCGCCTACCACGCGCTGCTTCTTGCAGCGATGGTGCTGCGTTTCGGGCACGCGCCCAACTTCATCAAGGTCTACGACATCGTCGACGCCTACCGGCTCACGTTCGCCGGCACGCCGTCGCTGCGCGACGCGTTCGGCATTGCCATCGGCGAGCCCTGGCTCGATGTGGGTTTCATGAGCCCGCAATGGAACATGGCCGAGTGGAGTCTCATGATCCTGCCGCCGCAATTCGCGCTGATTTCCGTCACCGGCTGCCTGCTCGCGACCTATGGCGTGCTGCACGCCGCGCGCCACGCGCGCTGCGGCCGCAGGTCGGCCGGCTCGACACTCACCGCGGCAATCGGCGCCGGCCTGGCCGGCGTGGCGAACGCGACGCTGTTCTGGGTGGTTTGCTGCGCGACGCCCACGTGGATCGTCGGGCTCGCGATGCTGGGCGTATCGGTTTCGGTTGCGTTCATGCTGCAACCGATCGGTCCTTTGATGACGGCTGGCGGCGTGGCTCTGCTCGTATGGGCGATCGTCATCCAGCTTCGGGGCATTGCGCCGCTGCCCGACGCGCCGCGGTTTTTTACACTTCCCGTACAACGGAGTGCGTGAATGGCCATCGTCACGGCCCTTAAGAAAACCGACCCGCTGCCCGCCGCCGCACAGCCGGCCGCGCGAGGCCGCATCAGTATCGAAACGGTGAGCGTCGTATTCGGCAGGGGCGA
>MEQT01000253.1 GCA_001770325.1 Betaproteobacteria bacterium RIFCSPLOWO2_02_64_14
GATGGCTTCGAGCACTCTCACCAGCGTGCGGCGGGTGCCCCGCTGCTGCGCCTCGCTGCCGGTGGCGAGCTGTACCTTGGCAAGCTCCACATACCAGTCGCAGTATTCGTCCCACACGAGCCCGTAGATCGCGCGCGCGAGATTGTCGAAGCGGTACTCGCGGAACGCCGCGCGCGCATCGGCCGCCGCGCGGTGCAGGCGGCTCGCGACCCAGCGGTCCGCCGCTGACAGCTCGACCGCGAGCGAATCGTCCACCCCCGTGTCCCGCCCGGCACAATTCATGAGCACGAAGCGCGAGGCGTTCCACAGCTTGTTGCAGAAGTTGCGGTAGCCGTCGCAGCGCGAGAGATCGAACTTGATGTCGCGCCCATGCGAGGCGAGGCTCGCGAAAGTAAAGCGCAAGGCATCGGTGCCGAACGCGGGAATGCCGTCGGGGAAATGCTTGCGGGTCGTGCGGACAATGCTCTCGGCTTGCCTCGGCTCCATCAGATTGGCGGTGCGCTTTTCGACCAGCGACTCGAGGCTGATGCCGTCGACCAGGTCCAGCGGATCGAGGATGTTGCCCTTCGACTTGCTCATCTTCTGGCCTTCCGCATCGCGCACCAGCCCGGTCACGTAGACTTCGCGGAACGGCACCTTGCCGGTGAAATGCAGGGTCATCATGACCATGCGCGCCACCCAGAAGAAAATGATGTCGAATCCTGTCACCAGCACGCTGGAGGGAAGATAGAGCCTCAGCGCCGGATTGTCGCGCGGCCAGTCGAGCGTGGAGAATGGCCACAGGGCGGACGAGAACCAGGTATCCAGAACATCGTCGTCCTGCCGCAGTTCGGTGGCGGTCGCGCTTTCGCCGGCCTGGATGCGCTCGGCAAGCGCCTGATCGTGCTGGGCCTGCGCCTCGGCGCGCGTGCGCGCGACGTAAACGTTGCCCTCGCCGTCATACCAGGCCGGGATGCGGTGACCCCACCACAACTGGCGCGAGATGCACCAGTCCTGGATATTGTTGAGCCACTGGTTGTAGGTATTGGTCCAGTTCTCCGGGACGAACTTCACTTCGCCGCGCGCGACCGCGTCGAGCCCGGCGCGGGCGAGCGAGTCCATCCTGACGAACCACTGGTCGGTCAGCATGGGCTCCACCACCGCGTCGGTGCGGCCGCAGCGCGGCACCATGAGCTTGTGCGGCTTGGTCTCCGCGAGCAGGCCCTGTTCCTCGAGGTCGGCCAGTATCCGGGCGCGCGCCTCGAATCGGTCCAGCCCGCGGTAGGCCACGGGCGCGTTGTCGTTGATCCGCGCGTCGAGGGTGAAGATATTGATCGGCTCGAGTTTGTGCCGCTCGCCCACCCGGTAGTCGTTGAAGTCGTGCGCGGGCGTGATCTTGACGCACCCGGTGCCGAACTCGGGATCGACGTAGTCGTCGGCGATCACGGGAACCTGGCGGCCGGAGAGCGGCAGCACGACGCGGCTGCCGACGATATCCTTGTACGCCGGATCCTCGGGGTTGACCGCGACCGCCACGTCGCCCAGCATGGTCTCGGGCCGCGTGGTGGCGACGATGACGTGACCTTCGCCCGATGCGAGCGGGTAGCGAATGTACCAGAGGTGACTGTCCTCCTCTCGCGATTCCACTTCAAGATCGGATACGGCGGTCTGCAGTACCGGGTCCCAGTTGACCAGCCGCTTGCCGCGGTAGATAAGCCCCTCCTCATGCAGGCGCACGAACACTTCGGTGACGACGCCAGACAGACCGTCGTCCATCGTGAACCGTTCGCGGCTCCAGTCGCAGGAGGCGCCGAGGCGGCGCATCTGGCGCGTGATGGTGGAACCCGAGGCTTCCTTCCATTGCCAGACGCGCTTTTCGAATTCCGCGCGCCCGATGTCGCGGCGCGAGACGCCCAGGGCCTCGAGTTGCCGCTCGACGACGATCTGTGTGGCGATGCCGGCGTGATCGGTGCCGGGCTGCCACAGCGTGTTGTAGCCGCGCATGCGGTGATAGCGGACGAGCGCATCCATGAGCGTATGCTGAAACGCGTGGCCCATATGCAGCGTCCCGGTGACATTGGGAGGCGGCAGGAGGATGCAGTGGTTGCCCGGATTCGATTCATCGAGCCCGGCCCGGAAGAAACCGCTTTCCTCCCACACCGGATACCAGTGCGCCTCGATGGCTGCCGGCTCGAAACTCTTCGCGATTTCCATCTCTGCGGGGCGCGCCTGCGGCGCAGGAAAAGCCGGAATTATAGCGGACGGTATTGCAGCGACGGCCTCTTCCCGCCGTACCTTGTCCTCGAGCGCGAGCCGCAGCTTGCCGATCTGCAGCTGCAGTGTTTCCTCGATCGAAGAGCGCACCATGGCGCCGATACTGGCGTTGACATCGTGCGTTACCTTCTGCAGGGCATGATCGAGCGCGACCCCGATTTCCGGCATGAAGCGCTCGTGCACCACCTCCGCGATCCGTTCATCGAGCTCCTGCTTGAGCTTGAGATACACGGTGTGCTCGAGGTTTTGCGCCTGCACGCGCGAGATCACCTCCACCGGCGGCGCCGGCTCCGGCGCGGGGGAACTTGCCCATCGTCCCTCGGACACGACGACCGTCTCCCCCGGCGCTTGCGCGCCGGCGCTCTCGACGTGGGCTGGCACGGGTTGAAGCGCCGGCGCGAACGCGATATCGGTAAGAGTGGGAATATCGGCGCTGCTCGTGTCGAGGGCGTCGGTAAGCAGCGCTGCCGCAGCCGGGAGCGCCCGCGCGGAGCCCGTGCCGCGGTGTCGCGCGAGCAGTGCGTCGGCACGCGCCAGCACGTCGTCACTGCCTGCCGCGTCGGGTGCTCGTGCCATGATCAATCGGCTTAGAGCGCGCGCGCCCCTGGGGCAGAGCGTGCTGCGGATCCGGGGCGGCAGCCTCCCGGCGACCTGTCACGGGCGATCCGCAAGGGCGCTACTCCGCCGTGCGCGACAGGTCGTGGCTGCGGATGTCGTATCCTCTGTCACGGTAGAAGCGGTAGCGCTCGCGCGCGAGGCGGCGATCTTCCTCATCGAGGCTCACCACCTCGATCAGACGCTGGAAGCAGCTGAACCGCGGCGGCCATTCCGGCCGCAGGTTGAGCAGGACCTGATCGTGGTCGGGCCCGGTACCATCGCTGTCGACGACGATCGGGGTGACGGAGGTGAGGGGGTCGTGCGCGAGGCAATGGGGCACGAAACCCGTGGCCGAGAAGGTCCACAGGCTGCGATCGAAGCGCGCTGCGGCGGCTGCATCGGGACACAGCACCGTCACGCGCAGTTTCCGGGCGTAAGCTTTTGCCGCAAGCCTGCAAGCGGTCGCGAGCTTGTCCTCGACGTGGGTGTAGAAGTCGATCTGGGTCATCTGTTGAATGCGGAATGCTGAATGATGAATGATGAACGTCTGATCGAGGCAGCTACATTCATCATTCCGCATTCATCATTCATCATTTGCCTCGTCCGGCGCGGTTCACCAGGAACTGGGTGAGCAGCGGCACGGGCCGTCCGGACGCGCCCTTCTCCTTGCCGCTCTTCCACGCCGTGCCCGCGATGTCCAGATGCGCCCACTTGAATTTCTTCGTGAAGCGCGCGAGAAAGCACGCGGCGGTGACGCTGCCCGCGGGACGCCCTCCGATATTCGCGAAGTCGGCAAAGTTGCTCTTCAACTGTTCCTGGTATTCGTCCCACAGCGGCATGCGCCACGCGCGATCGCAGGCAAGTTCCCCCGCCGCGAGCAGTTCGCGCGCCAGCGCATCGTCGTTGGCGAACAGACCCGAGGCGACATGCCCCAGCGCGATGACGCAGGCGCCGGTGAGCGTAGCAATGTCGACCACGGCGGCGGGCTCGAAGCGCTCCGCATAGGTGAGCGCGTCGCACAGTATGAGCCGCCCTTCGGCATCGGTGTTGAGGACTTCCACCGTCTGACCCGACATGGTGGTGACGATGTCGCCCGGCTTGGTCGCGCGTCCGCCCGGCATGTTCTCGCTCGTGGGAATCAAGCCCACGACGTTGACTGGCAGCTTCATTTCCGCCGCTGCTTTGATGGTGCCCAGAACGCTCGCCGCTCCGCACATGTCGAATTTCATCTCGTCCATTTCGGACGCCGGTTTGAGCGAGATGCCCCCGGTGTCGAAGGTGATGCCCTTGCCGACCAGCGCCACCGGTCTCTGCGATCTCGGCCCGGAGCGGTGTTCGAGAACGATCAGCTTCGGGGGCTGCGCGCTGCCAGCCGCGACCGAGAGCAACGCACCCATGCCAAGCTTCTCCATGTCCTCGCGCTCGAGCACGGTGATTTTCATGCGGTAGCGTTTTGCGACTTCGCGCGCCTGCTCGGCGAGGTAGGCCGGCGTGCATACGTTTCCGGGAAGATTGCCGAGGTCCCTGGCGAGGCTTACGCCGTGGGCCACAGCAAGCCCCTGTTCCAGCCCGGCGGCGGCACGGCGCAACTCGCCCCGGTCGCGCACACCGAGCACGAGGCGGCGCAGCGCGGGCGGCGTGCCCTCCGGTTTGCTCTTCATCTTGTCGAAGCGATAGACAGCTTCGCGGGCGACCGCCGTGGCATGCGTGATGCGCCACCTGCCATCGCGTCTTGGGACCGCAAGCTCGGTGAGGTGCAGTGTGGCTTCGGTCGCGCCCGTCGAATTGAGCACGCGCAGCGCGGCGGCGATCGCCTCGCGATAATTACGATCGCGGAACTCGCGCTCCGGCCCGAGACCGACCAGCAGCACCCGGTCGCACGCGACGTTGGGCACGTGGTGCAGCAGCAGGGTGGTGCCCGCTTTGCCTTCCATGTCGCCACCGCGAATGATCGCGCTCAGATAGCCCTTGGCCGCACGATCAAGGGCCGCCGCCGCCGTGGACAGCTTGCGCGGCTCGAACACACCGACCACCGCGCAGGCGCTTTTGATCTGAACCGGTGACGCGCATTTTGTGCTAAATTCCACGCCGAAACTCCCATGCCGATGATATGCGGTAGCTCGCTGATTATCTGCGTATTCTTCGCCAAATGCAAAGCCCCGGATGATTTTTCAGCGCGCCCTGCTGCGCGAGTTCGCAACCTCCGCGCTGGCGACATTTCTGGTGCTGCTCGGAATCACGGTCACCACCCAGCTCGTGCGCCTGCTGGGCCAGGCTGCAAGCGGCGCCGTGACGTCCGAAGGCGTCTCCGCGCTGCTTGGCTTTACCGTCGTGGGCTTCCTGCCGGTGCTGCTGTCACTCACGCTCTTCATCGCGGTGCTGATGACGCTGACGCGAAGTTACCGCGATTCGGAGATGGTGATCTGGTTCGCAAGCGGCATGAGCCTCACGCGATGGGTGCCGCCGGTTCTGGTTTTCGCCGCGCCGCTGGTTTTCACCATAGGCCTGCTGTCGTTCGTGCTGACTCCCTGGGCCGTAGGCAAGTCCGAGGAGTTTCGCCGCATGATGGCCAGCCGGGACGATGCGGCGGCCGTCTCCCCGGGTATATTCCAGGAGTCACGCCAGGCTGACCGGGTGTTTTTTGTTGAGGAGGTTTCGGGCACGCAGAACCTGTTCGCCAACGTTTTCGTGAGTTCGACGCAGCACAGGAAAATGGGCGTCATGGTGGCGGTTCGCGGCCACCAGGAGACCATGCCGAACGGCGATCGCTTCCTGGTGCTGCTGGACGGCCGGCGCTACGAGGGCGAGGCCGGCAGCCCCGAATACAAGATTTACGAGTTCGAGCGTTACGCAGTGCGGATCGAGAGTTCCGATGCCGCGGTGCGCGCGCCCACCGACCGCATGACGCCCACGCCCGAGCTCGTGCGCGCCGCAACCGCCCCGAAGCTCGCCGAGCTGTCGTGGCGCATCGGGTTGCCCGTTGCCGCTCTCATCCTGTCCCTGCTGGCGATTCCGCTGTCGTTCGTCAATCCGCGTGCCGGACGTTCGATGAACCTGGTGCTCGCGCTGCTGGTGTACGTGGTCTATAGCAACCTGCTCTCGATTGTGCAGGCCTGGATCGCGCAGTCCCGCGTCGGTTTTCTGACCGGACTGTGGGGCGTGCACGCCACGATGTTCGCGCTGCTGCTCATCCTCTTTTACCGGCGGTTGACCGTGTCCTCGCTGTTCCGGTTTTTCCGATGAGAACACTGAGCCGGTACATCGCCCGCGAGATCATCGCCGCCACGGCGCTCGTTTTCACGGCGCTCGTGCTCCTGTTCGCGTTCTTCGACCTGGTCGAGGAGATCAAGGATCTGGGGCGTGGCGCCTACCAGCTACGGCACATCCTGGTGCACGTGCTGCTCTCGGTGCCCGACCGCGTCTACGGTCTGTTTCCGATCGCGGCCCTGATCGGAACGATCTTCGCACTGGCGAACCTCGTGGCGAACTCCGAGTACACGGTCATGCGCGCATCGGGCGTGTCGCTCACCCGCATAGCCGCGGCGATCGTGCGCGTCGGGCTGGCGTTTTCGGTGCTGACATTCGTTTTTGGCGAATTCATCGCGCCGCCGGCGGAGCAGCTGGCACACCGGATCCGCTCCCAGGCAATCACCGGCCTCGTCGCCCAGGAATTCCGCTCCGGGCTGTGGATCAAGGACGGTACGAGTTTCATCAATGTGGCCGAGGTGCTGCCGGACCTGAGCCTGCGCGGTCTGCGGATCTACGATTTCGATCAGGGCTACCGGTTGCGCTCGATCCGTTTCGCCGAGCGCGGGAGCTTTCAGCGCGCGAGAACCTGGGTGCTGAGGGAGGTCGTCCAGACCTCCTTTGACGATCGCAGAACGAGCGTGCGCAGGATCGCCGAAGCGGACTGGCAGTCCGTTCTTGACCCTGCGCTGCTCAATGTGTTGCAGGTCAAGCCGGAAAAGATGTCAGCGTGGCGACTGTACTCCTATACGCAGCATCTGAAGGAGAACCGGCAGAAGGCACTGCGCTACGAAAACGCATTCTGGACGAAGGTGATGTATCCGGTGGCAGTGCTGGCCATGATGATGCTGGCGCTGCCGTTCGCCTATTTTCAGCGGCGCCAGGGCGGGGTCGGGGCCAAGATCTTTGCTGGCATCATGCTTGGCCTCGCCTTCCACTTCCTCAACAAACTGTTTTCACATCTCGGCCTGCTCTACGACTGGCCGGCGGTGTTCAGCGCGGTGCTCCCGACACTCATCGTCCTGAGCGTCGCGCTCGGCATGATGTGGTGGCAGGAAAGGCGATGATGAATGCAGAATGCTGAATGATGAATGGAAAGCCCGGTCAGCGCCATTCCGCATTCATCATTCATCATTCCGCACTATCCTCGTGCCTGCGAGGCGGTCGTGCAGGAATTGCCGATCCCGATCGAAGAACGCCCAGATGACCCCGATGCCAAGGAGAAGCGTTCCCGCCACGGCGAGCACGAACCGGTATACCGCATGGCGCAATGTGAGGGGCTCGCCCGCCGCCGTGACCAGGCGGATGCGCCATGTTTTCATCGGCAGCGTCTGGCCACCATGGCACCACTGCCAGACAAAGTAGGTACCGGCGATGAGCAACAGGAAGAGCTGAAACAACGGGCGTGCGAGAACAGGCTCCATGCGCCCCGCGAAGGCCATGAATGCAATACTGCCCGCCAGCAAGACTGCGGCGAGGATCAGGGCTTCGTAGGCAAGGCTCAGCAGGCGGCGGCCGAGGCGGGCAAGGCCATCGCCCGTCACCGACCGGGAGCTCACTGGACGGTGGGAGGAGTGGACTCCGCGGCGGTAGCGGACGGTTCCTGGCTTGGGGTAGCGGGCTCGGGCGCGGGGGAAGGATCGGGCGGCGCTTCAGCCGGAGGCGCCAGCGAATCCTGGTACTGCTGCCACTGATCCCTCATCTCCTGTCGCTTCTGTGCCGACAGCTTTCTGATCTGACGGTATCGCTCGCGCGCCGCCTCGCGCTGGGCAGGGGTCAACTTTGCCCAATCGGTCATGCGTTTCTGCAGCCGCTGCTGTGCCTGCGGTTTCATGGTGGGATAGCGGTTGGCGATCGCCACCCATTTCTTGCGGCGCGTGGCGTCCAGGCTGTCCCAGTCGGCTTGCAGCGGCGCCAGTATCTTCTGCTGCACCGGCGTCAGTTCCGACCAGGTTGGCCGGGGTGCCTTCTTGGGTGGAGGATTGCTCTGTGCAGCGATAACGGGGAAGGCGACCGACAGCCAAACGATCAGCGCAACGAGCGTTTTAGCCATGAATCGAAGCCCCTGTCGAGATAGGCGTTGATGGGCAACTCGTCCGTGAGCAATCCCGCGTCTACCTCGGCCAGTTCGCTCGCCTGGGCGTTGTAGCTCTGCCAGTACACCACCCCGAGCAACGCGGCGACCAGCGCCGCTCCCGCGAGCAGCACCTGCAGCGCGCCGGGCTGCTGATTCTGTGTGACACGGCCGATCGCTTGCGTGGCCCATGCCCATCCCCATGCCGGCGCCGCCTCGCCCTGATAGCGCGACAACGCCAATTTTCGCGCAGCGAGCAGCCGCTCGCCGACCACCGGGTCGAGATTGCGCGCGCCTTCGCGCAGACAGCCCGCAATCCTGCCCGCCAGTTCGTGGTCTGGCTGATTCATGGCTCTATCCCCTGTTTCTTCAACATCGCAGCGAGCGCGTGGGTCGCCCGCGAGCAGTGTGTCTTGACACTCCCCTCCGAGCAACCCATTATGTTTGCCGCCTCGGCAACGTCCAGTTCCTCCCAGTAACGCAGAACGAAAGCCTCGCGTTGACGGGCTGGCAGCCTTTGCAGCGCTTTCTCAATCAAAGCAAGGACTTGAGATCGTTGCAGCAAGCCGTGGGGCGATTCATCGGGCTTTGAGTCGTCGGCGGCCTCCAAAGTTTCCAACGGGTCATGCTCGTCATCGCTGTCCGCTCCGACCAAGGCCGAAATCGGGGTGGTCCACAGCGAACGCACTTTCTGGCGGCGATAGAAGTCGCGTATCGTGTTCTGCAGGATGCGCTGAAACAGCATCGGAAACTCTGCGCCAGGCCGCGCCGAATACTTTTCGCTGAGCTTCATCATCGCATCCTGTACGATGTCCAGAGCAAGGTGTTCGTCACGAACCGCGAAGAGCGCCTGTTTGAAGGCACGACGTTCGACTTCAGCCAGGAAATCCGCAAGTTCCTTGTAGGTAGCCAGTGGCGTCGCCTTCTTGTCGCTCGTGCTGCGCAGGCGGCGCGCACGGCCTCCGCCTGGCCCTTCTCCCTCGGACTCTTTCGCTCGACCGCAAGGGCCGCAGGCATCTTAGCAAAACACCCGGCACGCGCAAGTCACTCGCGATACTTTGCCGTGGGTGCCGCCGCACGCAGCCCCCATACCGCGGCATCACGTTGCCTGCGCGTGAAAGCGCGGGCGGCCGTCAGCGCGCGATGCCGATGCGGGGCACAATGATGCACGCGTATCATGCTGTTTAATGGAGGTATTTGCTTGACCAATGTGCGGCCAGCCGGTAATGTTCCATGTTTCTGCTCTTTTTTGGCCGCGTTATGGCAATGATTACCGGCGCTGAAATCGTGGTGCGCTGCCTGCAGGAAGAAGGGGTCGAGTACGTTTTCGGCTACCCCGGCGGTGCCGTGCTCTTCCTCTACGATGAGCTGTTCAAGCAGAACAAGGTCAAGCACATACTCGTGCGCCACGAGCAGGGCGCGGTGCATGCCGCCGACGGCTACTCGAGGTCGACGGAGAAGATCGGCGTAGCGCTCGTCACTTCGGGGCCCGGCGTGACCAACGCGGTGACCGGGATTGCCACCGCCTACATGGATTCGATTCCGCAGGTGATCATCACCGGCCAGGTGCCCACGCATGCGATCGGTCAGGATGCGTTCCAGGAGTGCGACACGGTCGGCATTACGCGCCCTTGCGTGAAGCACAACTTTCTGGTGAAGGACGTGAAGGACATCGCGGTCACGATGAAGAAGGCCTTCTACATCGCGGCAACGGGGCGGCCGGGACCGGTGGTGGTCGATATCCCGAAGGATGTCACGAGCCACAAGGCGGAGTTCAGCTACCCCGCGACGATCGCGATGCGGTCGTACAACCCGGTGACCAAGGGGCACGCCGGGCAGATCAGGAAGGCGATCCAGGTGCTCGCGGGGGCCAAGCGCCCAATGATCTACACCGGCGGCGGCGTCATCCTCGGAAACGCGGCAGCGGAGCTCACGCAGCTTGTGCGCACGCTCGGCTTCCCCTGCACCAATACCCTGATGGGACTCGGGGCCTACCCGGCGACCGACCGCCAGTTCGTGGGCATGCTGGGTATGCACGGCACCTACGAGGCCAACATGGCGATGCAGCACTGCGACGTGCTGCTCGCGATCGGCGCGCGCTTCGATGACCGCGTGATCGGCAATCCCAGGCACTTCTTCGAGGAGCCGCGCACGATCATCCATGTCGATGTCGATCCGTCGTCGATTTCGAAGCGCGTCAAAGTCGACGTGCCGATCGTGGGCAACGTGCGCGACGTGCTGCGCGAGTTCATCCGCCAGATGGAGGGGGGAAAGCTGCCGCTCGATCAGGAGGCGTTGAGGACGTGGTGGACGCAGATCGAACTATGGCGCGGCCGCGATTGCCTCAAGTACGACCGGTCGGGGACCCTGATCAAGCCGCAGTTCGTCATCGAAAAACTCTACGAAGTGACCCGTGGCGACGCTTTCGTCACCTCGGATGTGGGACAGCACCAGATGTGGGCGGCGCAGTTCTACAAGTTCACCAAGCCGCGGCGCTGGATCAACTCCGGCGGCCTGGGCACCATGGGGTTCGGCCTTCCGGCGGCGATGGGCGTGCAGCTCGCCCATCCCAGGGCGGCGGTTGCGTGCGTCACGGGCGAGGCGAGCATCCAGATGTGCATCCAGGAGCTTTCCACCTGCAAGCAGTATCGGCTGCCGATCAAGATCGTGACTCTCAACAACAAGTACATGGGCATGGTGCGGCAGTGGCAGGAGTTTTTCCATGGCAACCGCTATGCCGAGTCGTACATGGACGCGCTCCCCGACTTCGTGAAGCTGGCCGAGTCCTACGGCCACGTTGGCATGAAAATCGAGAAGCCGGCCGATGTCGAGCCGGCGCTGAAGGAGGCGTTCTCGCGCAAGAAGGAACTCGTTTTCCTCGATTTCATCACCGACCAGACCGAGAACGTGTTCCCGATGGTGCCGGGGGGCAAGGGCCTCTCCGAGATGATCCTGGTCTAGTCGGAACCTACTGGGCATGCGGCACATCATTTCCGTGTTACTGGAGAACGAGGCCGGCGCGCTCTCGCGCGTTTCGGGGCTGTTCTCGGCGCGCGGCTACAACATCGAGTCGCTCACGGTCGCGCCGACCGAAGACGCGACGCTTTCGCGCATGACGATCGTGACCACCGGCTCGGACGAGGTGATCGAGCAGATCACCAAGCAGCTGAACAAGTTGATCGATGTGGTAAAGGTGATCGATCTCTCCGACGGCGACCATATCGAGCGCGAGCTGATGCTGGTCAAGGTGCGCGCCGTGGGAAGGGAACGCGAGGAAATGAAGCGCATGGCTGACATTTTCCGGGGAAGGATCATCGATGTCACCGACCGCGATTACACGATCGAACTCACGGGCACCGGCTCCAAGCTTGACGCGTTCCTGAAGGCGATCGACGCCGCGGCGATCCTGGAAACCGTGCGTACCGGCGCCTCGGGCATCGGTCGCGGGGACCGGGTGTTGCGAGTTTAGAAGCGGGGCTAGGGGCTAGGGACTCGCACCACCCGAAACAGCATCCTAGCCCCCAGTCCCAAGACCCCAGTCCCGAACCAGAAGAGGGAAAACATGAAGATCTACTACGATAAAGATGCCGACCTGTCGCTGATCAAGCGCAAGCACGTTGCCATCATCGGTTACGGCTCACAGGGCCATGCGCACGCCAACAACCTGCGCGATTCGGGCGTCAAGGTCACGGCCGGTTTGCGCAAGGGCGGCGCGTCCTGGAACAAAGCGAGGAACGCCGGCGTTCCGGTGAAGAGCGTCGCCGATGCGGTGAAGAGCGCCGATGTGGTCATGATCCTGCTGCCGGACGAGCACCACGCGGACGTCTACCGCGCCGAGATCGAGCCCAATATCAAGAAGGGCGCGACGCTCGCCTTCGCCCACGGCTTTAACATCCACTTCAAGCAGATCGAGCCGCGCGCGGATCTCGACGTTATCATGATCGCACCGAAAGGCCCGGGCCACCTCGTGCGCTCGACCTATACCCAGGGCGGCGGCGTGCCGTCGTTGATCGCGGTGTTCCAGGACCCCTCGAAGAAGGCGCGGGATGTGGCCTTGTCCTACGCTGCGGCGATCGGCGCCGCGCGCGC
>MEQT01000254.1 GCA_001770325.1 Betaproteobacteria bacterium RIFCSPLOWO2_02_64_14
GGAATTATCCGGGCGCCGGCAACGTGAGCGAGGCGCTGGTTTTTGGCCGCATCGCAGGGAAGAACGCGGCAGGCGAGCAGGACGTCACTGCGTGAAGCTTTGCTGACGTTATAACGTCAAGCGTCTTTGCAGAAATACTCAATAATCCTTCGACTCGCCCAAGCCCCCGAGCCCGTCCTCTCCAACAATTCGAACGAAGTCCGATGTCATAGTGTCCATTTATTCGGCCGAGGATCCGCGGTAGACTTTGGCGAGGGGAGTATATGGTATCGCTACTCTCGTGGCGGGCAGCAGCCAGAGATGGTTGATAAGGCGCTGGAGGCGGGATGTTGTATGTCATCGTGGTGATCAAGCACGGGACGCGCCGACTGACGCACGTAAACGTGACTGCGCACCCGAGTGCGGCCTGGACGCTATAGCAGTTGCGGGAGGTTGTGGGAGACGAAGGCGGGCATCGGTACCTGATCCATGATCGGGATCGGATCTTCGTCGAGCACTTGGATGATTCGATGAGGGCGCTGGGCGTAGCAGTGCTGCGCTCACCGGTGGCGAGTCCGAAAGCAAATTCGATCTGCGAACGCGTGATCGGGACAATACGACGCGAATGCCTGGACTGGATGATTCCGCTGTCTGAGGCACATCTGCGGTCAATTCTGAAATCGTGGATAACCCATTACAACCGTGGACGGCCTCATAGTGCGCTGGGTCCAGGCGTTCCAGACCCTCCGAAGGAATCTATGGTGGTTTCGAAGTTAGAATCCCGACATCGATTGGCGGCGGGCACGCTCGTGCTCGCGAACTCGGTGCTGGGTGGGCCGCACTACGAGTATTCGTTTGCAGCGCGTCCGGCGGGCACTTGATCGGGTGTCCAGAAGCGAACAGGAGATGCACGGCGTGAGTTATTGCGGAGTACAGGCACCGTGACCGGGTAGTGTTCAGGAATAACGCCGTCTTCGGCTCGTCGGCCTTCCGGACACCAACCACCGCACGGAAACTGCAGCTCGGCAACCCCTGTTGCGTTTTGTGGGTTCGATTCCTTCCAAGAAATACCATTGGTCCCTTTTGCGTACAAGACTGCACCTCGCGGTAGCATTTTGGCAGGTTGGTAATTCACCATGGACAGGAGAAATTGCGAGACTGTTGGGCCTGAAAAAAGCTGGCTAAACTATGCCCATTGATGCCCATTCCTGCCCATTTATCCACGGGTTGAATCGGTCGGAAAACAAGGCTGGGAGCCAATAACAGCGCGCGTTTGCAAGGAATTTCGCCTGGCGGAGAGGGCGGGATTCGAACCCGCGGTACGGCTTTCACCGTACACACGCTTTCCAGGCGTGCGACTTAAACCACTCATCCACCTCTCCGGGTGCGCGAATTCTAGCAAATCACAGGCCGCGCCCGGTTCATGGCAGATTCTTTGGAGAGGGCGGGATCGTGCGCGCGCATCCTTCTTCGTCCTGCGCGATGAGCGGCCGCAGGTCCGTTCGATCGCGCGGAATTGAGCCGGTTCATCCGGCTCCAATCGCTACTTCGCCGCCTCCTTGATCTTTTCCACGACCTCGGGATTGGCGAGGGTGGACACGTCGCCCGGGTCCTGGTGGTTGGAGATTGCCGCGAGCACCCGGCGCATGATCTTGCCCGAGCGCGTCTTGGGCATGTCGGGGACGATCACCACGGTGCGCGGCCTGGCGATCGGGCCGATCTGGAAAACGACCGCGCCGGAGACCTTATCCGCGAGCGCCTTGGACGCTTGCAGACCCGGCTTCAGGGAAACGTAGAGATCGGGCACTTTGCCTTTAATCGGGTCGGCAACCGGCACGACTGCCGCTTCCGCCACTTCGGCAACGGTCAGCGCTGCCGACTCGATCTCCTTGGTGCCGAGGCGGTGGCCGGCCACGTTGATCACATCGTCGATGCGGCCGAGGATGCGGTAGTAACCGTCGGCGGCCTGCACCGCGCCGTCGCCCGCCATGTAGGGCCAGTCGCGCCAGTTCTTGCTCTTGGGGTTCTTGCAATAGCGCGAGTAGTACTGCGTGACGAAGCGGGCCGGGTCCTTCCAGATCGTCTGGAAGCCGCCCGGCCAGGGATTGCGAATGCAGATATTGCCGGCCTTGCCCGAGCCGGCCGGCAGCTCGTTGCCTTCGTCGTCGTAGATGACCGGATGGATGCCTGGAATTCCTGGACCTGCGCTGCCCGGTTTCATTTTGTGGATGCCCGGCACGGTGCTGCACAGGAAGCCGCCATTCTCTGTCTGCCACCAGGTGTCCACGATCACCGCTTTGCTCTTGCCGACCACCTTGTAGTACCACTTCCAGACCTCTGGCTCGATCGGTTCGCCCACCGTCGTCATGTGCTTGAAGTGGTGGTTATACTTCGCCGGCTCCTCCGGTCCGGCCCGGCGCAGCGCGCGGATCGCCGTGGGCGAGGTGTGGAAGATGTTGACGTCAAGATCCTCCGCGATGCGCCAGGGCCGTCCGGCGTCGGGATGGGTCGGCACCCCTTCATAGACGACCGACGAGGCGGCCAGCGCAAGCGGACCGTAAACGATGTAGGAATGGCCCGTGATCCAGCCGATGTCCGCCATGCACCAGTAGACGTCCTCGGGATGGATGTCCTGAATAAACTTGGACGTCCAGGTGACGTAGGCGAGGTAGCCGCCGATCGAGTGCTGGCAACCCTTGGGCCGCCCCGTCGTGCCGCTCGTGTACATGAGAAAAAGCGGCGCTTCGGCCGGCAGGCGCACGGGCTCAAGTCGCTTGCCACGGTACTGCTTGAGAACATCGTTGACGATGAAGTCGCGCCCTGCCACGAGCTGGGTCGGGCTCGAGTACTTGCCCGGGTAGCGCTGCCAGATCAATACCTTGTCCACCTTGTGGCCGTCCTTCGCCGCTTCGGCCACTGCGATGTCCGCCTTTTCCTTGTGGTCGAGCAGGCTGCCCGCGCGGTAATACGCGTCCATCGTGATGAGCACGCGGCTTTCGGAATCGACAGCCCTGTCCGCGCAAGCCTTGCCGCTGAAACCGCTGAAGACCTGGGAGTGGATGACACCGAGCCGGGCGCAGGCAAGCATGGCGATGGGCAGCTCCGCCACCATGGGCATGTGCAACGTTACCCGGTCGCCCGCTTTCAGACCGCAGAAATCGCGCAACAGGGCCGCGAACTCGTTGACGCGGACGTAGAGCTCCTGGTAAGTGACGTGCTGGATCGCCTCGTGCTCGGTCTCCGGCACGAAATGGATCGCCGTCTTGTTCTTGTGTTTGGCGAGGTGCCGGTCGACGCAGTTGTAACAGGCATTGATCTCGCCGCCGACGAACCAGCGCCAGAAGGGCGGGTTGCTGGTATCGAGGGTCTTCTTCCAGCGCTTGTACCAGTCGAGGAGATCCGCAAATTCTTCGTAGTAACCGGGGAATTTGTCGAGGCTGAAGCGCTTGAGGACACCTTTGTTGGTCAGATTGGCCTGGGCGATGAACTGGGCCCGGGGAGAGAAATAACCCTCTTCACGCCAGTGCACTGCGATTTGCGCCTCGGAAATATCAACGCTTTGTTGCTTCCTGGAGCGGCGGAGCGGCTTATTGTTTGCCATGGCGATTCCTCCCTGTAACTTGCACGACCTGCGCAGCGGCGGGCGGCCGAGCGGGGCACGCCTCGAAACCATCGGACTTCGGATTCTACTAAAATGGAAGCATTAAACGGCGCGTTTGTAAAGCTGCGCGCTTCATTCTGGCCGGCGCGTCGGCCCGCGTGCGATAATGCTTACGACTTACTTACGGCGGGCCTCCCCGCATTGCATGGTAGTGAATCTGGTCAGGTCCGGAAGGAAGCAGCCACAGCTATTCTCTGCAAGTGCCGGGGTTCAGGCTCGCCACCCTTTATCGCGGCGGTCATTGCTTTGGCCGCCGGCAGATTTGCAGCACGAGTCGACGACATGAAGAAGATGATGTTGTGTGCAGCCGCCGCGATGTGGCTGGGCGTTGCGGTAAGTTCCGCGCAGGCGGTCAACGGCGTTTCGGTCGAGGGCGGCAGCGGCGACGGCACTGACATGGCGCGTGTCGGCGTCCAGTGGGACTGGAAAACCCGCTGGTTTCAGGGCCAGAACTGGCACCTCGGGGGCTACTGGGATCTTGCCCTGGGTTACTGGCACCGAAGCGCGCCGCCGGGATTCAACGAAGACATCACCGAGATCGGGTTGACGCCGGTATTCCGCCTGCAGCAGAACGACCTGAAAGGGCCGTACCTCGAAGCCGCGATCGGATTCCACGTGCTGTCGCGCACCTCGCTCGCCGACAAGCGCTTCAGCACCATGTTCCAGTTCGGCGACCACCTTGGGGCCGGCTTCCGGTTCGGCCCCAAAGGCGAGTTCGACCTGGGCTACCGTTACCAGCATCTGTCCAACGGCGGCATCAAGCGCCCGAACAACGGCATCAATTTTCATCAGATCCGGCTCCAGTATCATTTTTGAGTGAACAGTGAACAGGGAACTGTGAACAGTCGGCCGCTGATTCCCTTCGCCCATTCCAGCCGGTAAACTGCTCACTGTTCACTGCTTACTGCTCACTGTTTACTGTTTACTGCCCCTGTGACTCAAGTACTCGCCCGCAAGTGGCGGCCCAGAACGTTTTCCGAGCTGGTCGGCCAGGAACACGTCGTCAGAGCGCTCACCAACGCGCTCAAGCAGCAGCGGTTGCATCACGCCTACCTTTTCACCGGCACGCGCGGCGTCGGCAAGACCACGCTGGCGCGGATCATGGCAAAGGCGCTGAACTGCGAGAAAGGCGTCACCGCCGAGCCGTGCGGGGAGTGCGGCTGCTGCCGGGAGATCGACGCCGGGCGCTTCGTGGATCTGATCGAACTCGACGCCGCGTCCAACACCCAGGTCGACAACATGCGCGAACTCCTCGAGAACGCGCTCTACGCACCGGGCAGCGGGCGCTTCAAGGTGTACATCATCGACGAAGTGCACATGCTGTCACGGTCGGCGTTCAACGCCATGTTGAAGACGCTCGAGGAGCCGCCGCCGCACGTCAAGTTCATTCTCGCGACCACGGACGCGCAGAAGGTCCCGATCACGGTGCTGTCACGGTGCCTGCAGTTCAACCTGAAACAGATTCCGCAAGCGCAGATCGCGGCGCGCCTCAGGCACGTGCTCGAGGCCGAAGGCGTGGAGTTCGAGCCGCCGGCGCTTGAGCAGATCGCGCGGGCGGCGCAGGGAAGTCTGCGTGACAGCCTGAGTCTGCTGGATCAGGCGATTGCCCACGGGGGAGGACGCGTCGAGGCTGATGCAGTGAGGTCCATGCTCGGCGCGGTGGACCGCACCTGCCTCCACGCCATCTTGAAGGCGCTCGCCGCGCGCGACGGCAAAGGACTCATGGCCGAGGTCGAACGCATGGCGAGCCACAGCCTGTCGTTCGAGAATGCCCTCCAGGAACTGGGCGTCATCCTCCATCGCGCGGCCCTGCTGCAGATGGTGCCGGACTGGCTTGCCGGCGACGACCCCGACCGGGCGGAACTCCAGTCCGTGGGCGGGTTGTTCGGTCCGGAAGAGCTGCAGCTTTTTTATCAAATCGCAATCCAGGGCAGAACGGACCTCCCGCTCGCACCCGACGAATACGCCGGGTTTACGATGACCCTGCTGCGTATGCTGGCCTTCGCGCCGCAGGCCGGGGCGGTGCCGGCGCGTCCAGCGCAGGCGCGCTCTGATGCGACCGCGCCGTCCGCAACTTCGCAGGCTGACGGGAGTTCGTGGGCGGAGGTGGCGGGGAGCCTGGGCCTCACGGGCATGGCACGCATGCTGGCCCAACACTGTGAGCTGGTGCATCGGGACGCGCAACGCATCGAACTACGATTGCCTGCGGAGCACGAACGGCTGCTCGATAAGCCGTTCGAGGACAAGTTGCGAGGGGCATTGCAGCAGCATCTGGGTGCAGGCGTCAGGGTCACGATCAAGGTGGGAGGGGGCGGCGGAAATTCGCCGGCGGCCATGGCGGACCGCGAACGACAACAGCGGCGCGAGCGGGCAGTCAGGGAGATCGAGGACGATCCATTCGTGCGCGACCTGGTGGAAAACTTCGACGGGCGGGTGGTCGAATCGACCATCAAACCGATTCAGTGATGGGGTGGACATGATGAAGGGTGGCCTTGCGGGGCTGATGAAACAGGCGCAGCAGATGCAGGAGAACATGAAGCGGCTCCAGGAGCAGCTTGCTGCGGTCGAGGTCGAGGGGCAGGCTGGGGCGGGTCTGGTCAAGGTCGTCATGACCTGCCGCCACGACGTGAAGCGCGTCACCATCGATCCATCCTTGCTCCAGGACGACAGGGAAATGCTGGAAGACCTGGTCGCGGCAGCGGTCAATGACGCGGTGCGCCGGGTCGAGACGACGGTGCAGGAAAGAATGGCTGGTGTCACCGCCGGCTTGCCGCTGCCACCAGGATTAAAACTGCCGTTTTAATCCTAATGAGGAATGCGGAATGCGGAATGCGGAATGATGACCTGGCAGGTCCTTCAGGGTGCCTGTTCATCATTCATCATTCATCGTTCATCATTCATCATTAAGCGATGAAGCCCCCCTCGTCGCTGGACGAGTTGATCGACGCCTTGCGGTGCCTGCCCGGAGTGGGGCCCAAGTCCGCGCAGCGCATGGGGTACCATCTGCTCCAGCGCGACCAGCCCGGCGCGCGGCGCCTCACCGCTGCGCTTGGTATCGCGTTGGACCGCATCCGCCATTGCGAGCGGTGCAACAGCTTTTCAGAGGAAGTGGTGTGCGCGATGTGCCACTCGCCGCGCCGCGACGCATCGCTCCTGTGCGTCGTGGAGTCTCCCGGGGATCTCCTGATGGTGGAACAGGCGCAGTGCTACACGGGCATGTATTTCGTGCTCATGGGTTCGCTCTCCCCGCTCGACGGCATCGGGCCCAAGGACATACACCTGGACCGCCTGCTGCAGCGCGCAACCGACGGCGTGGTGCGGGAGGTGATTCTCGCCACCAACTTCACGGTGGAGGGCGAAGCGACGGCGCACTATGTGGGCGAACTCCTGCGCGCGAAGGGCGTGCGCGCAACGCGCATTGCGCGCGGCCTTCCGGTCGGCGGCGAACTCGAGCACGTGGACAGCGGAACGCTCTCGCAGGCGGTGCGCGAACGACGTGAGGTCTGAGCGCAAGCCCCTGCGGCGACCGGCGCGCCCGAGTTCCGCGGCACGCGAGCCCGCACCATCCGTCTCGCAGAAACTGCAAAAGATTCTGGCGCAGGCGGGCCTTGGTTCACGGCGTGCCATGGAACGCTGGATCGAGGAGGGGCGCGTCACGGTCAACGACCGGGTCGCCGGCGTGGGCACGCGGGTGACGTCCCGGGACGTGATCAGGGTTGGCCGCCGGGCGGTGCATTGGCCGGAACAACGCCATTTGCCCCAGGTGCTGATCTATCACAAGCCCGAAGGTGAAGTCACCTCCCGGGACGACCCGGAAGGCCGCGCCACCGTATTCGATCGCCTGCCACGGTTGCGTGAAGGCCGATGGCTCGCCATCGGACGGCTCGACTACAACACCGGGGGATTGCTGCTGTTCACGACGTCAGGCGAGCTCGCCAACCGGCTGATGCATCCGCGTTACGCGCTGGAGCGCGAATACGCGGTGCGCACGCTCGGGCGGTTGACGCCGCAACAGGTCGACAGGCTCAAGTCGGGCATGGAACTGGACGATGGCCCGGCGCGATGCCTCGTCGTCGAAGACTCGGGCGGCGAAGGCGCAAATCATTGGTACCGCGTGGTTCTGTCGGAGGGCCGCAATCGCGTGGTGCGCCGCATGTTTTCTGCGCTGGGTCTTACGGTCAGCCGCCTGATGCGCGTGCGCTTCGGGCCGGTCAAGCTGCCGCCGCGGCTCAAGCGCGGCCAGATGTGCCGTCTCGACCGCGACGGCGTGCGTTCCCTGATGCAACTGCCCGATTCCCCAGTTGATTCGGCCGGGGCAACTGCTCGCGGCTGAGCAGGAATACGCAGTCGGCGCCGCCGCTGGTCTCTGGCCACGTAAATGCGACTCCCGGGTACGCGCGCTCCACGCGCCGCCGATTGTGGCCGACCTCGACCACCAGCAGTCCGCCGGGATTCAAGTACCGGCGGGCGGTTCGGACCATCAGGCGCACGAGATCCAGTCCGTCGGCGCCTCCTGCAAGCGCCACAACGGGTTCGGCGCGATATTCCGGCGGCAGGCGCCGCATGACCGCCGGCCGGACGTACGGCGGATTCGAAATGATCAGATCGTAATGTTTTCCCCGCAGCGCGGAGAACATGTCTGACTGGGCGAGCCGAATGCGGCCGCTCATCCGGTACTCCCTGACATTGATCCGGGCGACAGCGAGGGCACCGGGTGAAATATCGACAGCATCGATTCGCGCATGGGGAAACGCATGGGCGAGCAGGATGGCGAGGCAACCGGAACCGGTGCACAGGTCAAGCGCTGTGCGTATGCCACCACGGTCGGGAATCCAGGGCGCGAGATCCTCGCGCAGCAGATCCGCGATGAATGATCGCGGTACCAGCACCCGCTCGTCTATGTAAAACCTGAAATCGCCGAGCCAGGCTTCATGCGTGAGGTACGCGGCCGGCCTGCGTTCACGTATCCGCCGTGAAAAGAGCGCCATGACCCGCGCCACTTTGGAGCGGCTGAGTGGCCGCGCCCAGTGACGTGCGTCCGGTTCGGGCGGCAGAGCGAGTGCATGAAGCGTGAGATAAGCCGCTTCGTCGCGGGCGCTGAGCGTGCCGTGGCCGAAGGCAAGCCCGTGCGTGCGGAAGCGTCGGGCGCCATATTGTATGAGTTGCGCGACCGTCCAGGGTCGGACACGGGCCTCGTCGCCCGAACTGCGGGGGCGGGCTCGGGGCGCTTTGGTCAGGCGACGCTTCGTGGCGGGCGCTCTATCCCAAAGCGTCGAGATTAATCCTAATGCTGGAAAGATCGTCTTGCGCCGGACGCCCCGTTACAGGGGCCGACGGCGCCGACGCCGCCTGCGACTGTGCGGCTGATTTCGGCGCATTGTTCACGAGCCAATGCAGGTTGGTCGGTGAATCGGCGTTCGCCATCCCCTCCTCAAGCGTAACCTTGCCTTCCATGTAGAGCTGATAGAGCGCCTGCTCGAACGATTGCGACCCCGGTGCCAGGCTCTGATCGAGCGCTTCCTTGATTTGCCCGAGCTCGCCGTCCTTGATGAGCTCCTGGATGTGCTTGGTGTTGAGCAGCACTTCCACTGCGGCGACGCGCCCGCCGTCAACGGTGCGCACCAGTCGCTGGGAAATAATGCAGCGCAACGCGATGGCAAGATCGGCGAGCAGGCTTTCGCGCGCCTCGCGCGGAAAGAAATTGATGATCCGGTTCAACGCGTTGTAGCTGTTGTTGGCATGCAGCGTGGTCATGCACAGGTGGCCGGTCTGCGCGAAGAGTAGTGCGCTCTGCAACGTCGGCCGGTCGCGAATCTCCCCGATCATCAGCAGATCAGGAGCTTCGCGCATCGCGCTGATAAGGGCATTTTCGTAGGTGTGCGTATCGATCCTGACCTCGCGCTGGTTCACGATCGACTTCTTGTGCTTGAACATGAACTCGATCGGATCCTCGATCGTGAGGATATGTCCGGTCCTGATCGTGTTGCGGTGGTCGATCATCGCCGCCATGGTGGTCGACTTGCCGGACCCGGTCGAACCCACGACCAGGACCAGGCCGATCTTCTCCATGATGACTTCCTTCAATATCGCGGGCAGACCCAGCGATTCGAAGGGCGGCACCTCGGGTTTCACGAAGCGGATCACCATGGCAACCGTGTTCTTCTGCCGGAAGATGTTGACGCGGAAGTTGCCGAGCTCGCCCTCGCTCTGGGCGAAGTTCATCTCGTGCCGGGTCTCGAATTCCTTCACCTGCGCATCGCTCATCAACTCGTAGCAGATCTTCCTGGCCTGCTCGACGTCCAGCGGTTGATTGTTGATGGGCATGACCACGCCGTTGATCTTGATCTGGATCGGCGCGCCGGCAGTGAAGAATATGTCGGAGGCCTGCTTCTCCGACATCAGCTTGAACAACGGAGTCACGAACATGGCGGCTTCCTTCCCATACGGTTGATGAGGCTCTCCAGCTTGCGGCGCCGTGAATTTCCGGCCCGCGCCGCAGCCGGGTCCCCGCAGGATATTGTGCCAATTACGGACGGAATTGCCTAGCAGCTTTTCGGAACCACCGGTCCGAAGAGCTGCTAAAAGCCAAACCGGCCGCGGATTTCAGCACTTGCTCGGCTGGTTTTGCCCAAGGAGCTTGTCGTATCTCAAGTCCGACAAGCTCCTACTCGCTGCGCAGCAGCTCGTTGATACTGGTCTTGGCGCGAGTCCCGGCGTCCACCTGTTTTACGATCACCGCGCAGTACAGGTTGCACGAACCATCCGCGGCCGGCAGGGATCCGGGCACCACCACCGAGCCGGCGGGCACGCGGCCATGCAGCACCGTGCCCGTCTGGCGGTGAAAGATCCTGGTGCTGGCGCCGATGAAAACGCCCATCGATATGACCGAGCCCTCTTCGACGACCACGCCTTCGACGATCTCGGAGCGCGCGCCGATGAAACAGTTGTCCTCGATGATGGTCGGATTCGCCTGCAGGGGTTCGAGCACGCCGCCTATGCCCACACCGCCGGAGAGGTGAACGTTCCTGCCGATCTGGGCGCAGGAGCCGACGGTGGCCCAGGTATCGACCATGGTTCCCTCGTCGACATAGGCGCCGATATTCACGAACGAGGGCATGAGAACCACGTTGCGCGCGATAAAGGCCCCCTTGCGCGCCGCCGCCGGCGGCACGACGCGCACGCCCGCGCGCTGAAACTGCTCCGCCGTGTAACCGTCGAACTTGGCTCGTACCTTGTCGTAGTACCGGGTGTAACCGTCCTGCAACACGAAATTGTCCTGCAGCCGGAACGAGAGCAGCACGGCTTTCTTCACCCACTGGTGGGTGACCCATCCGCCTTCGACCTTTTCAGCCACCCGCAGCCGGCCCTGATCGAGAAGATCGATCGCCTGATCGACCGCCTCCCGTACCGGGCCGTGGGCGCCGCCCGGGGCAAGGGCCGCTCGTTCCTCCCAGGCGCGTTCGATGGTGCTTTGCAGTTGTTCCATGACGGCATTCCACAATTACAGCGTTGACACAAAATCACGAATGCGGGTTACGGCTTCGGTGCATTCGTCGGCGGACGCAACGAGGGCGATTCGCACCCGGTTCCGGCCCGGGTTGATCCCGCGCGTCTCGCGCGCGAGGTAGCTCCCCGGCAGAACGGTGACGGCCTGTTCGCGGTAGAGGCGCAGGGCGAAATCCGTGTCGCTGCCGGGCGTGGGAGCCCACAGGTAGAACGCGGCATCGGGCGCCTGCACGTCGAGGGCCGGACGCAGGATGGCGAGCGCGGCGTCGAATTTCTCCCGGTAGATCTGCCGGTTTTTCGTGACATGGCGCTCGTCGTTCCAAGCGGCGATGCTCGCCAGCTGGATGGGCGGACACATCGCGCAGCCGTGATAGGTGCGATAGAGCAGGAACTGCTTCAGTATGTTCCGGTCGCCCGCCACGAACCCGGAGCGCATGCCGGGTACGTTCGAGCGCTTGGACAGGCTGGAGAA
>MEQT01000255.1 GCA_001770325.1 Betaproteobacteria bacterium RIFCSPLOWO2_02_64_14
GTCGGCATCAACTACCGCGACCACATCATCCAGTCGGCCAAACGCAGGGGCGTCGAGCCGCAGTTCCCGCAGCGGCCGGACATCGGCTACCGCGCCAACAACGCGCTCACCGCGCACGAGGATCCCATCATCAAGCCGAAAGACTCCGGCGAGGTGTTCCAGTACGAGGGGGAACTCGTCGCCGTGATCGGCAAGCAGGGCCGGAAGATTCCCCAGGACAAGGCGCTCGACTACGTGTTCGGCTGGACCATCGGCAACGACGTGAGCGAGCGCACCTGGCAGCGCGGCGACCGCACCATGTGGCGCGCGAAGAACGCCGACACCTTCAAGCCGATGGGCCCGTGGATCGTCACGGACCTCGACTACCGCAAGATGACCACCACGGTGCGCCTGAACGGCCAGGAGGTGGACAAGTTCGCCACCGCCAACATGATCCACGACGTCGAGCAGTACATCGCCGAGGTGAGCCGCTACTGCACGCTCTACCCGGGCGACGTCATGTGGATGGGCACCGACGGCTCGCCGCGCAACATGAAGGTGGGCGACGTGTGCGAAGTCGAGATCACCGGCATCGGCACGCTGCGCAACACGGTGGTCGGAGAAGCGTAGTGTCGTTTTCCGCAAGTCATCGTTTTGTCATCGCGAGGCGCCGATAGCCGCGAGCGAAGCGCGGCGGTCTGCGACGCGGCGATCTCGCGGCAGGCGCTGGACGTGTCATCGCGAGGAGCGAGCGACGTGGCGATCCCGCGGCAGGCGCGGTTGCGTTGCCAGCAACGGGATTGCTTCGCTTTGCTCGCAACGACAAGTCACCTGCGGGCCGCCATACTACGATTACCGCTTCGGCACGATGCCTTCCTCGATCGCCTTGATCTGCAGGGCCACGTAGCGCGAGTAGATCCGGCAGTTGGTGAAGCTGCCGCCCACGAACCACAGGCCCTCCTGCGCGGTGCGCTTCCACATGTTGTTCATCTCGCCGTCCGGGCCGATGCCCCAGATGCGCCCCACCTTCTTTGCGACTTCGTCGCCGAGGAGCTTCCCGACCAGCACTTCCTGCGTGTCGAAGCCCGTCGCGAGCACCACGAGGTCCGCAGGCTTGACCGATCCGTCCCTGAGCAACGCGCCGCCGGCGACGAACCGTTCGATCTCATCAAAGTGCAGCAGCCCCACCTCGCCCTTGATGATGAGCTCCGCGCAGCCGGCATCCAGGTAGTAGCCACCGTAGCGCCTGCGTATCAGCATCTGGTGCCCGGCGTTGTCGTCGCCCATATGCCACTTGAAGCCGCGCGCAACGAGGCCGTCGATCATCTTCCGGTCGAGTTCTGTCATGCGCGCAGTGAGGAGCTGGAGGTTCTTTCTCACGACCGGCAGCGTGTTCGTCGCCACCAGCAGATCGCCATCTTCGAGCGGGATGCCCTCGTAGACGCCGTAGATGAGCTTTGCACTGGGCTCGATGCTCACGACGTAGGTCGAACCACGCTGGATGATGGTGGCCTCGCACCCGTTGGCGTGCAGGTCCTGGGCAACGTCGTGGGCGCTCGTGCCGGTGCCCAACACCAGCGCCTTCTTGCCCCGCCAGTTGGCGCCGTCGGAGAATTCGGCGCTATGCATCACATCGCCCGCGAAGTCCTTCAGCCCGGGCAAGTCAGGCACGCGCGGGAAACCCAGCAGCCCGTTGGCGAAGATAAGGTGCCGGGCACGCACGGTGCGCTCGGTTCCATCGGCGTGGCGAACAATCGCGTTCCACCTGCCCGCCGACGCATCGTAGGCCGCGCTCTTGAGTTCCGTGCCGGTCCAGAAATTCAACTCCATCGCCCATGCGTAGGCCTCGAACCAGTCGGCGAGCATGTCCTTGGGCAGGTACACGGGCCACGACGACGGAAAGGGCATGTAGGGCAGGTGGTTGAACTCGGTGCCGTTGTGCAGCGCGAGCGAGTGGTACCGCTTGCGCCAATTGTCGCCGACGCGTTCGTGCCGGTCGACGACCAGCGTGTCCACGCCCAGCCGGCCCAAGGTGGCCGCAATGGAAAGTCCGGCCTGACCGCCGCCGGCGACCAGCACGACGGGATCGCGGTCGGTATACGCCTGGCTCGCGATGCGCTCGTCCTTCCAGTTGGCGCCGCCGAAGTTGCGCGAAATGGCCGCCCCCGTCGGCCGCCGCTTGCCGATCTTTTCCTCGAAGCCTTTCAGCTCGTGCAGGCTGGTCATCAACTGAAAGGCCCGGGAGGGCTCGGCTGCGAGGAGCCGCACCACGCCGAAGCCGCGGCCGACCCCTGTCTCGAAGCGGAAGATGCCCTCGATCACATCGATCCCGGCTCTCTGCACGCGGCGGGGTGGCGTGCGTCCTTCCGCGATGGCGAACCCGCGCGCCTGGGCGCTCCCCTGCTTCGCCACCATCAAGGCTGCAATGTTTTCGGCGCCCTGGCGCGGTGTGATGGACCAGGTAAAGGCGAGGAGATCGCGCCAGTGGCCGTCGGGCGCAAAGAGCGACGCCACGGCCGCCCGGCTTTCGCTCTGAAGGGCGACATCGAGCTGCCCGAGCCATTGCTCGACCCGCTCCTTCTCGGAGCGGACGGCAGCCTTCTCAAAAACCAGTGGATTCGCGGCGTCCATCACTTGTTACTCCCCGTTCATCGCCGCATTGTATCCGTCTGCATTGGAAATGGCTGACCCCCGAACAGTTACCTCCCGCCGACGAAGCTAGTAGACTCTACGTTTCTCGTCAAAGGACATCGACCCGATGCTGCGCTTGCTGAGCTTGCTGTGTCTCCTCGCTGTCGCAGGTGTGGTCCAAGCGCAGTACCCTTCGAAGCCGATCACGCTTATCGTGGCGTTCCCGGCCGGAAGCGACGCCGACCTCTCCGCACGCAACCTGGCGCATCATTCCCGGAGTCATCTGGGTAATCAAACGATCGTGGTTTCGAATCGCCCGGGCGCTTCAGGCGCGATCGGCACGCTCGCGGCGCGCAACGCGGCTGCCGACGGGTACACGCTGCTCTTGTCGCGCATTGCCACGCACGCGATACTGCCGGCTATAGATAGAGCGACGCCCTACAAATGGAACGAGTTCACCATGCTGTCGGTGCTCGAACTCAATCCCTATGTCTGTGCAGTAAAGAGCGATGCGCCGTACAAGTCGATACTCGATCTTGTCGGTGAGGTCCGCAGGCATCCGGGTAAGCTGAATTTCGCGACCGTCGGGGCGGGCACGCTTCAGAATCTCGGCCCCCAGTACCTGTTTTCGCTGGTCGGGCTGCCGACGAATGCCGCTATCGGGATTCCTTACAAGGGCTCGGGTGAACTCACCACGGCCCTTCTCGGCGGTCAAGTGCAGTTTGCCTGCAACAATCTCGGCACTCTGCTGCCGCATCTCCAGTCGGGCACCTTACGCGGACTGATGACCACCACCATGGCTCGCGTTCCGGAAGCACCGGAGATTCCGACGGCGCGCGAACTCGGCTTGCCCGACATGGAAAAGCTGGCCGCCTGGTCTGCCCTCATGGGTCCGCCGGGCCTGCCGAAAACCGTCGTCGATCGCTGGACGGAAGTGCTTGGCAGGTTAGCCAAGGACCGCGGCTGGCTTGAGGGCACGCGCAAGATCGGTGGAATACCTTCGATCCGCTCGCCGGAGGAAACCGAGAAGTTCGTGCGTGAGCAATACGTTCTCTACGAGAAACTCGCGGAGCACCTCGATCTCAAGCAGTAGCGCGCCTTCCCTTGCGCCCGCCCTGCCCCGAGGCGATAGTTTGCGGGGGTCAGGCTCGATTCCGCGACCGGACCCACTACCTACGACCACCATCATGAAAGGATAGAAGCAATGCGTACACCCCGTCTGGAGCGCGATCGCCAGCAATGGATATTCGATTATCTGGTCAAGGAAACCGGCCGCGTCTTTAGGGTTTAATGGGGTCGGAGTACGAATTTCGTTTGCATGAAAATGCACGAAGTTGACGATTCGCCGGGCGGGCGACAGCTTGCGGTTTGGTGAAAAAAGGGTTTTGATGTCTGTACCCATCCCCATGGAGGAGACAGAACCATGTTGGCACATTCGATGTTGAAAACCGTTTCCGCAGGTCTCGCGCTCCTCGCTGCAGCCGCAGCGGCTCACGCAGTGGAGATCACTTACCCGACCAAGCCGATCCGTTTGATCGTGCCGTTTCCGCCCGGCGGTTCCGCCGATCCGCTTGCGCGCGCGTTCGGAGCCTGGTTTTCGGACAAGTTCGGCGTGCCGGTGATCGCCGATAACCGCCCCGGCGCCGGCACCGCGATCGCACATACGCTCGCGGCCAAAGCCGCGCCGGATGGCTACACGCTGGTGCTCGGCGCCGGCTCGGGACTGAGCACCAACCCCGCCTTCGGAACCAAGCTTGAATACGACCCCGTCAAGGATTTCGAACCTGCGGGGCTCGCGGCCTACGTGCCGCAACTATTTGTCGTGCATCCTGCCGTGCCGGCGAAAGGCATGAATGAGCTGATCAATCTTGCGAAGGCCCAGCCGGGCAAAATCAACTTCGGCACGCCCGGTGTCGGATCGATCGGCCATCTGAGCATCGCGCTGCTCAGCACGACGACCGGCGCGAAGTTCGTACACGTGCCTTACAAAGGCGCCGGCCCGGCGGTGATCGATCTTGTCGGGGGCCGCATCCAGGTGTTCGTCGGCAGTGTCACAGGCACGCAGCCGCAAATCTCGGCGGGGAGAATCCGCGCGCTCGCGACCGGCCATCTCAAGCGATTGCGCTCCATGCCTGATCTGCCCACGGTCGCCGAGACGGTGCCTGGGTTTTTGAATGACGGCTGGTACGGAATCTTCGCGCCCGCGGGCACGCCCGCGCCGATCATCAACAAGCTCAATGCAGAAATGAAACGCGCGTTGGCGAACTCCGAGTTCACCAAGCGCATCGAGACGCTCGGCATGGAGCCGGCCGGCGGCACGCCGCAGGAGCTGCGCGAATGGGTCCGCAGCGAGCTTGCGCGCTGGACGAAAGCGGTACGCGATGCGGGTGTTCAGGTGCAGCCCCTTTAATGGGGTCGGAGTACGAATTTCGGCTAAGCGGACTTCGACCCGGCTGTTTGATCGATACCAGATTGCGTCGGTCTACCACGCTTCGGCGGGCTTGCCGCCCGCTTCAACGCCCGCTCGATCTCACTCGTGAACCGGTCGCTGCCCAGTGGCCGGCCTTGGTTGACCGTCGTCCGTATCCGCCCCAATTCACTCGCGGATAATTCTGTGGCGAATAGCGCGCGATATGCGGCCTGCCGTTCGTCCGGGCTGCTACCAAGGCGCTCGTATTCCTGGTGGGGACAAACCAAAGCATCGTAGGTACCGAAGCCGAGGTGCCGATGACTCGACCAGCGGTAATCCTCGGGTCGCACGACGATCTTCGCACGTACCGGATTGAACTCGATGTAACAGGAGCACCGCAGGAAATAAGGCTCCGTGTCTACCAAGCTGGCCTTGAAACGATCCTCCCACAGGGTTCCCGAGCGCCGATACCTGTCGTTCACGTAACGGACATAACGCCGTCCCAAGTGCTGCATCGTACGCGAGAGGGCCAGCGTTTCCAGCGGTGTGGCGAGCAGGTGCACGTGATTGGTCATGAGCACATACGCGTGAACGAGACAGCCATACTTCCGGGCTGCATCGCCGAGACATTCGAGGTAGAAGAGCCGGTCCTCGTCTGTGTAGAAGGCCGCCTGCCGGTTATTACCCCGTTGGATGACGTGCTGGGGCAAGCCGGGTAAAGCGAATCTGGGCCGTCGCGCCATGTTGGATGGATGCCACGCATCAACTCGGTTATTCTTCAACGTTCAACGCCAAAAAAAGTTACTCCGACCCCATAAAAAGGAGCCAGACCATGACCGAACCTGGCATGCACAAGGGCGACGAGTTCGCCGGCAAAGTAGCGCTCGTCACAGGCGCCGCGCGCAATATCGGACGCGCGATTGCGCTATCTCTCGCCGCGGGCGGCGCCAAGGTGGCGGTGAACACGCGTTCGGATATCGAGCAGGCGCGCGGCATCGTCGATGAGATCAAGGCGTTGGGCACGGATGGCGAGGCCTACGCCGCCGACGTCGCGGAGCCCGCCCAGGTACAGGCGATGGTCGATGCGGTGGTGAAACGTTTCGGTCGCCTCGATATCCTGGTGCTCAATGCCGCTATTCGCGAGCACGTGCATTTCGACGAAATCAGCTTCGCGGACTGGCGCCGCATCCTTGCCACCAATCTGGACAGCGCATTCGTCTTCACCAAGGCCTGTCTGCCCGCGCTCAAGCAGGCGGGCGACGGGCGCATCGTCACCTTCGCCGGTGTCACTGCGTTGCTGGGTCTCAAGGACCGCGCGCATGTCGCGGCTTCCAAGCACGGCATCGTCGGGCTGACCAAGGCCCTGGCGCAGGATCTGGGCGAGTTCGGCATCCGCGTGAACTGCATCTCTCCGGGGCAGATCGCAACCGCGCGCGCCGGCGGGAGAGATACACCGAATCGATCGCGGGAAATTCCCCTCGGCCGTCGAGGCGCGCCGTTCGAGATCGCCGGCATGGTGCGCAGCCTCTGCGGCCCGGCCGGCGCGTACGTGACCGGGCAGACGCTGCATATCAACGGCGGGCTCTCGAACTCGGGAGTCTGACAGGCCGGATAGTTTTCAGGGTACGGCTCGATTCCGCGACCGGACCCGACACCAACCACCATCATCAGGGAAGGATATAAGTAATGCGTACACCCCGTCTCGACCGCGATCGCCAGCAGTGGATTTTCGATTATCTGGTCAAGGAAACCGGCCGCGTCTTTCACTGGGACGCCGACGGCCGCGTATTACCAGCGAGCGTGAAGAGCCATGCCCAGATCTCGAAGCATGTCGGCCGCATCGCCCAGCGCATGGAGCGCGTGGCGGCGGAAGAGGAAGCCGCCGGCCACAGGATGACGGCCTTCGAGTTCTACTACCGCGCCTCCGCCCAGTTCGCCGCCGCCCAGCACCCGGTGCTCGAGACCAATGACGAGAAGCGTTACCTGCACGGCCGCTGCATCGCCAACTACGAAAAGGTGATCGAGCTCGCCCCCTACCCCATCGAGCGCGTCGAGATTCCCTTCGAGGGCGTCGAGCTTCAGTGCAACTTGCACATGCTGAAGGGCCGCCCGAAAGCGCCGACCGTGATCTTCATCCCCGGTTGCGACATGACCAAGGAGATCTATCCGGACCCGCAGATCAACCACGCGCTGGATCGCGGCATGCATCTGCTGTCCATGGACGGGCCGGGCCAGGGCATGAGCAATCTCCGCGGCACCAAGCTGACGGCGGACAACTACGAGCGCGCGGTCATCGCCGTGGCGAAATGGCTTCAGGGCCGCAAGGAGGTCGATCCCGACAAGATCACCGTCTTCGCGCAGTCGATGGGATCGCACTGGGGTCTCGGCGTTGCAGCATTGGGCAACCCGATCATCAAGGCGAATGTCGGCGCCTGGGCTTCCTATCTCGACAAGTACTACATCCTCGACACCTTCTCGCCGCGCTACAAGCAGCTCTTCGGCTATCTCACCGGCGCGAGGAGCGAGGAGGAACTCGACAAGATCGTGAGCCAGATGACCGTGGATGGCAAGGAAGGCGGCATCACGGCGCCGACCCTGCTGACGACCGGCGAATATGACGCGCGCAGTCCCGTCGAGCTGGTCTACAAGTTCTACGACCGGATCAAGGCGCCGAAGGAACTGTGGGTCTACGAGGACACCTATCACCAGACGGTCATGTTCCCGGCGCTGGGCCAGCGCATGGACTGCCATTCGATGGGCATGGACTGGATCGTTGATGCGCTCGCCGGCAAGTTCAAGCCGGGCTATGCGCGCAAGATGTACCTGCGATCCGGTGGTGGCGGGCCGCATGGCACGCAGGGAGAAGGCCAGGATTCCATGCATTGGTGGGTCAAGTAGGACACTCCTTCCCCCTTGACGGGGGAAGGTGGGGATGGGGGTGAGAACATGCGTCGTGTATCCTTTTTCACCCCCACCCTGCGCCCGCGGAGGGCGGAGCAGGATTCCATCGGCAGTATCGATGGATGCGACCCCGCAGCGGGATGCAGTGCCGCGTCGGCTCGCGTGCTTATGTGTGCCTACACGGTCGCATCCCCAGTGTTGGGGCCCCTGCTCCTCGTTCCGGCACACCTCCCCCATCAAGGGGGAGGGAATCGTTATTCTTGACACGCTATGACGGTGGAATTGTTGGGCCGGCTGGGCCGGATGCAACAGTTTGCTGCGCTCCGCCATCGCGGCTTCCGCCTGCTGTGGATGGCGAGCCTCCTGTCCTCGACGGCTCGCTGGGCTGACATGGTGGTGATCGGGTGGCTCACGCTGGAGCTGACGGATTCTCCCCTGATGGTTGGCATCGTGGCCGCATGCAAGATGGCCGGCTATCTGGCGGCGCCGTTCATGGGCGTGGCCGCCGACCGCATGGACCGGCGCCTGCTTCTCATCGTCGCGGCAGCGGTGAACCTCGCGGTGTCGGCCATCATGCTGCTGCTTGTTGTCTCCGGCTGGCTCGCACTGTGGCACGTCATCGTCCTCGCCTTGGTGGGGAGCTTCACCTGGGCCATCGACAACCCGACGCGTAATGCCTTGGTGCCGGACCTGGTCGAAACGGAAGATCTGACCAACGCGGTCGCCCTGAACGCAGTGGCCATGGAGATTACGGTCGTCATCGGTCCGGCATTGGGTGGACTGATGATTCCGACGCTCGGCATGGGCGGCGCCTATGGGCTGATAGCGGGCATCTGTCTCGTGGACGTGGTGGTGCTGCTCATGATGAAGAGTGTCAAGCACGCCATCCACGCTCACGAGTCGCCGGTGCGGAGCCTGATCGGCGGTCTCAAGTATGTCTGGGGCAACCACACCGTCCTCGTGCTGCTCGCGATCGCCTTTCTCCTCAACCTGCTCGCCGCCCCCTACCGGTATGCCTTCCTCCCGGTTTTTGCCCGTTACATCCTGGACGCGGGCGCGGCGGGCTACGGGATGCTCACGGCCATGGCGGGTTTCGGCGCGCTGGTGGCAGGGCTCTGGGTGGTCTCCCTGGGCAACTTCAGGCGCAGGGGGAGGATGCTGGTGTGGAGCAGCTTCGCCTGGCCCGTTTCCCTGCTGCTGTTTGCCCTGTCCACGTCCTATTACCTGTCGCTCACGCTCGTGTTCGTGGCCGGGCTTACCCAGGCGATCGTCTGGACGGTGATCGCCACGTTGATATTGAGCCATACGGATCAGCCCATGCGTGGCCGGGTGATGGGACTGCGCACCGGCGTCGTGATCAGCCTGCCGTTCGGCAATTTCTTGGCGGGGGCGGTTGCGGAGCGCTTCGGCGCCCCGCTCGCCCAGGGTGCCTACGCGTTAAGCTGCATATTGATCATGCTGGGCATCGTGCTGATGGTTCGCGGCCTGCAGCGACTGGAGTGATCATGCAGCGGGCATTTGAAACCGATACTCCGTATGCCGCGGCGCGGCTTCTGGTCACGCTCGCGGTCATGACCATAGGCGCCTGCGGCATGTACATCGTTCCCGTGACGCTGCCGGCGGTGCAGGCGGAGTTCGGCATTGCGCGCGCCGACGCGGCGATGCCGTACTCTCTGTTGATGATCGGATTCGGGGTCGGCGGACTGATCATGGGGCGCCTCGCCGACCGTTACGGTGTGATGGTGCCGGTGCTGATCGGCGGCGCCGGCCTCGGCGCCGGCTTCGGGCTGGCGGGCACGACGCAGGGGCTTGCGGGCTTCATGCTCGCGCACGGCGTGCTGATCGGCCTGCTTGGCAGCGCCGCCATGTTTGCGCCGCTCATCGCCGACACGTCGCTGTGGTGGGTGCGCCGCCGCGGCATCGCTGTCGCGATCTGCGCCAGCGGCAACTATCTGGGCGGAGCGCTGTGGCCGCCCGTCATCGCGCACTACGTCGAGCAGGTCGGGTGGCGCCAGACCTATTTCGGGCTGGGAATCTTCTGCTTCGTCGCCGTGACCGCGCTCGCGCTCTTCCTGCGCCGCCGACCGCCCATCGTGTTGCCCGCCACCCGGCGGGCGACCGGGCGCGAGCCTGCTGCTGCGCCTTTCGGACTGACGTCATTTCAGGCTCAGACGCTCCTTTGCATCGCCGGCGTCGCGTGCTGCGTGGCGATGTCCATGCCGCAGGTCCACATCGTCTCGTACTGCGCGGACCTGGGTTACGGCGCTGCCCGCGGCGCCCAGATGCTGTCGGTCATGCTCGCCTTTGGCATCGCGAGCCGGCTCATCTCGGGCTGGATCTGCGACCGTATCGGCGGCTTGCGCACGCTCCTGCTGGGCTCTGCGCTGCAAGGCGTGGCGCTGCTGCTGTTCCTGCCGTTCGATTCGCTCGTTTCGCTCTACGTCGTCGCGGCTCTGTTCGGGCTCTTCCAGGGCGGCATCGTGCCCTCGTACGCGATCATCATCCGCGAGCATTTTCCGGCGTCCGAAGCAGGCGCACGCGTGGGCCTCGTCATCATGTGCACGCTTTTCGGCATGGCGCTCGGAGGCTGGATGTCCGGCAAGGTGTTCGACCTGACGGGCTCCTACGGAGCGGCATTCGTGAACGGCATCGCCTGGAACGCGCTCAATCTGACGATCGCGTTCTTCCTCTTCTTCCGGGCCCGCCGGCCTGACGCGCCGGCGCGAGTGGGCGTATGATTCCTTCTCCAGCCGGAGGAGAGCCATCATGCCCGTGCAATTCCGTGTGCTCACGACGCACATCGGCGCAGAGGTTGAAGGGATCGATCTGCGCGAGCCCCTGTCCTCCGCGCAGGCGGAGGAGATTCACGCAGCCATGGACCGGTACGCGGTGCTGGTCTTTCACGATCAGCCCTTGACGAACGAGCAGCATCTCGCCTTCACCAGCGTGCTGGGCCCGCTCGAAAACACCGCGAACATCCTGCGCACCGCCGCGGATTTCCGCCTGCCGCCGGTCTTCGCCGACGTGTCGAACCTCGACGGCAGGAACCAGCCGTACGGCGCCGAGGACCGCAGGCGGCTGTTCGCCATCGGCAATCGCCTGTGGCACTCCGACTCGTCGTTCAAGGCGGTCCCGGCGAAATACTCGCTGCTGCGCGCGGTGCGCATCCCGTCGAAGGGCGGCAACACCGAGTTCGCCCACATGGGCGCGGCCTACGAGGCGCTGGACGACGAGACGAAGGCGCTGATCGAGGATCGCGTCTGCGAGCACTCCCAGTTGTTCTCGCGCGAGTCGGTCGGATTCACGGACTTCACGCCCGAGGAGCGCGAGCGCCTGAAGCCCGTGCGCCAGCGGCTGGTTCGCACGCTGCCGCGCACCGGGCGCAAATCGATCTACCTCTCGTCCCACGCCGGCACCATTGTCGGCTGGCCGCTGCCGGAGGCGCGGCTGCTGCTGCGCGACCTGACCGAGCACGCCACGCAGCGCGAGTTCGTCTACTCGCACCCGTGGCGGGTCGATGACCTCGTCATGTGGGACAACCGCCAGACTATGCACCGCGGACGGCCGTTCCCGGCCGGCGAGGCGCGCGACGTGCGCAGGACCACCATCGGGGGCGAAGCGCCGACGGTGGAGCAGGCGATCGCCGCCTGAGTCAAGTCTCGCTTCTCCAGAACAGGCGCGTCGGCGCCGGCGTCA
>MEQT01000256.1:0-5731 GCA_001770325.1 Betaproteobacteria bacterium RIFCSPLOWO2_02_64_14
ATATATCGTCCATTAGCCACGCGCAGGGTTCTAGCCCTTGGATTGCGATTTGACCAGCCTGCGGGCAAGCTCGATGGCTATTCGGCGCCAGAGCTCGGGGTGCAATCTCGCGATTTCGGTGAATCTTTGCCCGGCTACTTGTGCCGCAACAACTGTGTCCATTGCAACGACGGTGGCTGAGCGTCCTTTAAACGGCTCCAACAGGCCAATTTCTCCTACGTGCATTCCGGCACCGCAAGTTGCAATCTCCTCGTCGTCCACGCGCACAGAGACCTGGCCGGAGAGGATGAAACACAGATCGCTACCCCTCTCTCCCTGGGTGAACAGCGGCGTGCCGGGGGCGTATTCGTTTACCTGTGACGCTGACGCAATCATGTCAGCGATCTCTGAATTTCCATCAATCAGAAACTGGGTTCGCAGTGCCTTCAGGAGCGCAGCGCGGCCGTCTTTACCTTGAAAACGTTCCAGCATGATCCGAGTCCCCCGTTCAGTTCCCTGCGGGGCAAATCCCGCAGCGGTCGTTCAAAAGGGACACTCGACAGATGAAGCGACGTGCTCTCCCGGCGGGGAGAAAGTCAGGTGGACTACGAAGGGAAGTAATCGGGCGACACGAGAGAGATTACCGGTAGCCCAACAACCCGCCCTCGGCAATCTCTCGGCCATGGAGCGCAAGGCTCTTTAGACCAGTGACTTTGCGTCCCCGCCTTTCGGTCGGGTTTGCCCTTTTCGAAGCTGAGTGGAGTGCGCGTCAACGCATCCCACTCCGCTTCAACGATACCTTTAATCTTACCGATGCAAGTATGTCATTTGTCACGATCGAAGCGCGACCATAGCGACGCCGTGACGGGCGGCATTTTTTGGCGGACAGACGGCTAAGGTCTTAGTGGTCTTTCCCCTGCGGTTCTATCCGGCTGTCGCCGCGCCGACCACGCTTTTTGAGACGAATTTTGCGAGCCAGCGGCCGCGCACGATCAGGTTCTCCTGCCACACCGCTTCGATGTTCGGAACCGTCGAGGCCTTCACCGCCGGCGCGGCCACCAGCGCGTCGCGCCAAGCAGCGAGCAGCGGATATTTCTCGATGATGCCGAGCGGCCGCAGCCGGTCCATGAAGGTGTAGCGCTGCAGGAACGGCGCGTAGGCCGCATCGACGAGCGACAGCTTGGGCCCGTTGAAATACGGCCCGGCGTTGCCGCGCTTGGCGAGCGCTTCTTCGAGCTTGCCGAAGGGACCGGAGATCTTGGCCGCCCGCGCGCCAAATTCGTCCTCCGAATCGGAATACATGGTGTTGGATATCGTGCTTGCAAATGTCGGAACGAAATCCGTCCAGGCGCGGTTGCGGGCCCGCGCAATCGGATCGTCGGGATGCAACCGGGGCGCGACCGTCTCGTCCAGATATTCCGCGATGGCGTTCGACTCGAACAACGCATCCTTGCCGTCGATCAGCAGCACCGGCACTTTGGAATGTGGCGAAACCGCCAGGAACCAGTCCGGCCGCTTGTTGCGGTCGATATAGGTGATGTCGTAGGGGATCTGCTTCGCCTGCAGCACGATCGCAGCGCGCTGCACCCACGGGCAGGTCATGAAACTGCACAGCTTGAACTGGGACGCCATGAAACCTCCATTCAGTGACCGCTACCGCGGGACCGAAAGCCTCGGCTCCCGACCGGTTGCGGATGCCGGATGCTGGCACAAGCGGGCGGGTAATTCAATGGCGGAAAGCAGGCCCGCTCTATCCGCCGCGCGCGGAAGGCAGGATCATGCGGAGCGGCCGCCCTTCCCTGGGGTTAACCCGGACGGTCTGTTATTTCACCTCTACCAAGCCGACGCCATTGATGGTGCTGGTGGCGATCACCGGATTGCCGTCAGGCGTCACGTCCATCTTGCGTACGATGTAGCCGCCGGACGGGATCGCCCAGGTCTGGAACTGCTCGGACTTCGGGTCGAAACGCACGATGGTGTTCGGCCGCGTGCCGGATTCGCTGTACCACACCGCGCCCTTCGTGTACACGATGCCGTAGGGCTCGGATTTCGGTCCGCCGGGAGACTGCCATTCGGTCACGTTTCCGCTCTCGGGATCGAGTCGGCCAAGCATGCCGCGCGGGTAGTCGGCGTAGTAGATCATGTCGTTGGGGCCGTAGGCCATGCGGCGCGGGCGGGCGCGCGGATCCGGCAGCGCGTAATCCCTGATCTCCATCGTCTTCGGGTCGATGCGCGCGATCTTGTTGGTGCCGAAGAGCGCGACGTGGGGCACACCCTTCGAATTGACCATGATGCCGTAGGGCCGCGAGCGCGGCGTGGGCGAGGTGACGAGCTTGATCTCACCGCTCTTCGAATCGAGGCGCCCTATCATGTTCGACTGCTGCAAGGTAAAGAACAGCATGCCGTCCGGGGCAAACGCCAGCGAGTGCGGATCCCTCGCCTTCGGATCAGGCATCTTGTATTCGGTAACGGTGCCCGTCCTGGGATCGAGTTTGCCGATGATGGCGACTTGGTTGCCCGTGAACCAGATATTGCCGTCCCCGTCCTCTACCAGCCCGTGCGGTGCGGTGAGCGGCGACTTCAGCGGATATTCCCTCACCTGGCCGGTCTTGGTGTCGACGCGGCCGAGGCGATTGCTCATCTGCCCGGTGTACCAGATGGCGCCGTCGCGGGTAGCGAGCGGGTCGTGCGGCCGCGAGCCCGGGATCGGCACCTGCCATTCCCGAATCGCCACCTTCACCGGCCCGTTGATGATGTTGGCATCGGGCTTGGGTTTCTCAGGACGATGCTTCGCGAGATAATCGGTGACGAGATTGATCTGGTCCGGTGGAATCGCCACGCCGAAATTGATCATCATCCGCATGACCGTGTTCCAATACGCCTGCGGGTAGCCGGAGTTCATGACGCGGTTGAGCCCGTGGCAGCCGCTGCAAAGCGCTTGCACCTGCTCCTTGCCCGGGCCCTCGGGCAAGTTCACCGGTTTCTGCTGGCTGTATGAGGGCATGGCCGCGCACAGCAAGGTTGCCGCAAATGCTGGCAATAGCGCTCTCGTCGACATGGATTCTCCTTGGGAAGCGCCGTCCGGACATTCTGCACGGGGCGTTGCAGCAAATCATGCGCCCGCCGTACGAAACAGGTCAAGCGCCGGCGCGCCGCGTGTTGCCGGGGCAGGCTCGCTCTCTTATGATGTAAGGCTGGAATCAGGAGTCCATCATGTCTGCCATCACGCACCAGCTTGCCCAATTCGTTGCCGGGATGTCGTATGACACGCTGCCCGCCGAAGTGCGCGAGCGCGTTAAAGCGCTCGTCCTTGACTTGACCGGCATCATGCTGCGCGCCCGCCACGAAGCCGAATCGACGCCGTCGATGATCGCCGCCGCCACGCGGCTTGGCTTCGCGGGCGGCACGTGCACCGTCATCGGGGACGCCACTGGTTATACGCCCGCCGGGGCAGCGATGCTTAACGGCACCCTCGCCCATTCGCTCGACTTCGACGACACTCACGCGCCCGGTTCCCTGCATCCCAGCGCACCCATTGTTCCGGCCGCCTTGTCTGCCGCCGAAATGGCTGGCGCCGGCGGGCGCGAGTTGATCGCGGCGATCATCGCGGGCTATGAAGTGCAAATCCGGCTGAGCCTCGCCCTCGACCCGGCGGCGCATTACGACCGTGGCTTCCATCCGAGCGCGACGTGTGGCGCTTTCGGTGCGGCGGCGGCGGCGGGGCGGCTGCTCGGCCTGGACGCAGAAGGCTGCGCCAACGCCTTTGGCATCGTGCTCAGCATGGCGGCGGGCTCGATGCAATTCCTGGTGAACGGCGCCTGGACCAAGCGCTCGCACGTGGGGCATGCGGCAATGTGCGGATTGATCGCGGCGACGCAGGCAAGCGAAGGCTACAAGGGAGCGGCCGACGCCATCGAAGGAAAGTGGGGGTTCCTGCACGCTTATGCGCCGGCCGCCGATGCGGCGAAGGTGGTGGATGGACTTGGCCGCCGCTGGGAAACGCTGAAGATCGCGGTGAAGCCCTATCCCTCCTGCCGCTACACTCACGCCGCGCTTGACGGCATTCTCGCGCTTGCCCGCACGCACGCCATCCAGGCGAAAGAGGTGGAAGCGGTCACGGTCGGGTTGCCCGAACCAGGCTGGAAAATCACCGGGGACCCGGAGCCCGCAAAGCAGTCGCCCGCATCGGTCGTGGACGGTCAGTTTTCGATGGCGTTCTGCGCCGCCGTGGCATTGCGCAGCGGCGGTTTCGTGTGGGACGACTACGCGCGCCATCTGGGCGATCCTGTCACGCTGGCATTGTGCAAACGGGTGTGGACGAAGGTCGATCCCAGTGCACAGGCCGATTTCCCCGCGGAAATGAGCGCGAGCGTGCGGATCAAGACCGCGCGCGGCGAGTTCGAAACCTACGTGCGGGTGCCAAAGGGCGAGCCGGCAAACTTTCTTTCCGCGGCCGAGCTGCGCGCCAAGTTCGACGGCCTCGCCGGGCCATACCTCTCCGCACCACGACGCGAAGTCTTTGCGCAGGCGCTGCTCGCGCTGGATGAAGCGCAGGACATCGGAGCGCTGCTGCGTCTCGCGCGGCCCGACGCGGAGCGCGACCGTCGGGTCGCTTCCGCCGGGAGGTCGTGAGGTCGGGAGGTGGAAGAGCCAGGAAGCCGGGAGATCGGGAAGTCGGATAATCGTGAGACTGATTACCCAAAGTTCTGCGTCGCGCTGTCGCACTCACGCCCTCCCGCTCTCACGGAACTTGTCCCTCTCCCGCACTGACGCCCTCACGTTGCGATCACCATGACAGTTGAGCACAAGGCGGTCGGGCCGAACCGCTACCGCGAGTCCTTCGGCCGGCACTTCGAGGACTTCAAGGTCGGCGACACTTACGAGCACCGGCCGGGACGTACCATCTCGGAAGCCGACAACACCTGGTTCACGCTGCTCACGATGAATACCCACCCGCTGCACTTCGACGCCGCGTATGCCACCAGGACCGAGTTCGGCCGGCCGGTGGTGAACAGTTGCCTCACGCTGGCGATGGTCACGGGCATGAGCGTGAGCGATCTGAGCCAGAAGGCGGTCGCCAATCTTGGCTGGGACAAGGTGCGGATCACCGCCCCGGTATTCGCCGGCGACACGATCTACGCCGAGTCCGAGGTGCTGGAAGTGCGCGAGTCGAAGTCGCGTCCAACGCAGGGGATTGTCACCGTGCGTACCACCGGGAAAAAGGCCGACGGTACCGCGTTCATGAGCTTCGAGCGCACGATCCTCGTGCCCAAGCGCGGCCACGCCATCGACAACGACGTTGGCGAGGCAAATTCAGAAAATACCCGCCGCAGATGAACGCCGATAGACGCCGGTGAAAACCAGTCTTACTCATGGAGGGCATAGAGACATGAAAATCCGGCTTTTCATTGCCTGTTGTCCCTTCTCTGCAATCTCGGTGTCCCCTGTGGCTACCGCCGTTGTGAGTCGATTCCATCGGCGTTCATCGGCGTTCATCGGCGGCTGAAAAGTCCTTTCGTGGAGATCGGCTTCTTTTTCTGGCCGTACGATCCGCCGCTCGTGCAGCGCATGGCAGCAGCTGCCGAGCAGTACGGGTACGACATGATCGGCATCGCGGACGCGCCGGGCAATGCGATGGACCCGTGGGTGGCCGCCACCATGGTCGCCCAGGCCACGGCGCGTTCGTCAATTTCGGCATCGCGGCCGAGAGACTCCGCGAGCCGATGAACGAGCTGCGACGGCGCTACAGTAC
>MEQT01000256.1:5750-7006 GCA_001770325.1 Betaproteobacteria bacterium RIFCSPLOWO2_02_64_14
GCCCGGCTGGTGGACGAGTTGGGCCTGTTCGACTACCTGGCGCGGCGTTTTGCGATCTTTGGCACGCCTGACCAGTGCCTCGAACAATTGTGCGCCGCGCAGGACGCCGGGTTGACGCGCGCCATGTTCACCGTGAGTCTCGCGTCCGATCCGGCGCGCACGGTCGAACTGTTCGGCGAGCGCGTGCTGCCGGAGCTGCGGGGATGAACGGACCGATGGAGAGGATACACACATGCTGGTGCTGAGCAACGAGGAAATTGCGCGCCTTCTCACGATGGAAGACTGTATGGCGGCGCTCGAGCCTATGTATCGCGACTACCTGGACGCGCGCGCCCTGCTGTCGCCGCGCCTCGATAACATCATGCCGACCTCACACGAGGGCGGCTACTACGCCTTCAAGCAGATGTGCGGCGGCTGGCCGGCGCAAGGTGTCCAGGCACTGCGCATCAACTCCGATATCGTCACTCACCCCGTGATGGGCGGCAAGCCGCGTCGCGTCAAGCAGCCGCTGGCGGGCGGGCGCTGGGTCGGACTGGTCCTGCTCTTCAGCACCGAAACCGGTCAGCTCCTCGCGATGTTTCCCGACGGTGTGATGCAGCGCATGCGCGTGGGCGCGACGAGCGGGCTCGGGCTGAAGCACCTCGCGCGTGAGAGCGCCTCGACGCTGGCGCTCATCGGCGCCGGCTGGCAGGCGGGCGCGCAGCTCATGGCCGCGCGCGCGGTGCGAAATTTCACTGAAGTGCGCGTCTACAGCCCGCGACGGGAGAGCCGCGAGGCATTCGCCGCCGGAAACCCGGGCGTTCGGGCGGTTGATTCGGCGGAAGCCTGCGTCGAGGGCGCCGACGTAATCCTCGCGGCCACCTCGTCTATGGTCCCGGTCATCGAGCCGAAGTGGCTCCGGCCCGGCGTGCACATCGGCTGCATCAAGTCGGAGGAGATCGATGGCGAGGTGCTCGATCGCTGCGACCGCGTGTTCGTGCACGACCGGAAGCAGAGCAAGCATTTGAGCAACGTCATGCCGGGCACGCCCAACCTCTCCGAGGAGCGCGTGCGCGGGTGGTGGGCGGAGCCCGCGCGCAGCGGGCGCTATCCCGATCTCGGCGAGCTGCTCGCCGAGCGCGTGCCGGGGCGCGAGCGCGCGGACGAGATCACCTGCTTCGCGAACAACGTGGGCACGGGCCTGCAGTTTGCAGCGGCGGGCGCCCTTGCGCTGCGCAAGGCGCGGGAACAAGGTGTGGGCAAGGAGCTGCCGGACG
>MEQT01000257.1:0-1929 GCA_001770325.1 Betaproteobacteria bacterium RIFCSPLOWO2_02_64_14
GCTTCGGCCTCGCGGCGCTTTTCCTGCAGCCCACCGCTGTCCAGGGTCCCGGCCGGTTGCGTCTCCACGGGCGTCGCCGGCCGGCCGGCAGGAGGCTTTTCGCCGTAGTTGGTGACGCCGTGCTCGTCCACCCACTTATAGGTCTGCGCGCCAGGCGCCGAACCGGCCAGCAGGACCGCGCATAACCCGAGCCAAACTTTCACGGAGAGACCCTATGAATTCCCGGGATTGAGACAGCGGTTCCGGCAGAAGATTCTATACGTTCGTCAACGTTCATCGGATGCCACGGCTGACGCGGGCACGAGAATGTCGCGGTTGCCGTTCGACTGCATCGCCGATACCAGTCCGGCGCGCTCCATCTGCTCGATCAGGCGCGCCGCGCGGTTGTAACCGATTCTGAGGTGGCGCTGCACCAGTGAAATCGACGCGCGCCGGGTCTTGAGCACGACCTCGACCGCCTGGTCGTACAGGGGATCGGATTCGGCATCCGTCCCCAGCGCTCCGCCTTCGCCCTCGGCCTCCGCCTCCGGACCCTCGAGCACGCGCTCCTCGTATTGGGGCCGTGCGAGACTCTTCAGGTACTCGACGACTTTGTGCACCTCGTGGTCGGCCACGAACGCGCCGTGCACCCGCTGGGTGTAACCCGTGCCTGGCGGCAGGAACAGCATGTCGCCCTGCCCCAGCAGCGCCTCTGCGCCCATTTGGTCCAATATCGTTCGCGAATCGACTCGCGCCGCCACCTGGAATCCGATGCGCGCGGGGATGTTGGCCTTGATGAGCCCGGTGATGACGTCGACCGAAGGCCGCTGTGTCGCGAGGATGAGGTGGATGCCCGCCGCCCGCGCCTTCTGCGCGATGCGCGCGATCAATTCCTCCACCTTCTTGCCCACCACCATCATGAGATCGGCAAGCTCGTCGATAACCACCACGATGAGCGGCATCTCTTGCAAGAAATCGGGATTGTCTGGTGTCGAGGTAAGCCGGTTCGCAATCGGCTGCTTGGCCTTGATCGCTTCACGCACTTTCTGGTTGAAGCCCGACATATTGCGCACGCCCAACTCCGACATCAGTCTGTAGCGCTTGTCCATCTGGGCCACACACCAGTTGAGCGCGTTCGCGGCCTGCCGCATGTCGGTCACCACCGGCGCGAGCAGGTGCGGAATGCCCTCGTAGACCGACAGCTCGAGCATCTTGGGATCGACCAGGATGAGCCGCACCTGCGACGGCGGCGACTTGTAGACGAGGGACAGGATCATCGCGTTGATCGCGACCGACTTGCCGGAACCGGTGGTGCCGGCAACGAGCAGGTGCGGCATGCGCGCGAGATCGGCTACCACCGGGTTCCCGGCGATGTCCTTGCCCAGCCCGAGCGTGAGCGGCGAGTGCATGTCGGCGTAGACCTGCGAGCTCAGGATCTCGGTAAGGCGCACGATCTGGCGCGTAGGATTGGGAATCTCCAGCCCCATGCAGCTCTTGCCGGGGATGGTCTCGACCACGCGGATGCTCACCACGGAGAGAGCGCGCGCCAGATCGCGCACGAGATTGATGATCTGGCTGCCCTTGACGCCCACCGCCGGTTCGATCTCGTAACGCGTGATTACCGGCCCCGGGTACGCCGCGACCACCTTGACTTCGACGCCGAAGTCGAGCAGCTTCTTCTCGATCAGCCGCGAGGTGAATTCGAGCGTATCCGCCGACAGCACCTCGACGGTCCTGTCACGCTCGTCAAGCAGGTTGAGCGGTGGCAGCATCGAGTCCGGCAGGTTCTCGAACAGCGGCACCTGCTTCTCCCGCTCCACGCGCGGCGACTTCTGAATTTCGACCGCCGGGGGCGCGATCCGCACCGGCTCGTGGATGTCCAGCTTCTTCCTGCTTTCTTCCACCACTTCTTCGCGCTCGACCACGGCCTGCTCGCCCACCTTGCGATCG
>MEQT01000257.1:1945-30156 GCA_001770325.1 Betaproteobacteria bacterium RIFCSPLOWO2_02_64_14
AATCCCAACGCCCTGGCGAGGCCCTCGCCGACCAATGCACCGAGCATCCCGCCCGGTGCGAGCGGCAGGATCGCTTTGACGGTGTGGAGCCGAATCGCCTCGATGCCGCTGCTTGCGATCAGTACCACGAGAAAGCCGATTGCCGCGACAGCGTACGAGCGCCGGTCGAACTCGGTCACTGTCTCGATACGCCGAAAACCGAGCCACACGAGGACCGCACAGAAAACGACCCACCAGTATGCGGACATTCCGAACACGAACAGGAGCAGGTCCGCAAGGTAGGCGCCGATTACCCCGCCCGCATTCCTGATTTCGGCGGCGGCGACGCTGTGCGACCAGCCCGGATCCGACTTGTCATAGGTGTAGAGCACGAGGAACAACAGGATCGCCACACCGAGCAGCGCGAACCACCAGGCTTCACGCAGCAGCGCGGCGAGCTTCGGCGGCAACGGGTTACGCGCGCTGCGGCTCGCACCGGCCCTGTCACCCGCGAACATCATGCGTCAATTGAAGTCATGCCATTAAGCTTTTGATTGTACATCGAAAGAGATGGCGTTGGCGCACCGGGAAATTTGCCCGAATAATAAGCACCTTGCGTGCGCTGGCGAACCGCGCGCACGCGGCCGGCAACGAAATGCGTACGCGCGGGCGCCCGGTGTCGAAATATGACGGCTAACGCCCGTGGGCGTGGCGCGCCATGGACTGACGGTCGAGGACAATGATGCGGCGTTTCTCCGCCCGTATCAGGCCTTTCTGCTGCAGGCCCTTCACGACGCGGCTCACCATCTCGCGGGAGGCGCCGATCATGCGCGCGATCTCCTGCTTGGGCGGAGCGCGCGTCACCACCCACCGGCCGTCGATCTCCTCGGCCAGGTCGATCAGCAACCGCGCCACGCGTCCGTAGACATCGATCAGCGCCAGGCTCTCGATCTGGCGGTCCGCGTCGCGCAGGCGCTTCACGAGATTGCGGATGATGAGCATGGCCATCTCGAAGTTGTTCTGGAGCAGCGAGATGAAACCGGCCTTGGACATGCGCAGCATCTGGCACGGTTCCACGGTTTCGACACTCGCCGAGCGCGGCTGGTCGTCGAGCAGCCCCATCTCGCCGAAGTACTCGTTGGGCCCGAGCATGCTGAGGATCACTTCGTGCCCATCGTCATCCGTGATCAACACCTTGACGCGCCCGGCGAGGATGACGTACAGCGCGTCAGTGTCCTCGCCCGCGTGCACGATGAACGCGTTGCGCGGAAAGCTGCGATGCTGCACGAAGCCGAGCAGGGTCTGGAGCTGCGGGTCGGAGAACGACGCAAACAGCGGCACGTTTTTCAGGAGCTGGGGATGGAGCCTGAACTGGATAGCCATATGTCGGCAGACCGATATGAAAGTTGTTCGTGTCGAGGCACCCGGGCACGTAGACACCCCTCAGCGCATAGTCTGCCAGATCGGGTCTCCAACGTCACGTTCGAGCGGTGCAAATTCCCCCGAGCCGTGGATTGCGCCCGCCCCGTTTCGGGCGACGACGCGCCGGCGTCTCGACATGGCCGCGCGCAACCTGATAGATTCGCGTCTTTCCCGACGCTACCCCACACCGAAAAATGTCCCAGCAAACCCGACATTGCCGCGTCCTGATCCTTGGATCGGGCCCGGCCGGCTACAGCGCGGCGGTTTACGCCGCGCGCGCGAACCTCCAACCCATGCTGCTGACAGGCCTCGCCCAGGGCGGACAGTTGATGACCACGACCGACGTGGACAACTGGCCGGCCGATGCGATGGGCGTGCAGGGGCCGGAACTGATGGAGCGCTTTCTCAAGCACGCCGAGCGCTTCAAGACCGAGATCATCTTCGACCACGTCCATACGGCGAAGCTGGGGGAAACGCCGCTCACGTTGATCGGCGATCAGGGCATCTACACCTGCGATGCTCTGATCATCGCCACCGGCGCCTCCGCGATGTACCTGGGGCTCGCCTCGGAGCAGAAATTCATGGGCAAGGGCGTGTCGGGCTGCGCCACCTGCGACGGCTTTTTCTACAAGGGCCAGGAAGTGGCGGTCGTCGGCGGCGGCAATACCGCGGTCGAAGAGGCGCTCTACCTCAGCAACATCGCGAGCCACGTCACGGTGGTGCACAGACGCGACAGGTTCCGCGCCGAGGCCATTCTGGTCGACAAGCTGACGGAGAAGGTCGCAGGTGGCAAGGCGTCGATCCTGTGGGATCACGTGCTCGACGAAGTGCTGGGGGACAACACCGGTGTCACCGGCATGCGGGTCAAGCACGTGAAGACAGGTGCGACCGCCGACAAGCAGTTGCAGGGCGTGTTCATCGCGATCGGTCATCGCCCGAACACCGAAATTTTCGCCGGCCAGCTCGACATGGTAAACGGGTATATCGTCACCCGCAGCGGGCTCGAGGGTAACGCGACAGCCACCAGCGTGCCGGGTGTATTCGCCGCGGGCGACGTGCAGGACCACGTCTACCGGCAGGCCGTGACCAGCGCGGGCACGGGATGCATGGCGGCGCTCGATGCGCAGAAATATCTCGAGAGCAAGGGCCTGAACTGAGCTTGCCGACCCTCACTTTCGACGACAACGCGGGTGTGACAGCTATGGACACGCACGGGCGCGGTACCGGTAAACGTGACCAGCCGTCGTTTCACGCGCTGGTGCCCGACGTCACGCCATTGAAGCGGGCAAACAGGGCGATACTGGAGCGGCGCCGCACGGAGCCCGTGCCTGCACAGCGCCTGCGCGACGAACAAGCAGTGTTACGGGACAGCCTCACCGGCCACGCGGATGGCACGATCGAGACCGGTGACGAGCTCTCATTTCTGCGCAAGGGACTGCCGTCCGGCACGTTGCGCAAGCTGCGCCGTGCGCACTGGGTGATCCAGGACGAACTCGATCTGCACGGACTGACCTCACCCGAGGCGCGCGCCCTGTTGGTGGAATTCCTGAACGGCTGCCTGCGCCGCGGCCTGCGCTGCGTACGGGTCATTCACGGCAAGGGACTGCGGTCGAAGAACCGCGAACCGGTGCTCAAGCACAAGGTCGCACACTGGCTGATGCTGCGTGATGAAATCCTGGCATTCTGCCAGGCGCGCCCGACGGAAGGCGGCAGCGGCGCGGTGGTGGTGCTCTTGAGAGCGGTTAAGCGTTGAGAGTTGGGAGTTGAGAGGTTAGCGCGGGGAAGGCTACTACACTCTCAACCCTGAACGCTCAACCCTCAACGACGCCTCAAATTGCGGCTTCGTCCGTCTCCCCGGTGCGGATGCGGATGACCTGCTCGACGCTCGTGACGAAGATCTTGCCGTCGCCGATCTTGCCGGTGCGCGCGGCCTTGACGATGCCGTCGATCGCGCTCTCCATGAGCTTGTCCGGGACGACGACCTCGACCTTGACCTTGGGCAGGAAATCGACGACGTACTCGGCGCCGCGGTAGAGTTCGGTGTGGCCCTTCTGGCGGCCGAAGCCCTTTACTTCGGTCACCGTCAGACCGCTCACGCCGATCTCCGACAGCGCTTCGCGCACCTCGTCAAGCTTGAACGGCTTGAATATCGCCTCGATTTTTTTCATGGCTCCTCCGCTGAGTCGCAACCTTGCCGGATTCCGGGCGTCTAGGATATCACAGAGTCGCCCGTCCCCGGATGCCGTCACTCGAACCGCTGGCGGAACTTGTTGGTGATCGGATAGCGCCAGTCCTTGCCGAAGCCGCGGCTGGTGATGCGGATGCCCACGGGCGCCTGGCGCCGCTTGTACTCGCTCACGTGCACCAGGCGCACGACCTTCTCCACGTCGGCGCGGGCGTGGCCGCGCGCGATGATCTCCAGCGGGCTCAGGTCCGCTTCGACGTAGGCTTCCATGATGGCATCGAGCACGTCGTACGGGGGCAGGCTGTCCTGATCCGTCTGATCCGGTCGCAGCTCCGCCGACGGCGCGCGGTCGATGACACGTTGCGGGATTACCGGCGAGATGCTGTTGCGATAGCGCGCGAGCCGATAGACCATCATCTTGTTGATGTCCTTCAGTACCGCAAAACCTCCGGCCATGTCGCCATAGAGCGTTGCATACCCGACCCCCATTTCGCTCTTGTTGCCGGTCGTGAGCACGATGGCGCCGCTCTTATTCGAGAGCGCCATCAACAGGGTGCCGCGGATGCGCGCCTGCAGGTTTTCCTCGGTCGTGTCTTCGGGCAGGCCCTTGAACTCGCCCGTTAACGCCGTCTTGAACGCGTCGAAGATGGGCTTGATCGCGATTTCGGTATAGCGCACGTTGAGCGATTGTGCTTCGGCGAGCGCGTCCTCGCGGCTCATGCCGGCCGTGTACTGCGAGGGCATCATCACCGCCCGCACCCGTTCCGGCCCCAGCGCATCGGCTGCGATGGCGAGTGTCAGGGCGGAATCGACGCCGCCCGACAAACCCAGCAGCGCGCCCGGAAAACCGTTTTTGTCGAGGTAATCGCGCACGCCCAGCGTCAGCGCCGCGTAGACCTCGCCCTCGAGAGACAGCGACGGGGCGATCCCGCCCTTCGCCGGCACCCCGTCCACCAGCTCGACGAAACCCAGCGCCTCCTCGAACGCCGGGAGCTGGTGCGTGATCGCCCCCTGTGCGTCGAGCACGAACGACGCGCCGTCGAACACCAGCTCATCCTGCCCGCCGACGAGGTTGACGTAGATCAGCGGCATGCCGGTTTCCGCCACCCGCTCGCGCATGATGTCGTAGCGCACCTGCTGCTTGTTCAGGTGGTAGGGCGAGGCATTGAGCACCAGCAGCACGGCCGCGCCCGCGGCCCGTGCCGCGCGCGGCGCTTCGGCCTGCCACGAGTCCGCGCATATGTTGACACCCAGTTGCACGTTGCCCGCGAGCCGGGGCAAAGCGCTGCCCGGCCCCCCCGCGCCCCACGTGTCTTCGCAGATATTGACCCCGAACCGCACGCCGTCGGTTCCAAAAACGCAAGGCGCCGCGCCCGGTTCAAAGTAGCGCTCCTCGTCGAACACCGTGTAATTGGGGAGATTGTGCTTGTCGTAGACGGCGACCACGGCCCCGTCCTGAATCACCGACGCCGAGTTGTAGCGCTTGCCATCCACCGCTCGTGGATGCCCCACCACCAGCGTGATGCCGCGCACGCGCGTGGCGAGATCTGCGAGCGAGCGCTCGCAGGCGGCAATGAAGTCGTCGCGCAACAGCAGATCCTCGGGCGGGTAGCCGCACACCGCCAGTTCGGGCGTCACCATGAGACGCGCTCCGCCGTCCCGCGCCCGCTCCGCAAACTCGACGATGCGAGCGACATTTCCCGCGAGATCACCGACGGTAAAGTTGATCTGTGCGATCGCAATTTTCATGCTGCTACTATATCATCGTCGCAGCCCGGTACCGGCCGGGCGGGCCACTGATGATGCTTCTCCTTCATCTCGTCCATTACTATCGCACGTGATTCGGCATAGGGCTCGTGTATCGCCGATGGTCATCGATATCGCCAGCACGCTCGCCGGCGTCCCGCCGGAGGAATGGAACCCCCTCGCCGGGGACGAACCATTCCTGCGCCATGAGTTCCTGTCGGCGTTGCACGAAACGGGCTGCGCCGCACCGGATACCGGGTGGACGCCGCAGTACCTGCTGCTGCGCGAGCACGGGCGCCTTGCCGCCGCGATGCCGCTCTACCTCAAGACCCACTCCTACGGCGAATACGTGTTCGACTGGGCATGGGCCGATGCTTATTCGCGCCACGGCCTCAACTACTACCCCAAGTTGCTCGCCGCGGTCCCGTTCACACCGGTCACGGGCAGCCGCGTCCTTGCCGAGACCGTCGACCAGCGCGAACTCCTGATCCGCGCCGCGCTCAAGTTCGCCCGCGAGGTGGACGTCTCGTCGCTGCATTGCCTGTTCCTGCCGCGCGAACAGGCGGAAAGCATGCGCCGCCACGGCATGATGCTGCGTCATGCGGTGCAGTTCCACTGGTCGAATGCCGGCTACGAAAACTTCGAACACTTTCTCGCGGGCATGAGCCACGACAAGCGCAAGAAAGTGAAACAGGAAAGGCGCCGCGTGGCCGGGGCCGGCATCACTTTCCGCCGGCTGGAGGGCCCGGATGCGAGCGATGCCGACTGGCGCTTCGTCGCGCGCTGCTATCGCCAGACTTACCGCGTCCACGGCTCGACGCCCTACCTCGATTCCGAGTTTTTCCAGCGGATCGGCCACACCATGGCGCAGCATCTCATGCTGGTGATCGCGGAACGCGAAGGGCGCCCGATCGCCGTCTCGTTCAACGTTCACAACGGCAGGCGCATGTGCGGGCGCTATTGGGGCGGCATCGAGTATCACCCGGGCCTGCACTTCGAGACCTGCTACTACCAGACGATCGATTATTGCATCGCGCGCGGCATCGATATCTTCGAGGGAGGCTCCCGCGGCGAACACAAGCTTGCGCGCGGGCTCGCGCCGGTTGAGACCGTGTCCGCGCACTGGCTCGCCCACCCGCAGTTTTCGGCCGCAGTCGAGGAGTATCTCGCGCGCGAAAGCCGCGGCATCGCGCAGTATGTCGATGAACTGAACGACCGCAGTCCGTTCAAGGATGCCGGTGAGAAGTAGCGGCAATATCGGGCTCCTTTTGCCCGATATTGCCGTATAGTAAGGACCATGAAATTCTGCAGCAATTGCGGCGCGCCGGTAACGCGCAAAGTGCCGCCGGGCGACTCGCTGCCGCGTTACGTCTGCGACGCGTGCAAGACGATCCACTATCAGAATCCACGCATGGTCGTGGGCTGCATCGTGGAGTGGGACGAACGCATCCTGCTTTGCCGGCGCGCCATCGAACCGCGCTATGGCCTGTGGACCGTGCCCGCGGGCTACATGGAAAATGGGGAAACCATGCACCAGGGCGCAATCCGCGAGACGCTGGAGGAAGCCATGGCGCGCGTCGAGGTGGGGCCGCTGTACGCGATCTACAACATCCCGCACATCAACCAGGTCTACATCCTGTTCCGCGCGCGGCTCCTCGAGTACGAGTTCAGGGCCGGTGCCGAAACGCTGGACGTGAATCTGTTCGCGGAACGCGACATACCGTGGGACCAGCTTGCCTTTGCCACGGTGCGCAACACACTCACGCATTACTACGCCGATCGGCGCGCCGGCGAATACAAGTTCCACATGGGCACGATAGAGCCCGTGCGCAAATAGCGGAAGCAGCGGCGCGCGGGTCTCACCCGCCGCAGGTGAAAGCAACGGGAACGCGCGCCGTTACCAGCCGCTGAATCGAGGCCATACCGCATCGAGTTCCGTGCCACCATTCACGACATGGTAGGCCGCATGCTGCGCCGACGTGGCGCACGCGTGATTGGGCAGGATGCGCATTTGCGTTCCCACCGGGTATCTTGCCGTGTCGATCGCGGCGCCGCGCCGATCGGCGATGATGCCGTGTTCCTGGTTGGTATCGACAACGACCAGATCGTCGATGGGAACGCCACCGACATTGCACACCAGCCCGTAGCCCTGATCGACCTTCTGCTTCGCCGTGCCGCGATCGCGTGAAAGCGCCATCCACCCGGCGTCGGTGATGATCCAGCCTTTATCCGGCTGATGCCCGATCACCGTGGCCAGCACCGACACCGCGATGTCGTCGATCAGGCACACACCCAGCCCGGCCATGACGAGATCGAAAAACATGTAGACCCCGGCACGAACCTCGGTCACTCCGTTGAATCCCGTGGCAAAGGTCGCGGTCGGCGTCGAGCCGGCGCTGACAATCGGACACGGCAATCCCGCCCCGCGCAGCGCTTCGGCACACCCGACGACCGCAGCCCGCTCGCGCTCCGCCATCGCCCGTATCGCATCGACCGACGTGCAATTGTACGAGTCGCCCGCATGGGTCATGACACCGCGCAGGCTTGCTCCGCGCCCCTCGCCGAGCGCTCGCCCGATCGCCATCAGCGCGGGATCGCCTGGGCGCACCCCGGAACGGTGGCCGTCGCTGTCGATCTCGATGAGTGCCGGAAAGTCGATGCCCAGCGCCCGGCCCCTGTCAGCGACCATGCGCCCGGACTCGACGCTGTCGAGCAGCACGGTCACGTCAGCACCTCTTGTCCGCAGCGCGGCGACATGATCCAGTTTGTTGGGGGCGATACCCACGGCATACAAAATGTCGCCAAAGGCTGCGCGCGCCAGTTGCCGCGTCTCGATCAGTCGAGTTACAGTGCGCAATACCCCCGGATCATCATCCGCAATGGAGCGGCATTCATGAGCGTCCAACCCCTAGCCAACGCGACTCAGGCCGCCCGTGGCGCGCCGCTGGCATCGATCTCGCGCGAACTCGCCGAATTTGCGGCGGGGCTGGCCTTCGATGCCGACCCCGAATCACAGTTCCCGAAGTCTTTCTCGGGGGGCATCGTGGTCATCACGCGCGCTCGGGCGCCTGCTGGCCGGGCAGTAGTGCCGGGTCGGCCGCGGCGCACCGGGGAAAACGTCGGATGAGAGCCATCGCTGCGATATCCCGCTGGACGCTGGCGTGTTCGGTCGCCGCAATGTGCGGGCTGACGTTCATCTGGCCGTTTTTGGTTTCCGCGGATCCGTCCCACCCGGCCTTCAGGATCGCGGCCGTTGCCGCATTGATCTGTTTCCTGTCAGCGCTCGTTGCGATCCTCGTGGAGAAAGCATGCAAGGCCCCACGCATCTGATGCTGTCCTGGTATTTCGCCGAGAGCGCCGGCGTCCGGTCGGCGCGCGACCGGCGCATCGTGGCGTGGGCGGGTTTCGCTCCCGATATCGACGTGCTCGCTTATGCGGGCGCCATCGTCTGGTACGGTTTTGACAAGGACCTCGCATACGAGAATGTCTGGCAGCTCGTGCATCACCGCTACACGCACGGGCTGTCCTTCGTGCTGCTTACGGGCGTGCTGGCATGGTGGCTCGCTTCCCGGACCCCAGCGCGTGCGCGAGTCGCCCTGCTCGCCCTGCTCGCCTCCGCAATTCACAATTTCTTCGACCTCGTCGGCGGCGGCCCGACATGGCCGATCTACCCGCTGTGGCCGCTCTCGGATTTCAAGTGGTACGCAACCTGGTCATGGACGATCGGCGCGTGGCCGAATATCGTGATCCTGTTCGGCTGCCTCGGCGCGATGCTGTTGTACGCGCGGGTGGTCGGCCGCTCGCCGCTGGAATGCTTCGGCGATCGCGCCAGCGCGTGGCTCACCGGCGTCGTGCGCCAGGAGCGCCGGAGCGATTCCGCGGCAGCCGGACGGCTGCGCTGGGTGATCTGGGTATCGGTCGCGCTGCTGGCCGTTGCCGTGCTCGCGCCGCTGGGTTTCAATCCGTTCGGCTGACCCGGAGAGAAGGACGTCGGGGCATCATCGATGTCGTCACGGCGGACGGCGCGGAAGGGCTAAGAAGTCCGCAAATTCGACACCCACAGTCGCATCAACAGGAGCACCGCAAGTGAACAGCGAATTGGACCATCTGAAGAAATGGATCGGCAAGGCGGAAAGCTGCACGGATGTCGCCGCCGCATGGCCGGTCGCGGCCCTCACCGCAACGCTTGACCGGAATGATCCGCCTCCGTCGATCGGTGACGAGATCCCCCCCGGCTGGCACTGGCTGTATTTCCTGGAAGCGAAACGCGCGTCCGAGTTGGGCCGGGATGGCCACCCGAAGCGCGGCGGATTCCTGCCGCCGGTGCCCCTGCCCAGACGCATGTGGGCGGGAGGCCGCATCGAGTTCAGGCGTTCACTGCGCGTGGGTGAATCCTTGTGCCGCGACTCCCAGATCATCGCGGTCGAACCCAAGCAGGGCAAGAGCGGCAACCTGGTTTTCGTGACAGTGCGGCATACCATAGCGGCAGACGGGGAGACTGCGGTGGTGGAGGAACACGACATCGTCTATCGCGAGGCGGCCAAGCCTGGCGAGGCAGCGCAGCAGGGCAGGCCGGCCCCAGGAAACCCGACGTGGCATCGCGAGATCACCGCCGACGCAGTCACGCTGTTTCGTTTTTCCGCCCTGATCTTCAACGCGCACCGCATCCACTACGACCTGGATTACGTCAGGGACGAGGAGCACTACCCGGCGCTGATCGTGCATGGGCCGCTGCAGACGATACTCATGCTGGACCTCGCGCGCCGCCACGCGCCGCGGACGGTGAGTAAGCTCGACTACCGCGCGCTACACCCGGTGTTTCACACCGAGCGCTTCACGGTGAACGGCATTCCGGCCGGTGATGGATCGAGGGCGGAACTGTGGACTGCGAACGCGGCGGGTAACTACGCGATGAGCGGCACCGCGTATTTCTGACGGTCACTTCAGCTTGATCGCGTTGGCGTAGCAGAAATGCCCGCCCTCGCCGAATAGCCCGCCGCTGTCATCGAGGCAATGAAGATTAACGATGCCGTCCGCCCCGAGGCGGGCCGCCTCTTCCTGCAGCGCCGCGATCGCGCCCTCCTGATCGGCGCGGGTGGGCAGGAAAAATGCCGAGTGCCACGATCCGACCCAGATGCGTTCGAGCACCGCGTAGCGACTGAACGCGATCTCGCCGACCTGGTAAATGCGCGGGCCGGCGCCGCCCTGCGCGCTGGCGCCTGACACTGCTGCCGAGCAGAAAACGGCGACGAGCAACCGGAACAAGAAGTTGCGGAGCGACATCGATGTCTCCGTAAGCTGATGATGACAACGGATTCTAACCTACCTACCTGCATTGCGTGCCACGCCTAGTGATGTGGTACGGACTCGAAGTTCCGGGCGTAACCCGTTGATAGATTGAGCGCTTGCGGTTATAGTGGCAAACAACAACCGGATCAAGATGACACCAGCCGCTCCTGCTCCGAAAGCCGTCGACCGCAGACTGACACTGCGGAAAGTGCTCGATGACCTGGTTGCCGACCAGCTCGTGGCCAAGGCGGCCGCCGACAAGCTCGTCAGCGACCGGCGTTTCAGCCGCGCCGAAGTCCATCCGCTGGTGGTGATCACCGAGCAGCGCTGGAAGGACCCGCGCAACCCGAAAAAACTGCTGCACCTCGAAGCGCTGACCGAATGGCTCGCGGAAAAAGCCGGCCTGCCCTACCTGCACGTCGACCCGTTCAAGATCGATTTCGCCGCCGTCACCAAGGTGATGTCGAGCGCCTTCGCCGAGCGCTACAGGATCCTGCCCGTGGGAGTGACCTCGCGCGAGGCGACGGTCGCCACCTGCGAACCCTACGTGCGCGACTGGGAGGAGCAGCTGACGCAGGGGTTGCGGCTCGAGATCAAGCGCGTTGTCGCCAATCCGCTCGACATCCAGAGCTATCTCGTCGAGTTCTACAACCTCGCCCGCTCCGTCAAGGGGGCGACCGCCCAGGACAAGGGCGCCTACAGCGCCATCACGAATTTCGAGCAGTTGGTGCAGCTCGGCCGCTCCGGCAAACTCGACGCCAACGATCAGCACGTCGTCCACATCTGCGACTGGCTGTTCAACTACGCCTTCGAACAGCGCGCGAGCGACATCCACATCGAGCCGCGCCGGGACTCCGGCAACGTGCGCTTTCGCATCGACGGCGTCCTGCACCAGGTCTACCAGATTCCCACGCCGGTGCTCGCGGCGATGACCAGCCGCATCAAGGTGCTCGGCCGCATGGACGTGGTCGAGAAGCGCCGCCCGCAGGACGGCCGTCTGAAGACCGTGACGCCGGACGGCGAGGAGGTCGAGCTGCGCCTTTCGACCATGCCCACCGCCTTCGGCGAGAAGCTGGTGATGCGCATCTTCAGTCCCGAAAATCTGGTCAAGGATTACAAGGAGCTGGGGTTTTCCGAAGACGACGAGCGCAAGTGGAACCAGATGGTGACGCAGCCCCACGGCATCATCCTGGTGACGGGACCCACCGGATCGGGCAAGACCACGACGCTGTATTCGACCCTCAAACAGCTTGCCATGCCCGAAGTCAACGTGTGCACCGTCGAGGACCCGATCGAGATGGTGGAGCCCGCGTTCAACCAGATGCAGGTGCAGCACTCGATCGGCGTCGACTTCGCAAGCGGCATCCGCACGCTGATGCGCCAGGATCCCGACATCATCATGGTGGGCGAGATCCGCGACCTCGAAACCGCCGAGATGGCGGTGCAGGCGGCACTGACCGGCCACCTGGTGCTCTCGACGCTGCATACCAATGACGCACCATCCGCCATCACGCGGCTGCTCGATATCGGGGTGCCGGCCTACCTGCTGCACTCGACCATACTCGGCGTCATGGCCCAGCGCCTGATGCGCACGCTATGCCCGCACTGCAAGGAGAAGCACGCGCTTCCCGACGACGCCTGGGAGCGCCTGGTCGCGCCGTGGAAAGCGGTGAATCCGAAGGATGCGACCTACGTCGCCAAAGGCTGCCTCGAGTGCCGCATGACCGGCTACCTGGGGCGCATCGGCATCTACGAACTCATGCTGATGACCAACGACCTGCGCAAGGAAATTTCCGAGAAAACCGACCTCGAAGTACTTCGCGATGTCGCCTACCGAGAGGGCATGAAGCCGCTTCGGATCAACGGCGCCCTGAAAGTCGCCGCCGGCATCACCACCATCGACGAGGTCATGACGACTGCCCCGCCGCCCGCGGGCGACAGGCGACAACAACACCGGTAGGAATCGTGCGCCCCGCGACCCGGGGCGGGTGACCGGTTGCCGCACGCTCAATTCAGCAAGAAACGGGTGGCGGAAGTTTCCTGCCCGCCGTATTCTGGCGAGCATGAAACCTCGCGATACCCTGATAAAGGAAATACCAACCCGCACGTCCGGCGTGAGAGATTACCAGCGTGTTGCGCGGGCCATCGACTACCTGAGGCGCCATGCCGGGGAACAGCCCCCATTGGCCGACGTCGCGCGCCACGTGCATTTATCGGAGCACCATTTCCAACGCATGTTCACCCGCTGGGCGGGCGTCAGTCCCAAGCGGTTCCTGCAGTTCCTGACGGTGGAACACGCGAAGGCGCGCCTCGCGGCGCAACCCGATGTCGCGGCACTCGCGGACGACTCCGGCCTGTCGGGAGCGGGACGGTTGCACGATCTCTTCGTCACGCTGGAAGCAATGTCGCCGGGAGAGTTCAAGGCAGGCGGGGCGGGGCTCGCGATCCGCTACGGCCTGCACGCCTCGCCGTTCGGTCCCTGCCTGATCGCGACCACGGCGCGAGGCATCTGCCGCCTGGAATTTCTCGACGATGCCGATGAAAAGCTCGCCGCCGATCTCCTCCAGGAAGAGTGGCCGCGGGCACGGATCGAACCTCACGTCACGCTCACGGCATCGATCGCCCGGCGCGTGTTCACGCCGCTGGAAAACGACCCGGGTCCACCGCTTGCGCTCCGGGTGAAGGGCACCAACTTCCAGGTCAAGGTGTGGCGGGCGTTGCTTGGGATTCCATCGGGTGGCGCCGCCACCTACAGCGCTATCGCACGCGCCATCGGCCAGCCGGCGGCCGCGCGCGCCGTCGGGAACGCCATCGGGGCAAACCCGATCGCCTACCTCATTCCCTGCCACCGGGTGTTACGCGAATCAGGTGCATTGGCCGGATACCGCTGGGGCGAAAGCCGCAAGGCGGCCATCCTCGGCTGGGAAGCCGCGCGCGCCGCTCGAGCGGCATAGTGAACGGTAAACGGGCAAGGCTCACTGTTCACCGTTTTTCTGTTCACTGTCGAGTTCTTCCTCACGGCGCACGACGGAATCGATACCATTGCCGAGGGTACGCACGAGAGGTTCGTGATCGATGCCGCAAGGTTCACGGCCCGCGTCGCCGAAAAGGCGCGCGACGTAAGGGCGTAGCACGTTCACTCGCGGCATCCATGCCGCATTGCATCATACCGGTCGGCTCGCTCTGCGAGCACCGCCCCTCCCCCGCTTGACCAAGAACGGCGCGCAGTCCATGATTCGCACCACGCTGGTGCCAGGCCGCGACGCGTCGAAGGGAGGAGCACGCGATGATAGGGAAAAATATACCCGGCGACGCCCCAAATTGGGGCGAGCCACGTTCGAACCCGGTGCATTTCGCCAACAGCCGTGCAACTGCCGCCGGCTTGCTCGTCCCTCCGTTCCAGAAACCCATCCCAACCTTCAATATCATGAAAAAACAACACCGCTTTGCCTCGTTGCTGATGTTCCTGCTAGTCGTGACGTTCGCCCACGCGCCGTTCGCCGTGGCCGCCGAACCGCCAAAACTGGACGCGGCAAATACCGCCTGGATGCTCACCGCGTCGGTGCTGGTGCTGTTCATGACGCTGCCCGGGCTGGCGTTGTTCTACGCCGGGCTGGTGCGCATGAAGAATGTGCTTTCGGTGCTCATGCAGTGCTTTGCCATTACCTGCATTGTGACGCTGGCCTGGGTCGTGGTTGGTTACAGTCTCGCCTTTGGGGACGCCGGCCCGCTCAACGCCTGGTACGGGGGCTTCGACAAAGTCTTCCTGTCCGGTATCGACGTCAAGACCGTCAGGGGCAGCATTCCCGAGACCGTGTTCGCGATGTACCAGCTGACGTTTGCGATCATCACGCCGGCGCTCGTCATCGGCGCCTATGCCGAGCGCGTCAAGTTTTCCGGCATGCTCCTGTTCAGTCTGCTCTGGCTGCTCTTCGTCTACTGCCCGGTCGCCCACTGGGTATGGGGCGACGGCTGGTTGCAGAAAATGGGACTCATGGACTTCGCGGGCGGTACCGTCGTGCATCTGAACGCAGGCATAGCAGCGCTGGTGTGCGCGACCGTGCTGCGCAAGCGCCGGGACTTTCCCGATACCCCAATCCTCCCGCACAACATGACCATGACGGTGACCGGCGCGTGCATGCTGTGGGTCGGCTGGTTCGGGTTCAACGCGGGCAGCGCGCTCGCGGCTGACGGCGCTGCCGGCATGGCGATGATCGTGACGCACATCGGCGCGGCGACCGGCGCATTCGCCTGGATCGTGTGCGAGTGGCTGCGCTACGGCAAGCCCTCGGCGCTCGGCGCCGTGACCGGCATGGTCGCGGGACTCGGCACGATCACGCCGGCGTCGGGGTTCGTCGGACCGCTCGGCGCGCTCGCGATCGGCGCCGCCGCCGGCATCGTCTGCTTCTTCGCCACCAGCTACATGAAGCAAACGCTCAAGGTGGATGATTCCCTCGACGTGTTCCCGGTGCACGGGGTCGGCGGCATGATCGGCACCATCCTGACCGGCGTATTCGTGGCGTCCACTTTCGGCGGCATCGGCTATCCAGAGAAAGTGGCGATGGGCGACCAGGTACTGACCCAGGTCGTCGGCGTTCTGGCAGTCGCGGCATGGTCCGGCGTGATCACCTGGGTGATCCTCAAGATCAGCGACGCGGTGGCGGGAATGCGCGTGGAGGCGGAAGAAGAGACCGAGGGGCTCGACACCGTGCTGCACAACGAGAAAGGCTACAACCCCTAAACCCGGACGCTTCCGCGCCGGGTTTAGGTACGCCTCTTCGTACATTTGCCGCGTTGTGGGACGCGCGGTCCAAGCCGCCGCGGTAGCGCGGCGGCAACGGTCGGTGTCACCTCGTTCCCGCAGGGAGTTTGAACTGATCGGCAGGATATTTTCCCAGAAAGCCCAGCACGTCCCCGCTCGGACGCACATCGGCGTACTTGGCGTGCATGTCGCACAGGCTGATCGCATGCGAGGCCTGCGAGCGGTCGAAGCAGGCATCCTCGACCACCGTGACCCGGTAGTTGTTGGAGAAGGCATCGAGCACCGTCGCGCGCACGCAACCGCTGGTGGTGGTGCCGGTGACGATCAGGCTGTCGCAGTTCAGCAGCACGAGGTAGGAGAGCAGCGGCGTGCCGAAGAACGCGCTCGGCTTGTCCTTGTGCAGCACGATGTCCTGCGGAGCGGGCTCGATATCGGGAACGATGGTGCTGCCTGCGAAGTCGCCGCGTGGCCGTTCGACCGGCGAGTCCTCGCCGGCGCGGCTGTTCTTCCAGCGCCAGCTGCCGCGGTTCCACAGGTCGGGCCGGGCGTTGCCCGTGGTGTAGATCACGGGCACGCCCCTGCCGCGCGCGGCGCCAAGCAGCCCCTTGATGACCTGGACCGCGGGCCAGGCGTCCTCGCCGCACGAATTGCGCCAGCGCTTGATCGACTCGAGGATCGGCTCCGGCCGGTCGCCGCAGAAAAAATAGTTGACATCGACGATCACCAGCGCCGGCCGCTGCCCGAAGCCCTGCGGCGCGCCGTAGCCGGCGGCAGCGAACACCTGCCGGTCGCGCTCGGTGAGGAATTTGTCCCAGATGCGTTCCGTCATGTCACACCAGGCAGTCTATTTGCGGCACAGTCGCCACCGCCTCCGCGCTAGTTCGACGCCATCCCGGATTCCCTGATGACCTTCGCCCATTTCGCGATTTCGCCGCGCACGAATGCTCCGAACTGCTCGGGCGTGGAGCCGGTCGGCTCGAGGTCGGTGGTTGCGAACCGTTTCTTCACCTCGGGGTGCCCGAGCGCGCTCATGGCTGCCGCATGCAGCTGGGCGATGATCTCTCTTGACGTGCCCGCCGGGACCATGAGGCCATACCACGTAGCCACTTCGTAGCCGGGAACGGACTCGGCGATCGTTGGAATGTCGGGCGCCATGGACGAGCGCCGCGCGCTGGGGACCGCGAGCGCGCGCAGTTTCCCGGCCCGCACGTGCGGGATCACCACGCTCGTGGCGGGAAAACCGGCCGAGGATTCACCGCTGATCACCGCGGTAACGGCCTGCGGCGTGCTCTTGTAAGTGATTTCCGTCATTTTGATGCCGGTCATGCTTTCGAACATCTTCGCCGCCAGCCGGATGGTGGCGCCCCCCGTCGCGACGTTGATCTCTCCGGGCCGCTTTTTCGCGAACGCGACCAGCTCCCGCACCGACTTCGCCGGCAGCGAGGGGTGCGTTGCCAGCGTGAACGAGCCGGAGGCGAGCAGTGTGACTGGCGCGAAATCCCTGATGAGATCGAAACCGGGCCTCGCGTAAAGCGTCATGCTGATCGCGTGGGCGCTGTTGCCCATCAGCACGGCGTAGTCGTCGGCGGGGGCGTGCGCAGCAACCTCCGCACCGACGTTGCCTGCCGCGCCGGGGCGGTTATCGATGATCACCTGGTGCCCGAGCGCCGCCGCGAGCTGCGGCTGGACAAAGCGTGCCACTGCGTCGGTTGCGCTGCCCGCGGCGAACGTCACGATGAGGCGCACCGGCTTGACCGGGTACTGGGCGTAGACCGGCGCATAGCCCGCCAGCACAACTGCGAGCGCAATCAAACCTCCCCGGAGCATTGTCTTCATGTTTTCTCCAAGCCCGTGTCCCGGCGGCCGGCGCCCGCCCGCACTCGCTCGCCCATGGGAGTGTCGGCCAGGCGGAAGTATGGCAGCATGTTCCCTCGTTGTGCGGTACGCATCGTCGTCGGTCATCGTGCGCCAAGAGCCGCAGCCCACCTGGATGTTGGGCTTCAATGCGCCTTGCTCAACAGGCGCATGCCCCGGTCCAGCCCGTCGAGCGTCATCGGAAACATGCGCTCGCCCATGATCTCCCGTGTGACGCGTATCGACTCGTGGTAGTCCCACACGGCTTCGGGCTGGGGATTGAGCCAGATCGCATTGTGATAGACCGACAGCACGCGCTGCAGCCAGATGGCGCCGGCTTCCTCGTTGGTATGCTCGACGCTGCCGCCCGGATAGGTGATCTCGTACGGGCTCATCGTCGCATCCCCCACGAAGATCACCTTGTAGTCGTGGGGATAGGTGTGCATCACGTCCCACGTTGCCATGCGCTCGGCTGACCGGCGGCGGTTGTCCTTCCATACCCGTTCGTAGAGGAAGTTGTGGAAGTAGAAGTATTCGAGGTGCTTGAACTCGGCGCGCGTGGCGGAGAACAACTGCTCGCACACCTTGACGTATTCGTCCATCGAGCCGCCGATATCCAGAAACAGCAGCACCTTCACGGCGTTGTGGCGCTCGGGCACCATCTTCAAGTCCAGCCAGCCGGCGTTCCTGGCGGTGGAGCGCACGGTGTCGTCGAGATCGAGTTCGTCGGGATTGCCTTCGCGCGCGAACTTGCGCAGCCTTTTCAGCGCCACTTTGATGTTGCGCGTGCCGATCTCCACGGTGTCGTCGAGATTCCGGAACTCGCGCTGGTCCCACACTTTGACCGCGCGCCGGTGCCGCGACTCGTGCTGCCCGATGCGCACGCCCTCGGGGTTGTAGCCATAGGCGCCGAAGGGGGAAGTGCCCGCCGTGCCGATCCATTTGGCCCCGCCCTGGTGCCGCCCCTTCTGTTCCTCGAGGCGCTTTTTCAGCGTCTCCATCAGCTTGTCCCAGCCGCCCATTGCCTCGATCAGCTTCTTCTCCTCCTCGGTCAGCAGTTTCTCGGCGAGCCGCTTCAGCCATGCTTCGGGGATGATCGCGATCGCGCCCTCGACCTCGACGATGCCCTTGTAGTAGGCGGCGAACACCCGGTCGTAGCGGTCGAAATATTTCTCGTCCTTCACGAGGCAGGTGCGCGCCAGATAGTAGAAATCGTCGAAGCTGCCGAAAATGACGCGCTTCTCCAGCGCCTCGATCAGCGTCAGGAACTCCTTGATCGAGACGGGTACGCCCCCGTCTTTCAGCTTGAGGAAGAACTCGATCAGCATGGGCTTGAGCAGCGTGAACGGTGAGCCGTGAGCCGTGAGCCGACGGCAAGGGGCGTGGCGCACGACTTCGAAGATGTTGTCGGATCACGGATCACGGATCACGCCTTCCTGGAGTCAGCTCTTCCGGCGGGACATGAACACGAGGCGCTCGAAGAGGTGCACGTCCTGTTCGTTCTTCAACAACGCCCCGTGCAGCGGCGGGATGATCTTGTGGCTGTCCCGGCTGTGCAGCACTTCGGGCGGGATGTCCTCCGCCATCAACAGCTTCAGCCAGTCGAGCAGTTCCGAAGTCGAGGGCTTCTTCTTGAGCCCGGGCACTTCGCGTATCTCGAAGAACGCTTCGAGCGCCTCCTTCAGGAGCTGCTTCTTGATGTCAGGGAAATGCACCCGGACGATCTTTTCCATCGTCTCGTGATCGGGGAAGCGGATGTAGTGGAAGAAACAGCGCCGCAGGAACGCATCCGGCAGATCCTTCTCGTTGTTGCTGGTGATCACCACCAGCGGGCGGCTTTTCGCCTGCACCAGCTGCTGTGTTTCGTAGACGTAGAACTCCATGCGGTCCAGTTCCCGCAGGAGATCGTTGGGGAACTCGATGTCGGCCTTGTCCACTTCGTCGATCAACAGCACCGCCGGATTCTCCGCATCAAACGCCTTCCACAGCATGCCCTGCACGATGTAATTGCCGATTTCATGCACCTTGGGATCGCCCAGTTGCGAATCGCGCAGCCGCGACACGGCGTCGTACTCGTAGAGCCCGTGCTGCGCCTTCATAGTCGATTTGATATGCCACTCGAAGAGCGGGCGTTTGAGCGCCTTCGCCACCTCGAGCGCGAGCATCGTCTTGCCCGTGCCCGGCTCGCCTTTTATCAGCAATGGCCGTTCCAGGGTGACCGCGGCGTTCACGGCCATCGTCAGGTCGTCGGTTGCAACGTAGGTATCGGTGCCTTCGAATCTTGTCATTGAGGATGCTTTCGTGAACGCTTTCGACAGGGCCTGAGCCGCCTGGATTATACCGCGCGCTCCCTCGCCGCCTTTTTTCCTTCCCTTCGTCCGGGCTGCTCCCGCCCGGATTTTCGGGAATGGAAACAAATGGCTACCAAAGACGCGTCCAGGTCGAGCCCGCTTCTGCCCGGCACGGCGGCCGGCAAGCGTCGTCAACGCCGGGTGCGGCACAGGCGTTACCGTCCAATTGCCAGAAAGTGCCCAACCGGGCGAACCGGAAGTCATCGTCGCTGTCAAACTGCGAATTGCTCGGACCGAGAATACGAGAACATTGAATCAATGGGGAATCGAGTTCATGCGCACCTGTAAACCGTTTTGGTGTTTGTTCCTCGCCGGCTTTGCGTGGTCCTCCGTGCCGACAGCCGCGCAGCCCACGGTTGTCGGCTGGATCGAATCGGTAAAGCTGGATAGCGAGGGACTGCTGGTTCCGGCCAAGCTCGATACCGGGGCCGACACCTCTTCCCTGCATGCTTCGGACATCAGGTGGATCCGGCGGGCGGACGGCGACTGGGTGAGCTTCGAGGTGGCAGGGAAAGACAACCGCAAGGTGCGCCTCGAACGGAAGGTAGAGCGCGTGGCGCGCGTCAAGAAAGCCGCCGGCGGTGTTCAGGACAGGCCTACCGTCATGCTCGGCGTGTGCTTGGGCAACACCTACCGCGTGACCGAGGTCAATCTCACCGACCGGACGGGCTTCAAGCTGCCGTTTCTCGTCGGGCGCAGCTTCCTGGCCGAGCGCTTTGCAGTCGATTCCTCGCGCACGGATACCATCGAGCCGTCCTGCAGGACGACTACCGCGTCGTCCGCAATCTCAGGTTAAATACAGGGCGCCTGCCCAGCTTCCGTGTAGCTGCAGCCGGGACTGACGCCCTTTTCCGCGTGCAGGCTTGCACGCATCGGCACGGGGCGCTGATCCAGGGCCGCTGAACCATTCCCTTCCGCCTGACCCTTGCGCTGGATCAAGCTGACCTCTATGCTGGCCCCTGCACTCGCTCACACCGGGCGGCTGCCTGACGGACCAACTTGAGCGTGCATGAAACGGCTTCATCTTTACCTGCTTGCCGGGATCCTGGCCGCCATCGGTTTGGGTGGATTTTCCCACAAGCTTTTCGTGCTCGGTTTCCCGTTCCAGCCCGACGAGCGCACCGACGTCTGGCGTGTGGAGGTTCAGCTCAAGTTTGAGGCAGCGGGGGGGCCTGCCAAGGTGAGCCTGTTCGTGCCACGCCGAACCGAGGACCTGGTCATCGTGGACCAAAGCTTTGTCTCGCCCGGCTACGGTGTTGTCACGGAGCCGAAACCAGGTCACGGAATCCGTGCAGCCTACTCGATCCGCGAGGCGCACGGGACGCAGAGCCTCTACTACCGCGCCGTCATTCAGCCGGCACGGGTGCGCGACGAGGTAAGTCGCGATCCTGCCCCCGCTCTCGAGCCTCCGCAATTCGACGACGCACAGCGCGTCGCGGCGGAAGGCCTGGTCGGCGCAGCGCGCCAACGCTCGTCCGACGCAGGCACCCTCGCGTCCCTCGTCGTCAAATCGCTCAAGGAGGCGCCGCCGGGTGGAGAGGCAGGCTTTCTGCTCGGACCGCGACCCACGAGCCGACGCATCGCGACGGTTGCCGCACAGCTCATCCAGTTCGCCGGTGTGCCGGCCAGAATGGTGAACGGCATCGTGCTCGCGCCCGAGCGGCGCGATGCGCAGTTCGCGCACTGGCTTCAATTCTATGCGGACGGACGCTGGCAGCCGCTTTACATGAACGAATCAGATCGTATGGTGCCGCATCAGCTGCTCGCGTGGTGGCGAGGCAGCGTGCCCATTGCCGAGGTCAGCGGCGGCAGCGCATTGCGTCATACCATTTCCACCAGCCGCTCATACGAACTTGCGACGCGGACCGCCCTCAACCAGCAGCGTGCGCTGGAAAAAAAACTGATTGAGTTCTCGCTGTTCGGGCTGCCGCTTCAGTCGCAGGCCCTGTTTCGCACGCTGATGGTGATCCCGGTGGGCATACTGCTGCTGGTCATTCTGCGCAACGTCGTGGGCTTCAAGACGTTCGGCACGTTCATGCCGGTGCTGATCGCGCTCGCCTTCCGCCAGACCGGACTCGTGTGGGGCATCGCGTTCTTCTCGATCGTGGTCGGATTGGGACTGGGGGTGCGCTTCTACCTCGAGCGGCTCAAGCTGCTGCTGGTGCCACGGCTGGCATCAGTCGTGATCGTGGTGATTCTCATCATCGCTGCGCTTACGGTGCTCTCCTTCAAGCTGGGGCTTGAACGCGGACTGTCGATCGGGCTCTTCCCGATCGTGATCATGACCATGACGATCGAGCGCATGACGCTGGTGTGGGAGGAGCGCGGCGCGGGCGAGGCGTTGCAGCAGGCCCTGGGCTCGGTGGCGGTCGGGGTCATGTGTTATCTCGTCATGAACCTGCGCATCGTCGAGCACCTGTTCTTCGTGTTCCCGGAGCTGCTGCTCACCGTGCTCGCCGTGACGCTCTTGTTCGGGCGTTACAGCGGCTACCGGTTGACCGAGCTCTACCGCTTCCGGGTGCTCGCCCGATGATGAACTGGTTTCGCACCCGCGCGCTGCTCGAACGCAACGGCGTGCTCGGCATCAACCGGCGCAACGCCGAGTACATCCTGCCGCACAACCCGCGCAACTGCTACCCGCTGGTCGATGACAAAGCGCTTACCAAACAGCTTGCCGCGAAGGCCGGGGTGGCGGTACCGGAACTCTACGGCGTGATCGAAATCCAGCAGCAGGTGCGCGGATTGCCGCAAATGCTCATGAATTACCGGGACTTCGTGGTGAAACCCGCCCGCGGCAGCCAGGGCGACGGCATCATCGTGGTGACCGGGCGCTCGCGCGCCCTGTATCGCGCCGCGGACGGCAGTTTGCTCGACGACCACGAGATGGGTTTTCACGTCTCCAACATCCTGGCAGGGGTCTACAGCCTGGGTGGTCAGGCCGACAAGGCGTTGATCGAGTATCGCGTCAACTTCGACCCGGTCTTCGAAGCGATCACCTATCGCGGGGTACCGGATGTCAGGATCATCGTATATCGTGGCGTGCCGGTGATGGCCATGGTGCGGCTGCCGACACGGCTCTCCGGCGGCAAGGCCAATCTCCACCAGGGCGCCATCGGCACCGGTGTCGACATGGCAACCGGCAAGACGCTGACGGCCGTGTGGCGCACCGAAATCGTCTCGGAGCATCCGGACACCGGCAATCCCGTATCCGGCGTGCAGATCCCGCATTGGGATACGCTGATCGAACTGGCGGCACGCAGCTACGAGATGACCGGCCTCGGTTACCAGGGCATCGACATCGTGCTCGACCGTGACAAGGGGCCGCTCATCCTGGAGTTGAATGCGCGCCCCGGGCTTGCCATCCAGATGGCTAACCAAGCTGGGCTCGGGACGCGGCTCAAGCTCGCGGAGCGTGAACTGCCGGCACTGCGCACCGTAGCGGACCGCGTTGCGTTCGCGCGCGACCGCTTTGCGCATGCCGGGCCGGCGGCGGCGTGAATGCAAGCGGGCCGTCACATGTTTTCACGTCCTCTTCTCAACACCAACAGGATCAGCGCCGTCACGGCGAAGGCGGCCCCGCAGTAAAACGTGACTGCAGCTCCCAGCTTGTCCCACAGCAATCCGGCGAGGACGCTGGCGATCAACAGCGCGATTCCGCTCATCAGGTTGAAAAATCCGAATGCCGTGCCGCGCAGTTGTGCGGGAGCAGCGTTCGCCACCATCGTTGCGAGCAGGCCCTGCGTCATGCCCATGTGCAATCCCCAAAGCATGACGCCGATAGCGACCCAAGTGAGACCACGCGCCTGCGCGAGTATCAAGTCCGCAGCGACCAGTACCACGAGTCCCAGACCCAGCAGCAGGTTGTGGCTCGCACGGTCGGCAAGCCTTCCGAGCGGATAGGCTGATGCCGCAAATACAACGTTCATCACCACCAGCACCAGTGGCGCGAATGTGTCAGCCAGGCCGAGTTGTTGCGCGCGCAGGATCAGGAACGCCTCGCTGAACCGGGCGAGCGTGAATACCGCCCCGGCGCCGACCACCCACCAGTACTCGCGGCCCAGTTCCCGCAGCGTGCGCCACGCGACGGGTGAAGCAGGCCGCCTGCCTGGCGCGGCGGCCGCAGGCTCCTGCACGCCAAAGACCAGGATGAGCACGGAAATCGCGGCCGGGATCACCGCGAACCAGAACACCGTGCGGAAATCTCCGGCCCACAGCAGCATCAGGACCACCGCAAGGAGAGGACCCGCGAAAGCGCCGACCGAGTCGAGCGACTGCCTCAGTCCATATGCCGCCCCGCGTATCTCCGGCGCTGCGAGGTCGGCGATCAATGCGTCCCGGGGGGCGCCGCGTATGCCTTTTCCGATCCGGTCCATGAAGCGCGCGGCGAACACCCACGGCACCGACAGCGCCAGTGCAAACAGCGGCTTGGACAGGGCGCCCAGCCCATAGCCGAGCACGGTCAGCCCCTTGCGCTTGCCGATGTAGTCGCTGAGCGTCCCCGAGAACACCTTGACGATCAGCGCGGTCGCCTCCGCGACGCCTTCCACCACTCCCACCATCAAAGCGCTTGCCCCGAGGCTCGTCACCATGAACACCGGCAGCAGGCTGTGGATCAACTCGGACGAGATGTCCATGAAAAGGCTTACCAGCCCCAGCATCCACACGCCGCGGGGTATCACATGGGTCGCGCTCAACATGTCGGCTCCGGTCTATTGCACGGGCGCCTGGAAGCGACGTTCCACCTGCTTCAACTTCTCGCGCATCGCTGCGCCGACGAAGATCTGCGGCTCGGAGGGCGAAAAACCCCCGGCGCGCTCGCGCCGGGCGATCGAATCGCGGGCGACCTGGAACGCAGCCTCGAACGAGCGCGTCTTGCGCAATGCTTCGTCGAACAACGCCCTGGCAAGATACGTCGAGTCCGATTCGTTGCCGCAACCGAACGACTGCCGGTTCGCACTGGATGCGGTGATGATCATCGCGTTCTCATCCTTGAGGGGATCGATGAAGCCGCCCGAATAGCACGCCGAGACGACGACGATCTTCCACTTGATCCCGGATTCATCGAGGGCCTGCTTCAAGGCCGGCGGATCGATGGGCGCGAGGCGCAGCGGCTTGAACTCGACTGACAGGCGATGCTGCTCGGAACCGTGCGACGAGACGTACAGTACCAGCACGTCTTCCTCGACATTCATCAGCGTGCCCATCTGCTGGAGCGCCGCCGTCAGGCTGGTAAGGCTCGCGACCGGATACTGCTCGACCGTCTTCGGGTTGTTGATCAACGCCAGTACCCGCCCTTCCGCATCGAACTCCGTGCGAAACAGATCGGCGATGGCCAGGACTTCCTTCATGAATACGTCCTCGCCCGCGTCAAGTCCGGCGGCGAGCACGTAAAGATCGGCGATGCCCGGCCGCCCCGGCACGAGCGCATCCAACGCCTGCCGCAACACCTCGTGCTGCGCGTAGAACGCCTGCTCCTCCGCCAGTGCCGCGGGAGCCGCATCGTGCTGGCCGGCCGTCTGATCGTGCGCGGGTATCCACAAAGGGCTTTGCGGATACCACCATGCCGGCACAACGAGCAGCACCAACCCTGCAATCGCGTGAAAGAGGTTATGGCGCAGGTTTGATGGCGCCAATCGGCATACTGCCACAACCACCACGACGTACCACCACGCGATCCCGCCGTAGAACAGCGTGTCCCAGTGCGCTCGCGACGCCGGAAACACGTCCTGCTGATACTGCATCAGTACGCCTACCAGGCCGACGGCGGCCGTGAGGACCGTGCCCGCGGCCACTAACGCGGTGGAAACGACCAGCATCGTCCCCTCGCCCCTGCTCGTCCGTTCGACGAGCAGCCCGAACGCGAGCGTGAGAGGCACGAACATGAGCGCGCGCGGCAGTTCGTCGAGATTGAACTGGCCCTCGCTGCCGACGCTCAAGAACCCGAGAATGAACAATACCGTGAGGTTGACCACGACCAGCACGGCGAATGCGTGGGCGGAGGCCGTGATTTCCTCGCGCCGCACGCCGCGCAAGAGACTGAGCCGCAGGCCGGCGCGCAGATTTCCCAGGAGGCCCTCTGCCGGGGAGGAGCGGGGGTGCGGCGTGGCCGCCTCGACGCCGGAAAGGTGCTGCGGCTCCAAGTGGGTTCTTCCTCAGCGCTCCAGATCGGCACGCCGGTCGATGTCCAGCAGGACGCCAGGATCATCGCAGTCGATCAGCACGATCGCATCGCGGTGCCGCTCCAGCAGCGAGCGCGCCCCATGGTCGCCGCTCAAGGCCGCCAGCTCGTTGCCAAAGCCGGCGGCAAATCCCACCGGGTGTCCGCGGGTGCCCTGATAGCGCGGCGCTGCGATCGCGGCGCCCGCCGCGAGAGCGTCGGCCATGCGCTTGATCGTTTCCGGCTTGATCCGCGGCATGTCGGCAAGCGCGACCACCCAGCCGCCGGCGTTGCGTTCGGTGCGGATCGCATGCGCGAGGCTTGCGCCCATGCCCTGAGCCGCGTTCTGACATACGGTGACGTGGCAGCCTTCCTGCTCCAGCATGTCCGCCAGCGGAAAGTCCCCCGGGCGAACGACGGCCGTGACGTTCAATCCACTCACGATCAGGTTGCGCGCCGCGTGCGCAGCGATTGCCACCCCGTCGGGCAGGGGATGCAGTAGCTTATCCCCGCCGAAGCGCGAGCCGGAGCCCGCAGCAAGCAGAATGCCGACAATGTTCCTGGGCTGGCCTTGCACGGCATCCATTATATTTCCAGACAGTCCGTTCGCGCACCAACTCTTCGTCCCCCGAAAGCCGCTCGAGCGCTCGCGTCATGCTGACACTCACGTGCCGGCCGATCGGAGTGTTGTGCGACAATACCCACGATGAGCTACGCACGCGCAGCCCGGCTGCAACTTGCACCCGGCAAGCGCACGGAGGCCGACATATGACCAAATGCATTTCATTCTTCTCTTGCATCGTGATCGGCGCGTTGATGGGGCCCGCCATGGCCGCGCAGACGCTCTACAAATCGACCATGCCGGACGGCCGGATCATTTACGGCGACAAGCCCGTGCCCGGCGCGGCCAAGGTGGAGGAAAGCAAGCCCGACACATCCAAGGCGGGAATCCAGACCGTCGCGCCGGGCGACGCTGCGGCGCTCAAGAGGATGGAGCAGGAGCGGCTCAAGCGCGAGCGCGCGGACGAACGGGTGCGTACGGCGGAGAAGGCCCTGGCCGACGCCGAGACCGCTCTCGCGAAAGGCGAGGAACCACTGCCCGGGGAACGTATTGGGACCGCCGGCAAGGGGAGTCAGCTCAACGAGAACTACTGGAAGCGCCAGAAGAAGCTGAAGGACGATGTCGAACGTGCGCGCCTCTCGCTCGAAAGGACGCGCGCGCAGCCGCGGTAATACGGCGCGGCCACCCCGCCGCAACTTCCTGAGGCCCGCTCCATGCCGAAGTTCTGCGCCAATCTCACGCTGCTATACAACGAGTACGCCTTTCTCGACCGGTTTGCCGCTGCTGCCGGCGCGGGTTTCAAAGGCGTGGAGTACCTGTTTCCGTACGATTATGACAAGCGCCAGCTCGCGGAGCAGCTCGCGAGGCATCGACTGATGCAGGTACTTCACAACCTGCCGGCCGGTAACTGGGCCAACGGAGAACGCGGCATCGCCTGCCACCCGGGCCGGACGCGGGAATTCCAGGAAGGCGTTGCGAGGGCGATCGAGTACGCGACCGCGCTCGGCTGCAGGCAGGTCAACTGCCTTGCCGGGATACGGCCGCGGCACGTCGATCCCAACGACGCGCGGGAAACCTTCATCAGGAACCTCCAGTACGCGGCGCCGCGCTTCAAGGATGCCGGCATCAAGCTCCTGATCGAGGCGATCAACACCCGCGACATTCCGGGATTTTTCCTCACCTACACGAAACAGGCGCTCGACATCATCCAGGCGGTCGGCTCGGACAACCTGTTCGTTCAGTACGACATCTACCACATGCAGGTCATGGAAGGCGACCTCGCCAACACCATCGAAAAAAACATCAAGCTCATTCCCCATATGCAACTCGCCGACAACCCCGGCCGCAATGAGCCCGGCACGGGTGAAATCAACTATCCGTTTCTGTTCGGGCACATCGACCGCATCGGCTACACGGGGTGGATCGGCTGCGAATACAAACCGGCGACGACGACCGACGCCGGCCTGGGCTGGATGACGCCTTACCTCGCCTCTCCGGAAGCGTAGCGCTTGACTGCGGTCCGCCGCGAAGTAGCGTCCCACGTCTTACGCACAGGACACGGAGTTCACGCGGAGCACCGTGAACTGGCCAACTTTGGCGCCGTTCTCTGTGTTCTCTATGTTCTCTGTGGCAGAATCGCCTTTCGACCCAGCGGAGGAAACTCATGAACAACATCGGCTTCATCGGTCTCGGCATCATGGGCAAGCCCATGGCGGCGAATCTCATCAAGGGCGGGCATACACTGTTTCTCAATTCCCGCAGCGGCGTGCCGCAGGACCTGACCGCTGCTGGGGGAATCGCATGCGATTCCGCCAAACAAGTCGCCGAACGGTCCGAAATCATCATCTTGATGCTGCCGGATACCCCGGATGTCGAAAAAGTGTTATTTGGCCCGCAGGGCATCG
>MEQT01000258.1:0-7756 GCA_001770325.1 Betaproteobacteria bacterium RIFCSPLOWO2_02_64_14
TCCCTCGGCTAGCACTTTGCGCGCAGCCTCGCCCACCACGGCATCGTCCAGAATCGCGGGGTACGGGCCCGACAGCTCCCAGGTCTGGAAGAACGGGCCCCAGTCGATGCATTGCGCGATCTCGGCGAGATCGTAATTCCTCAAGAGCCGCACCCCGAACATCTCCGGCTTGGGCGGCACGTACTCGGTCCAGTCGGTCTTGAGGTTGTTGGCGCGCGCACGTGCGAGCGGGATCAGTTCCGGGCCCTGCTTGCCCTCGTGCTGGCGCCGGATGCGTTCGTACTCGGCTTTCACGTCGTTGAGATAACCCGGCCGCAGCTCGTCCGAGAGCAGATTGCTGCAGACGCTGACGCTGCGCGAAGCGTCCGGCACCCAGATCACCGGCCCGTGGTAATGAGGGGCGATCTTGACAGCGGTATGCACGCGCGAGGTCGTTGCGCCGCCGATCAGCAGCGGCAAGGTGAACGCTTCGCGCTCCATCTCGCGCGCGTTGTGCGCCATCTCTTCGAGCGAAGGCGTGATCAGTCCCGAGAGCCCGATGATGTCGGCTTTTTCCTCGCGCGCGACCTCCGCGATCTTCTTCCACGGCACCATCACGCCGAGGTTCACGACTTCGTAGTTGTTGCACTGGAGCACCACCCCCACGATGTTCTTGCCGATGTCGTGCACGTCGCCTTTCACCGTGGCGAGCACGATCTTGCCCTTCGCCCTGATGTCGCCCGACTTCGCCTTCTCGGCTTCGATGAAGGGCACGAGGTGTGCCACGGCCTGCTTCATGACGCGCGCGCTTTTCACCACCTGCGGCAGGAACATCTTGCCCGAGCCGAAGAGATCGCCCACCACGTTCATGCCGTCCATGAGCGGGCCTTCGATCACCTGGATCGGGCGTTCGAACTTGAGCCGCGCCTCCTCGGTGTCCGCGACGACCCAGTCGGAGATTCCTCGCACCAGCGCGTGGGTCAGGCGCTTCTCGACCGTGCCCTTGCGCCACTCGAGGTCTTCCACCTGCTCGCGGCCCTTGCCTTTCACGGTCTCGGCAAACGCCACCATGCGCTCGGCGGCATCCGGGCGGCGGTTGAAGATGATGTCCTCGACCCGTTCCAGCAGGTCCTTGGGGATTTCCTCGTACACCCCGAGCTGCCCGGCGTTGACGATCGCCATGGTGAGCCCCGCCTTGATCGCGTGGTAGAGGAAAGCCGTGTGGATCGCCTCGCGCACCGCATCGTTGCCGCGGAACGAGAACGAAATGTTCGAGAGCCCGCCGCTCACCTTCGCGTACGGCAGCGTCTGGCGGATGATGCGGGTCGCCTCGATGAAGTCCTTGCCGTAGTTGGCGTGCTCCTCGATGCCGGTCGCGATCGCGAAGATGTTGGGATCGATAATCACGTCCTCCGGCGGAAAACCGAGCTCATCGACCAGGATATGGTAGGCATGCTTGGCGATGTCGACCCGGCGCGCAAGCGTGTCGGCCTGCCCCTTCTCGTCGAACGACATCACGATGACCGCCGCTCCGTAGCGGCGCGCGAGCTTCGCGTGCCGCACGAACTCGTCCACGCCTTCCTTCATGCTGATCGAGTTGACGACACACTTGCCCTGCACGCATTTCAGGCCCGCCTCGATCACCTCCCATTTCGAGGAGTCGATCATCACCGGCACGCGCGAGATGTCGGGCTCGGCGGCGATGAGCTTAAGGAAGGTCGCCATTGCGGCCTTCGAATCGAGCATCGCCTCGTCCATGTTGATGTCGATCATCTGCGCGCCGTTCTCGACCTGCTGGCGCGCCACCGACAGCCCCTCGGCGTAATTGCCGGCGAGAATCAGCTTCGCGAAGGCGCGCGAACCGGTGACGTTGGTGCGCTCACCGACGTTGACGAAGAGCGAATCATCCCCGATGTTGAGCGGCTCCAGGCCGGCGAGCCGCGTCCTGCGCTCGATGTCCGGAACCGCGCGCGGCGCTATGCCCCGCAGCGCGTGGGCGATCGCCCTGATGTGCGCGGGCGTCGTGCCGCAGCAGCCGCCGGTGATATTGACAAAGCCGCTTTGGGCGAAATCGCGCAGATACGCCGCAGTCTGTTCCGGCGTCTCGTCGTAGCCGGTGGGCGCCAGCGGGTTCGGCAGACCGGCGTTGGGATAGGCGCAGACGTAGGTGCCCGCGACCTGCGCGATCTCCTCGATATAGGGCCGCATCAGCTTCGCGCCGAGCGCGCAGTTGAGCCCGATCGTAAGCGGCTGCGCGTGGCTTAGGGAATTCCAGAACGCCTCGGGCGTCTGCCCGGACAGGGTGCGGCCGGAGGCGTCCGTGATGGTCCCCGAGATCATGAGCGGCAAATGAATTCTTCGACTCTCGAAGAATTCATCAATAGCGAAAAGTGCCGCTTTGGCGTTAAGCGTATCGAAAATCGTTTCGAGAAGAAGGATATCCACCCCGCCGTCAACAAGGCCGCTTACAGCCTCGGCGTACGCGGCCTTGAGTTCGTCGAACGTGACGTTGCGATAGCCGGGATCGTTCACGTCGGGCGAAATCGACGCCGTACGGTTGGTGGGTCCCAGCGCGCCGGCCACGAAGCGCGGACGGCGCGAGTCCTTCGTCTCGTACTCGTCGGCCACCGCGCGTGCGAGCCGCGCGCCTTCCAGATTCAGGTCATAAACAACGTGTTCGAGGTGATAATCGGCCTGCGCAATGGAGGTCGAATTGAACGTGTTGGTCTCGATAATGTCGGCGCCGGCGTCAAGATACTGCGCATGGATCTCGCGGATGAGCTGCGGCTGGGTGAGCGTCAGCAGATCGTTGTTGCCCTTGAGGTCGTGAGCGTGACCCGCGAAGCGCGCGCCGCGATATCCGGCCTCATCCAGCCGGTAGGTCTGGATCATCGTGCCCATGGCGCCGTCCAGGATCAGGATGCGCTCCCCGAGCAGTGCCTCAATTTCGTTGCGGCGATCGTTCATGGTTACTCAACAAATAAAAAAACCCGCCCTGCCAGCCAGGAACGGGTTTCCTCGCTTTAGCAGTATTTGATTTCGCATCCGGCCTCAACCGGCGGCGCCCGCAAGCTGAACGTCAAATCGGCGCAGTCGGGAAATTACCCCGACGGCGGCAGTTCTGTCAACCGAGGGGTGTGTCGCAGCCAGTCCCGACACACTCCTTACGCAAAGACGGTCTGAAGATCCAAGGAATATGTACTGCGATGGGTAGGGTCAACCACGCCGGTAGCCACAACGGCCGCGAGGGCATAATTTGGCGTGCGTCGAGGGGTGCGCCTATAATCGATCCTCTCCGTTTACGAGCCGTTACGATGAAACACCTCGAACCCAAGGAAGCCCACGAATTTCTCAGGAAAAATCCGAATTCCATCTTCGTCGATTGCCGCAGCGAGATGGAGTACCTGTTCGTGGGTCATCCCGCGGGCGCGATCCTGGTGCCGTGGAACGACGGCCCGAATTGGGAAATCAACCCTGATTTTGTCGCACATGTAAAGAAAGCGGCCAGTATCGATCGCCCCATCATTCTGATCTGCCGCAGCGGCAACCGCTCGCTCGATGCCGGCCGCGCGCTCGAAGAAGCGGGCTTCACCAAAGTCTACAACGTGCTGCACGGATTCGAGGGCGAACTCGACGAGAACCATCACCGGGGATCCAGGACCGGGTGGCGCTACGAAGGGCTGCCGTGGGAACAATGCTGAAAGCCAGGATTGAGGATTGAGGATCGAGGATTCAGGTTGGATCCAACACGATAAGCGCCCCCCTTCCTTTGCGTCTTTTGTTTCTCCTTCGCGTCCTTCGCGTTAATGCTTCTGATCTTCAGGCGAGCGTCACGCCCAGCAACGTGCCGATCAGATAAGTCACGCTCCCCGCCGCGGTACCGATGGCAAGCATCCGGCCGCCGCTCGCTAGCGCACTGCGGCCGGTGAAGAGCGACAGCGTGGCGCCCACGCCAAACAATGCAGTCGCGGTCAGTCCGATCGCCACGACGAGGCTCGTGGCCTCGCTCGCGAACAGAAATGGCCCGAGCGGGATCGCGGCACCCACGGCAAACGATGCGAACGAAGAAGACGCCGCGCCCCACGGCGAACCGAGTTCCTCGGGGTTGAGCCCCAGTTCTTCGCGCGCCAGCGTCTGCAATGCGAGCTTTGGATCCGCGATCAGGTTCTTCGCCATGCGCGCCGCCTCCTCACGCGGCAAACCGCGCGCCTCGTAAATCAGCGCCAGCTCCTCGGCCTCCTCATCCGGGTACTGGTCGAGCTCCTCGCGTTCGAGGTCGATCTGATACTCGTACATTTCGCGCTGCGAGCGCACCGACACGTATTCGCCGGCGGCCATCGAGAACGCTCCCGCGACCAGTCCCGCCACGCCCGCGAGCAGTAGCGTCGCGTTGTCGGCCGTCGCCCCTGCGACACCCATGATGAGGCTCGCGTTCGAGATCAGGCCATCGTTCACGCCAAACACCGCCGCCCGCAGATTGCCGCCGCTCTCCACGCCGCGATGCCGGTGTTCCATGCCCGCTTCGGCCTGCGGCATCGGGTGTCCCATGGAAGCGTGGGTGTAGAGCGACATGCCGCGCACCTTCATCGCCGCGAGTATGCCGCGCATGCGCCGCGGGCCGAGCCGGCGCACCAGCCGCGCCACCAGGCGCGCGCGGGCGCCCGGGACAAACGGTTCCGGCAGGGCCGCCCCCGCGGTGCGCGCGTGGCGCTCCCATATCGCCGCCTGCTTCTCGGCCTGCTGCGCCAGTTCCCGGAACAGCGCCGCGCGCGGCGAGCCGGCCTCCGTTTCCGCCACCACGCGATACAGGTACGCCGAGTTCTTCTCTTCGCGCCAGCTATCGACTTCATGCATGAGCAACGCGCCTCGTCCCGATGCGGGAGTAAATGATCCATGCGACACAGCCGCTCGACAGCAGGGCGGTCATGCCGAGCGCGAGCGTCATGGCGGAATGGGATAATTGCGGTGATATCACGGCGGCCACGATACCCGAAGTGAAGCTCTGAGTGAATCCCAGCAGCGACGAGGTCATGCCCCGGTGGTGCGGGAAAAGGTCGAGGGCGAGCAGGGTCGCGCTCGGCATCATCAGCGCCAATCCGGTGGTGTAAATCATCATCGGCAACACCGACCACGGGAGGGCGGGCGCGGCGAACGTGCTGAAAGCCACATTGAACACCGCCGCGCCATACATGATGACGTAGGCGATGACCACCGTGCGCCGCGGCGCGACGCGACCCGCGAGACGGCCCGAAAGGAATGCTCCGAACATGATCCCGACCACGCCCGGAATGATGAGCCACGCGAATTGCCTCTCGTTCAGCCCCAGGATGTTATAGACGAATGCCGGCGCTGATAGGATATAGACGAAGAACCCGGCGAAATTGAGCGCAATCGCGAAGCACAGCAACACCAACTGCGGGTGGCGCAGCTGTTTCAGGTAATTCCCGGCGAGCCGCGCGAGCGCGAACGGCTGGCGCGCCGGCGGCGGATGTGTCTCAGGCAGATGGCGCCACGTCAGCGCGAGCAGCAGCGCGGCGTAGCCCGCGAGAAACACGAAAATCGAACGCCATCCGAACCAGCCGAGCAGGAACCCGCCGAGGATCGGCGCGATGCCGGGCGCGAGACTGAAGATGAGCATCACCAGCGACATCAGGCGCTGTGCCTCGTGGCCTTCGCGGCTGTCGCGGATCATCGCCCGCCCCACCACCATTCCGGCCCCGGCCGACATTCCCTGCAGGGCCCGGAAAACCAGCAACTGCGCGAGATCCTGCGACAGCGCGCACCCTGCCGAAGCGAGCGTGTAAACCAGGAGACCCGCCAGGATGACCGGCCGCCGCCCGAAGGAATCGGACAGCGACCCGTGCAACAGGGTCATCGCCGCGAAGGTGAAAAAATAGGCGCTCAACGTCAGTTGCAGCGCCACCGGGCTCACACCAAAGTCGCTCCCGATCGCGGGAAACGACGGCAGGTAGGTATCGACGGTGAACGGCCCCACCATCGCCAGGGCTGCGAGGATCACCGCCAGGAAAAAAAAGCCCGGCGTCCTACGCTGCACGACGAGTCCTGCGATGCAAGGCCGGGGCGCGCACTGCCCGGTCAAGAGCCGTGGAGCAGAAAGTCCGATCGATTCGAATCGCGGTCAAATCCGTTCCCGTCCAGCCCACCGCGCGTGCGCTGCCGGACCGCGGAAGGATTGAAGCGAAGGCGGGGAGCCGATGCCCCGCAGGGCCGGATTACAGGCGCAGCGGACGAACGGGCTGGCCGCCCCGTGCCCTACGCGTTCTTGGCGCGCCGCCCCGCCACGGGAAGTTTCGCCGGCTTCGACGGCTTGTCCGGCCCCCATACGCGGCTGTAATAGCTGTCCGCCAGCTGCAGCGCCACCACCGGGTTGTGACCCAGCACGCGGTCCTTGGCCACCAGAACCGTCGTCAGTGCCTTCGCGTGCCTGAAGAACAGGCTGTCGTGCCCGATGCACAGGCCCATCACCACGTTGAAATCGCAGCCGTGCTGGCTGAGCAATTCAGCCTGCGCCACCGGATTGCACAGCGCCTCGAACTGGCCGGGACGCACCTTCTCGTGATCGGCAATTCCCAGCTCTTCCTTCGGAATGCTGTCATTCTTGCACGCGACCGACACCACTTCGAAACCATGGCTTTCGAGGATGCCGCTCAGCACTTTCGCATGGTCGACGAAACTGATGCAGTTGGCGATGCCGATCCTGCGATAGCCCATGCGCTTCGCGAACTGCACGACTTCCTCCACTCGCGTCCACTTGCAGTAGCCCTCGGATTCGACCAGCGCCGATTCCCGGGAGATCCTGCGGACTTCGGGGTCGTCGTAGAGCGCGCGCGCCGATCGTTGCGTTTCCTGATCAACCTTGGTCGGACAGAAGCCGGGGCCGCGCTCCTCCGCCTCGCCCTGGCGGCAGGCGCGAACCGTCGGCGGGCAATATGCGCAGGCAGGGTCCTCGTACTTCATGGCCGCTCCTCCCGGGAGTTGGGTAGAAGGCACTGTAGGCGATCGGGCGGGCGGGAATTTTGTCCTGGATCAAGAATCGGCGCCAAAAAAAGGGACGCACACGGGCAAGCGCGAATCACAGGGTGACAGGCGACATCATTTTGAGCCGGTACCGGACGTCAGCCGCGATCCCACCGTCGGGGTGGAAGCTTCGCTCCGCGAAGTCGATGGCGCCCTCAGAGGTGATCCGGAGCACGGTGGAGCATCGCGTGCCGTAGTCGGGACTCAGAATACGCAGCGCCGAGTGGCGACGCTCCCGCTCGAGATCGCGGCCCCTCTTCGGCAGATCGCGGTCAGCCGCCGGAGTCGGGTCGTCCAGCAGCGCCAGGTATTCGTCGAAGTCGAACGGCGCCCGGGTGAGCTTCTCCAGCCCCGCGCGCCCCTTGACGACCTTCGGCCAGGGCGTATTCAGCAAGTGGTTGGCGAAGCCGTGGACGCCGGGCTCAACCTCCACCGGTGCTTCCGCGCGGTTGGAGTAGAAGAAGAGCTCTCGACCATCCCCGACGAGCAGGCAGAACCCGTTGTACGGGACGGCCTCGCGCACGATGTGTTCAACGTAGCTCCTGGCCGACATCTGGCCCGCGAGGAAGGCCTTCACCAGCCCACCTCGCGAAGGGGCGTCGGCCCGGTGGGTCGCGGGGTTGCGGAAGTTGGTCAGCGCGGCAAACCGCCCACTCGTGGTTACCCCCAGCCACGTCCCACCGGCCGAGAGATCGCGGCCGGCCAGGATCCCGGGATGGTCGTCCCACATGGCTGCCGG
>MEQT01000258.1:7780-9489 GCA_001770325.1 Betaproteobacteria bacterium RIFCSPLOWO2_02_64_14
GTCGCGGTTTGCCGCCACGATGAGGGGGGTGCCAGGGACGACGCGATGGGCGAAAAGGATCAGGCACATCAGGGCTGATGTTACCGCAACACGCGCTCCCAGGTTCGAGGGGGTCAAGTTGAGACCCCGAGACGGCGTCGACGAGTTGCGGACTTGAGCTCAGGGGTGCCCCACCCTGATGGGCCGAGCGGCGGAGGCACGAGCGCGGTTGACGATCTGATGCCGATCATAGCCGCGGGGACTCTCAGCGGCCGATGATGGGCACAGGACGACGGGTAACGGGGCCGCCGAGACGGCTTTGGTCATCCATTCCCATTCCTCGATCTGCTCAACGCTGCCATGGACTCATTTGCAACAGGATTTTCAGAGCATCCTTAATTTCATAATGTTGATTCATAGGATTGCTTCACAAGATTGAAGATGTAATCAATATCGCTTTCTGGTGTGAACTTCACCATACCGCGATAGCCCCACTTATTGCTGGTTACGTCTTTGACGAGTTTCTTTGTATCCGCCTTATACTGTGGGTCTCGCAGAAGAAGTTGCACCCACGTTGGACGAAACTCAAGACGGGCTATGCTTTTGGTGGTGCGATAGTAGATACCGCTTTTACCAAAGTTCTCTTTCACTCCCGCAAGCTCAAGAATCTTTGCGCGTAGTAAGTTTGCCGTCTTGCGCATCTCTGGCGATGTAATGTTCAAATGGTGGTCAAGGTTGTATTCGCCGCCCCTCCTTGTCCTCGCGCGCCTTCTTTCAGTAGTAACCCTAACCGCCGAGGGAGTATAAACATCCTCTACGTGGAGAATATCTGGCGCATAGTAGGTATAGGTCTTGAGTTCAACATTCTTCTCTTGTTGTACTGCGCCCAAAATGTAGCGGCTAAACCCTTGTGCTACGAGTATTACTCTCGGATGTTCCCAGTTCACTTTGACGTTACCGCCGAGTTTCTTATCAACCAGAAGTTCAAAGTGCCTCTTGCTCTGCATCAGCCAATTAAAATAAAACAGTCCCTGTGCAAGCACTTCCTCATTGTCTTTCCACTTGTACTCAATAATTACAGGTGAGTTGTTTTCATCAATTCCGAGTGTGTCAATTCTGCCGTCAGTCGTTTGATACTCTTTCTCCAAGAATCTCACACCGAGAATCTCATTGAGATTGGCGGCAAAGAAGTCCCGCAACTCCGCCTCGTTGCCAAATCCATCCTCTTTCACGGAGACCTGTGATGCCTTTGAATTGTGAATCTTGAAGATTGGCATATTAAACCAGCGCTTGATTAACGGAACGGAACGGATAGGCATTTTAAACGCCCTTTTTCAGCAACCGGCACTCTATCGCCCGCCCGGCGACGGGTCAACCGCGTGACCATTCACACAAGCCCCGCTGTTTTCTGCAGAATCTTGCCCTTCGCAGCCTCCGCTTTCCCTCAATCCGCACGCTGGCACGAGCGCAAGCCGATCCCATCCATCGGCTCTGGCCAAAACCAGCCCGCGTTCGAGTATCAAGCCGCCCGAAACAGATTTGAACACACGCTTCAACAACCGCACCCAATTCATGCGCGCTGATCCGCCCTGCGCAGGCGCGCAATCGGCTGCGTGCGCGGGAGTCGTCTGCGCGGGAATCGGCACAATCGCAGCCCGCAGTTTGGCGTGAGGCGCCAGCACCCCATGAAAACGGATCAGATGCAGGCGCGGGCGCGGCACCAGCGCTGC
>MEQT01000259.1 GCA_001770325.1 Betaproteobacteria bacterium RIFCSPLOWO2_02_64_14
CGCCGACTGGGAACTCGTCAACTCCTCGGGCCACTGCTCGTGGTTCTTCGCGCAGATGCCGTCGCGCCCGCAGGAGAAGTTCCTCACGATCCGCGAGTTTGGTGCGATCGGCAACGGCATCTCCTTCTCCATGGGGGTAGCAGCCGCGCGCCCGGACCAGACGGTGGTGCTGTTCGATGGCGACGGGAGCCTGATCATGCACATTCAGGAACTCGAAACCATCAAGCGCCACAAGTTGAACATCCTCATCATCGTGATGAACGACGGCGCTTACGGCTCCGAGGTGCACAAGCTCCGCTCGGAGGAGTTGCCCGAAGACGGCTCGGTGTTCGGCCGCCCCGATTTCGCGGCCATCGCGCGCGGCTTCGGGCTCGAAGGCAAGACCTTCAAGAGCCTGGATGGCCTGCCAAAGCTGGTGGAGGAGTTCGCCAAGCGTGGCGGCGCCGCGGTCTGGGACTTCCACGTCTCGGACAAAGTCGTGTCGCCGACGATCCGCCGCGCCCATCCGCCCGGAAAACACGCGAAGGCGTGAGCGATGGGAGAATGACGAGAGGAAACGGCATGAAAATAGCGAGATTCCGCGTTGACGGCTGGGAGAGCTACGGACTGGTGGAGGGCGACCGGGTCGGGGTGATTCAGGGCGACATCTTTGGGGAGCATAAGGAGACTCAGGCCTCCTACCCCCTGAACCGGGTGAAGCTGCTGCCGCCCACACGGCCCACCACCTTCTGGGCTGTGGGATTGAATTACGCCGCCCACATCGCCCACCAGGAAGTGGCCCTCGACGCCGAGCGTATCAAGCGGGAGTCCCGGGGATTCCGGCCCTGGCACAAGGGCGCCCACTGCGTCATCGGACAGGACGACGCGGTGGTGATTCCCGCCGACTCCGACTACGTGCACTACGAGGGCGAACTCGTCATCGTCATCGGGAAGCCCGCCCGCAGGATAACCCCGGCGGAAGCGCCCCACTTCATCCTCGGCTACACCATCGGCAACGACATCAGCAGCGAGGGCTCCTGGCACAGCGACATCTCCAACTGGCGCAAGAAGGGCAGCGACACGTTCGGCCCGGTGGGGCCGTGGATCGAAACCGCCGTGGACCCCCACAACCTGGAGATCATCACCCGGTTGAACGGCCGGGAGCGCGACCGGGGCAGCACCTCCGGCATGGTTCACAACTGCTACGCCATCGTGAGCGGCATCAGTAAGTACGCCACCCTGCACCCCGGCGATTTCATTCTCACCGGAGCGCCGGGCGCTGTCGAGCAGATCAACCCCGGCGACGTGGTGGAGGTGGAGATTCCCGGCATCGGCATCCTGCGCAACCCCGTCGTCGGGGAGGATTAGCCGTCGACGACTCTGGGGTCGGAGTACCATTTCTGCCCGGCCTTGCCCGCGATTGAACATCCGGACTACGGTGTTTCACGGTAACTCGTACTCCGACCCCGGGCATCGCGTCACACGACACCTTCTCTGTAATCGTTGGGCGCTATCAGTTTGCCCTCTCCGGTGCTCGGATCGCCGCGGCGTTATCATAGGCGATGAAAGACTTGGCGTTCGTCCACGAGCTGCCTGAAGTCGGAAACTTTCTCTCAGGAGAACTCCCATGAGCCAAGCCCTCGCAGGACTCCGAGTCATCGACATGACCCACAACCAGGCTGGGCCCGCCTGCGCACAGATGCTTGGATTCCTGGGCGCTGAAGTGATCAAGCTCGAGGAGCCGAAAGGCGGTGACATCGCTCGAGCGCAAAACAATGACGAGCTGTTCTTCCTCGCGTTTAATTCGAACAAGCGCAGCCTGACGCTGAACCTCAAGAGCGACGAAGCCAAGGCACTTTTCAGGAAGATCATCGCGCAGTCCGACGTGCTGATCGAGAACTTCGGCCCCGGCGCGCTGGACCGGCTGGGCCTCGGCTGGAAGGACCTGCAGAAGATCAACCCGCGCCTGATCTTCGCAACCATCAAGGGCTTCGGCACCTATGGCCCCCACGCGCACATGAAGAGCTTCGAGCCGATCGCGCAGGCGATGGGCGGCGCCATGTGCGTCACCGGCTTCGCGGACGGCCCGCCGACGTACAACTGGGCTGCGATCGGCGACAGCGGCACCGGCATGCATATGGCCATCGCCATACTCGCTGCAATCAACCAGCGCCATACGACGGGACGCGGCCAGCATGTCGAGGTTTCGATGCAGGAGGCCGTGCTCAACCTGATCCGCGTCAGCCTGCGCGAGCACCAGCGCAACGGCGTGCCGGCGCGTACCGGCAATCAACTGGGCAAGACGGTGCCGGGCACGACATACCGGTGCGCGCCCGGCGGTCCCAACGACTGGGTCTATATTTATGCCCAGCCGCAGATGTGGCCCGCGGTGTGCAAAGTGCTGGGACGGCCCGAGCTCGAGCAGGACCCTCTCTACAAGACGGCGAGCGACCGCTGGGCAAACCGCGCGGCGCTCGACGCCATCGTCACCGAGTGGACCTCCACGCGTACCAAGCACGAGGTCATGAAGCTGATGGGCGACGCCGGCGTGCCGTCCGGCGCCTGCCAGGACACCAGCGAGGTTCTCGCCGACCCGCACCTGAAGGCGCGGGACATGATCCTCGATCTCGACTACCCGCCGCGTGGCGCCTTCAAGACTGTGGGCTGTCCGCTCAAGCTCTCGGATTCGCCCGTCAGCGTCACCCGTCCGCCCATGCTCGGCGAGCATACCGAGAGCGTGCTTGGCGAACTTTGTGGCGTACAGCCCGAGGACGTAAAGCGCATGAAGAAGGAAGGCATCGTCTAGGAGTTTGTCGGACTTAGCCCCGACAAACTCCTTATGCAAAACCGGTGCCGGGAGAAGTGCGAGAAAATGATGAAAACTATGCGATGTCACCCACGCTTTTCCTCAAATTCGATCGCTTTGGCTCGGTTTATTATGAATTGTCAGTCGGTTTTGCTTATAGCAGCCTGTGCGGACCGCTGAGTCCGACAGGCTGCTAGGTCGTGGCGAACTGAGGCATTACTTCGCGCGCGATGCGGCGCAGGCTGTCTACATCCCGGAATCGCGACGCGCGAAGATGTGCGGACCGATTTCGGAAATCCGCCGCGCGCCCACGTAGCCGAAGGTCCGCTCCATTTCGTCTGAAAGTATCTTGATCGCCCTCGCGGCGCCCGCCTGCCCGCCGCAGGCCGTGCCGTAAAGCGTCGCTCTGCCGACCAGCACCATCTTCGCGCCGAGCGCCAACGCCTTGACGATGTCGCTGCCGCGGCGGATGCCGCTGTCGAGTATGACGGTGCAGCGGTCGCCGACCGCCTCCACAATCTCCGGAAGGATGTCTATGGTCGCTACGGCGCTGTCGAAGGCGCGCCCGCCGTGATTCGACACGACCACGCCATCGGCGCCCGCATCGACGGCGGCCCTTGCCTGATCGCCGCTCAGAATGCTCTTGACGATGAGCTTGCGCGGCCAGAAGTCGCGGAATTTCCTGATATGTTCCCAGGTCATCGCCTGAAACGCCTTCGGACGCACTCGCGTCTTGCCGTCGAGGATGGTATGGCGGTAGCGCTCGGGAAAGTTGGCATTCGTGGGCAAGCCTTCGTTCATGAGGTACTTGCGCATCACGCGCCACAGCCAGCCGGGATGCATCGCCATGTCCACCGCTGCCGTGACGTTGGGTCGGAACGGAAAAGAGTAGCCGTTGCGCTCGTTGTGCTCGCGCCCACGGCCCGGCGCGCCGTCGATCGTAACGACCAGAGCTTCCCAGCCCAGGTCGCGCGCACGCGTGACCATTTCGTAGGAGCCTTCCTCATCCGCCCAGGGATAAAGCTGGAACCACTTGCGTGCATCCGGCACTTCCCTGGTGAGTTCTTCCATGGAGGTGAGCGCACCCGTGGCCAGCGTGAAAGGAATGCCCGCCGCGGCAGCGGCCCTCGCCAGCTCTATCTCGCCCTGGTACCACATCAGTCCGCTGCTGCCCGTAGGCGCGATCCCGAACGGCAGCTCGATACGCTTGCCGAAGATCTCGGTGCCGAGGTCGCGCTTCGACCAATCGTTGAGAAAGCGCGTGCGCAGCTTGATGCGCTGAAACGCCGCCCGGTTTTCCTCGAGCGAAATCCCGTCCTCGGTGCCCTTGTCGACGTACTCGAAGATCCCTTTGGGCAGGCGGCGCTTCGCAGCCTCGCGCAGATCGAAGATGTTGTAGCAGCGATCCAGCTTTGTCATCGCCTATTACTCAGCCGGCCGATGCGCCCGCAGGAACGAGCGCACCTGGCGCACCGCGATGGGGATCAGCTCCTTGGGATCCTTCCACGGGTAGTGAGCCAGCTCCGATTTCGGTGCGAACATTGCCGTTTCCCATGCCACGTCGTACGGGTGCCCCGGGGTGTCGTCCAGCAGAATCAGCATCGGCGTCTGGCAGTTGCGCACGAAATCGCGGTTCACGGTGAACAGGAAGTCGGGGTTGGGGAACATCCGGGTCAGGAACTTCTCGATCATGTCCGGCGTGATCGCGGGGTTGCGCTTCATGAGCTCGGGGGCCCAGCTCTTCATGCTGAGTTCGCGCATGTGGGTCGGGTGAGCCTTGTTCCAGCCAACGGGCTGCGCCGGAACGGCGGCGACGACCCGGTCCGGTGCGCGCTTGACGAGGTTCCAGATGTACGGCGCGCCGATGCAGTAGCCCAGTGCCATGAAGCGCTTGATGCCGAGGTGATCCATCAGGCCGAGTAGGTCGTCGGTGTAGGAGTCCCACGGCCGGTCGACTTCGAGCGGGCCGGTCGACTGCCCGCCGTGCGCGTTGCGCAGGTCCGTCACGATGCAGCGGTATTCATCCTTGAACTCCTCCATGGCGTTGAACGGCGCGCTCTTCCTGGCCCAGTCGATCGTCGAGTTCAGCCCTCCGCCGGAGATGATCAGCAGCGGGAAGCCCTTCCCGGCTTCCTCGTAGGCAATGCGGACGTCGCCTTTCTGGTAGAACGGCATGGCAGCTCCCTCTTTCCTGGTCTGTTGTGCGAACGCGCCTGGCGCAGCGGCCATCACCGCCGCGGCGGCACTCTTAGTCAACAGGGGGCGTCTTGTCGAATCCACGATGTCGCTCCCTTCCTTGGCCACCTATTTTAATGGGTCCTCCGCGTGGACGGGCGAGCAAAAGGCAAGACCTGACCCCGTAGTCTCGGCCGGTAGCTCGGCGGCTAGTATGCCGTCTCGCGAATAACTTGCACAAGTGTCCTGTCGTTGCGAGCGGAGCGAAGCAATCGTAACCTGCGTAAGTGTCCTGTCATTGCGAGCGAAGCGAAGCAATCTCGTTGCGGGCAACGTCAGCGCGGCCTGCCGCGAGATCGCCGCGTCGAGACCGCCACGCTTCGCTCGCGGCTTCGACGTCCTCGCGACGACAATTCCATTGCGGGATCGCCGCGTCGCAGACCGCCACGCTCCGCTCGCGGCTATCGGCACCTCGCGATGACAGAACGATTTCTGCAAGATGCTTGCGGGACACGAGGCTAGGGCGCGGCGAACGCAGGCATCACTTCGCGCGAGAAGCGGCGGAGGCTCCGCCGACCCCGTTCGCCGCCACCGGATCCGCCGCCGCTTAGCAGCAGATAGCCGGCGCCGGCCTCGCGAAGAGCCTCGATCTTGCGCGCGATTTCATCCGGCGGGCCGTAGATTGCGCTCGCCAGGTTGATCTCGACGGGATCGCCGTCCGCGCGATCCGGTCCGCCGAGCACCCTGCCGTCGGGCGCAGTCCCCAGCTTCAGTTGCCGAAGCCGGTTGGCCAGCCGTCGTTGTAGCGCCTCCTCGCGTTCGCGCGCATCGTCGGTGACGTAGACGGCGCGGGTCAAACCGACGCGCATCGGGTCCCATGGCTCGCCCTTCGCCTCCACAGCGTCGCGGAAGATCGCGATGTTGCGGGCAACGTCGGCCACCGAAGCGTATTGGCCCAGAAGCAGATTGAAGCCGCGGCGGGCGACATCGCGAATCGAGCGTTCGCTGCCGGCGCCCATCCAGACTACCGGATGCGGTTTGCGGAACGGCGGCGGCTCGACGACGATGTCCTTGAAGGTCCAGAATTTTCCCTTGTGCGAGAAGGGCTCGTTCGATGTCCAGGCTTTCAGGATGACGTCGATCGATTCCTCGAACTTCTCCCGTGCCTCGTCCAGGGCAA
>MEQT01000260.1:0-176 GCA_001770325.1 Betaproteobacteria bacterium RIFCSPLOWO2_02_64_14
CATGGTGTCGGGATCGAGGCCGAGCTCCTTCGCACGTCTGCGTGCCGCAGGTGACACCGGATGCCGTGCCGCCATCGTTGTTGATTGAGCGTCCTGCACTTGAGGCGTGACGGGCTGCGGCAGAGCGGCGGCTGCAGGGAGCGGCCCGGCGGCAGGTGCCGGGGCCTCAGCCGGGG
>MEQT01000260.1:432-2031 GCA_001770325.1 Betaproteobacteria bacterium RIFCSPLOWO2_02_64_14
CAGCTTGAAGTCGATCATGGGGTGCTCCCGAACAAGGCGCGTGCGGCGGCCACGATTTTCGGCACCTGCGGCAGGGCGGCCTCTTCCATGTGGCGGGCGTACGGAATCGGCACTTCCTCGCTGCACACACGCGCCGGCGGGGCGTCGAGGTCGAAGAAGGCCTGCTCCGTGATGCGCGCCATGAGTTCGGCCGCCAGGCTACCCGAGCGCCAGCTTTCGTCCACCACCAGCGCGCGGCGGCATTTGCGCACCGAGGCCATCAGCGTTGCATCATCGAGCGGGCGCAGCACACGCAGGTCGATCACCTCGCCGGAAATCCCGAGGCCGGCCAGTTCCTGCGCCGCCTGCAGCACCTTGGGCAGGCTGCCGCCGTGGGTGATCAGGCTCACGTCGGTGCCCGGCCGGCGCACCCGCGCGCTGCAGATGTCCAGCGCCGGTATTGGGTCGTCCGGCAGCTCGGTCTCCAGGTTGTAGAGCTGCGCGTGTTCGAAGATCAGCACCGGGTCCGGGTCGGCCAGCGCCAGCGCCAGCATGCCGCGCGCATCTTCCACCGTGGCCGGTGCGAGGACCCTGAGGCCGGGCACATGGGCATACCAGCCTTCGAAGCTGTTTGAGTGCTGGGCCGCCACCTGCCGACCGGCGCCGGTGGCCATGCGGATCACGATGGGTACCGAAAACTGCCCGCCCGACATGTGGCGCAGCATGGCCGCCGTGTTGACGATGGGGTCGAGCGCCAGCAGGCTGAAATTGACCGTCATGACCTCGACAATCGGCCCCATGCCGCCCAGCGCGGCGCCTATGCCGGCGCCGACGAAGCCGAGTTCGGACAGCGGCGTGTCGCGGATGCGCTCCGGGCCGAATTCGTCGAGCAGGCCCTTGGACACCGCATAGGTGCCGCCGTAGCGGCCCACGTCTTCACCCATTAAAAAGACGCGCGGGTCGGCCTGCAGGGCTTCGCGCAAGGCTTCCCGCAAGGCTTCGCGGTAAGTGATGCGGCGGCCCATCAGGCGCTCCCCTGCGGGGTGTACACGTCGCGCAGCAGGTCGGCGACGGGCTCCCAGTTGCCAGCTTCGGCAAACGCCACGGCCGCGTCGACCTCGGCCTGGGCCGCGGCATCGAGCGCCAGAAATTCCTCTTCGGTCAGGCTGCCCTGGGCCTTCAGGCGCGCGGTGAAGGTGTGGATGGGGCCGCGCGTTTTCCAGGCCTCGACCTCGGCCTTGTCACGGTACAGGTCGGGGTCGAACATCGAGTGGGCACGAAAACGGTAGGTCTGCAGTTCCAGGAACACCGGGCGACCCGTGGCGCGCACCTGCTGCGCGGCGCCTTGCACCGCTTCATGCACGGCCACCACATCCATGCCGTCAACCCGCACGGTGGCCATGTCATAGGACGCGGCCTTCACACACAAATCGGTCTGCGACTCCGAACGCGCCAGCGCCGTGCCCATGGCGTACAGGTTGTTCTCGCAGCAATACAGCACCGGCAACTGCCACAAGGCGGCCAGGTTGGCCGCTTCGTGAAAGGCGCCCTCGGCCATGGCGCCTTCACCAAAGAAGCAGGCGGTCAGCGCCTGGCGCTGGCGCATCTTGTCGGCTAGCG
>MEQT01000260.1:2069-5551 GCA_001770325.1 Betaproteobacteria bacterium RIFCSPLOWO2_02_64_14
GCGCCCGCGCGAGCAGCCCTCCTGCTTGCCATACATCTCGGCCATGATGGCGTCCATCCTGACGCCGCGCAGCAGCGCATGGCCATGCTCGCGGTAGGTCGCCACCACGTTGTCCTGGGTTTGAAGCGCGCGCAGGGCGCCGGTGGCCACCGCCTCCTCGCCGATGTAGAGATGCAGAAAGCCGCGAATTTTCTGCTGGCCATACAGCTCGGCACACTTTTCTTCCATGCGGCGGATGCGCAGCATGTCGGCCAGGATGCTCAGGGAAAAGGCCTTGTCCCAGGGCACCGGGCCACTGGGCGGTGCGGGCACCTGAAGGCTGTTGGCCCCCACGCTGCCCCCCGAGGGGGCGCTCGCGCCTTGGGACGGCCCGGCGGCGCGCGTGCTCATGCGCCCCCCTCCAGCGTCGAGGTGTCGCCTTCGGGCAGGCCGAGTTCACGCGCCTTGAGCAGACGGCGCATGATCTTGCCGCTGCGTGTGCGCGGCAGCACGGGCAAAAAGGCAATCTCCTTGGGCGCGACCGCCGCGCCCAGGCGCTTGCGGGCATGCGCGAGGATGTCCATGCGCAGGGCCTCGTCGGGCGCGTGCCCGTCCTTGAGCGAGACAAAAGCCTTGACCACTTCGCCGACCACCGGGTCGGGCTTGCCGATCACGCCGGCTTCGGCCACGGCCGGGTGTTCCATCAGCACACTTTCGACCTCGAAGGGGCCGATCAGGTGGCCGGCCGACTTGATGACGTCGTCGCTGCGTCCCACAAACCAGTAGTAGCCGTCAGCGTCCACCCGCGCCAGGTCACCCGTGAGGTAGAGGTCGCCGGCAAAACACTTGCGGTAACGCGCCTCGTTGTTGAGGTAGCCGCGAAACATCGACGGCCAGCCAGCCTTGAGCGCAAGTTCACCTTCCACATCGGGGGTGTCGATGACGCGTACGCGCGGCGGCTCGCCCTCGGCTTCGAGGTGTTCGACGATGCAGGCCGTGATGCCGGGCAGCGGCCGCCCCATGGAGCCGGGCTTGATGTCGAAGGCCGGCGTGTTGGCGATCATGATGCCGCCGGTCTCGGTCTGCCACCAGTTGTCGTGGATCGGCAGGCCGAAGGCTTCGACGCCCCACATCACGGCCTGCGGGTTGAGCGGCTCGCCGACGCTCGCGATGAAACGCAGATCCGGAAATTCGTAGCGCCGCGCCGCCGCCGCGCCCCCCTTCATCATCATCCGCACCGCGGTCGGGGCCGTGTACCACACGCTTACCCGTTCCTCACGCAGGATCGAGTACCAGCGTTCGGCGTCGAAGTCGGCTTCGTCGACGATACTGGCGACGCCATGGGTGAGCGGAGAGACGATCCCGTACGAGGTGCCGGTGACCCAGCCCGGATCGGCGGTGCACCAGAAGACATCCCCGGCATGCAGATCGAGCGCGAGACTGCCCGTCGAATGGTGCGCGACCACCGCGCCGTGCACGTGCACCGCGCCCTTGGGCTTGCCGGTGGTGCCGCTCGTGAAATGCAGCAGCGCATGATCCTCGGCAGCGGTGGGCCCGATCTCGAATTGCGTGCTTGCCGCGTTGAGCAGGTTCGAGAAATCCAGCGTCCCCGGCACCGCACCGCCGCCCGCTTCGTCCGCGATCAGCAGCACGTGCTTCAATTGCGGCAGGCGCGCCCTGATATCCGCCACCTTTCTCTTGTAGAGGGTGGTGGTCGTCACCAGCACGTCCGCGCCGCCCATTTCGAGCCGCGTATGGATCGGCTCGGGCCCGAATGCCGAGAACAGCGCGCACGATACGCTGCGGTGCTTCAGCGCGCCGAGCACCGTCACGTAGAGTTCGGGAATGCGCCCGGCGAGCACGAATACCCGCGCGCCCGGCGCAAGCCCCAGACCCTGCAGCACGTTGGCAAAGCGGTTGGTGAGATCGCGCAGTTCCAAATAAGTGAAATCGCGCCGCGCCCCGCCCTTCCCGAGCCAGCGCAGCGCGAGATGCCCGGCGCGCTCGCTCCCGGCATGGCGGTCGACCGCTTCGTGCGCGATGTTGATCCCGCGCCCGCCGGGCAATCCCGAGAGTGCCGCCCTGGCGCCGGCCCAGCTGAATTCGGCGCGCGCGCTTTCGTAATCGCCGATGTTGGGCGCGGTGGTCCAGCCTGAACGCTTCTTGTGGATGATGTCAGGTATCACGGTGCGCCCTCGAATCCGAGCATATTTTCATGACGGGTACCCGGTACTGACGCAGATCAAGGCACCCGCCCGCCTGTCACGCCAGTATTGACATCGGCGTGGTCCCGTTCCGGCCACGCGCCCGCGCCAGCATGAAGATTCATCACTTTACGACCGATCAGGCGCTGGCGAGCTTGCGCAGTTCCGCGCAGGGTCTTGACGACGCCGAAGCCCGGCGCCGCCTCGCCGAGTATGGTCCCAACCGGGTCGAGGGTTTGCGGAAGACGCCTGCGATCGTGCGTCTGCTGCGCGAGTTCACCCACTTCTTCGCGCTCGTCCTCTGGCTTGCCGCGGCACTCGCGCTGGTGGCCGAGGCGAACGATCCCGGCAAGAGCATGGCGACGCTGGCGGGCGCGATCGTGGGCGTCATCATCGTCAACGGCGTGTTCTCGTACTGGCAGCAGTTCCGGGCCGAACGCGTGCTCGCCGCACTCGCGCGTCTGCTGCCGCATCAGGCGCGGGCGGTGCGCGCCGGCGAGGCCGTGTTGCTCCCGGTCGCGGAACTGGTCCCGGGCGATGTCATACTCGTCGAGGGCGGCGACGACGTGCCCGCCGATTGCCGCGTGATCGAGGCTTTCGGCCTGCGCGTCAACACGGCCACCCTCACGGGCGAGTCCCTCGCCCGGGCACGGCACGCCGGACCTTCGCCTGAGGAAGACGATCCGGTACACGCGCGCAATCTCCTGCTCGCCGGAACGTCGGTGATTGCGGGCGATGCGCGGGCGCTGGTCTTCGCCACGGGCATGGACACGCAGTTCGGCCGCATCGCGCAGCTCACGCAGGCGACCGGCGATGAGCCTTCGCCGCTGCAGCTCGAGATCGTGCGCCTGTCGCGCGTCATCGCCGTGCTGGCTACCGCACTCGGGGTCGCATTTTTCCTGGTCGGTCACGCCCTTGGCCTCTCGTTCTGGGAAAACTTCGTGTTCGCGATCGGCATCATCGTGGCGATGGTGCCGGAGGGACTGTTGCCCACGCTCACGCTCTCGCTCGCATTCGCCGCCCAGCGCATGGCGCGGCGCAACGCCCTGGTGCGCCACCTGCCCGCGGTGGAAACGCTGGGCGCCGCGAGCATCATCTGCGCCGACAAGACCGGCACGCTCACTGAAAACAGGATGAGCGTGGAGCGCGTGTTCGCGGATGGCGCCTACGTGGATCACCGCGCGCGCGCAGCCCGCGGCAGCGCAACGGCTTGCCTGCTCGAGACCGCACGGCACTGCCATACCCTCAAGTTCCTGACGGTGAACGGCGCGGTCGAGCCGGCGGGCGACCCGATGGAAA
>MEQT01000260.1:5562-10639 GCA_001770325.1 Betaproteobacteria bacterium RIFCSPLOWO2_02_64_14
GCTGCACCAGGGGCCGCAGGGGCGCGTGCTCCACTGCAAAGGCGCGCTGGAGGCGGTGCTCCCGCTGTGCACGACGATCATTACCGCGGGCGGCGAGGCGCCCCTGGACGACGCCCGGCGGGCTGCATTGTTCGAGGCGCAGCAGCGCATGGCGGCGGACGGACTGCGCGTCCTCGCCTTCGCGCACCGGCCGGTTGCCGCTGATACGCCGCGCGAGCGCTGGGAGTCCAGCCTCGCGGTGAGCGGTCTCGTCGGGCTCAAGGACCCGCCGCGCGCCGAGGTGCCGGATGCGATACGGCGCTGCCATGCGGCCGGCATCCGCGTCGTCATGATCACCGGCGATCACCCCGCGACCGCGCTCGCCATCGCTCGTGAAATCGGGATCGCCGGCGCCGAACCGCGCGTCGTCACCGGCGATGAACTGCGTCACCTTTCCGACACCCAGCTCCAGCTCGTGCTCGATGCGCCCGACCTGCTGTTCGCGAGGGTCGGACCCGAGCAGAAGCTGCGCGTCGTCAATGCATTCAGGCGCAAAGGTCACGTCGTGGCCGTGACCGGGGACGGCGTCAACGACGCCCCGGCGCTGAAGGCGGCCGACATCGGAATCGCGATGGGCATGAGGGGGACCGACGTCGCGCGGGAGGCGGCCGACGTGGTGCTCCTCGACGACAACTTCGCGAGCATCGTGTCGGCGATCGAGGAAGGCCGCACGGTGTTCGACAACGTGCGCAAGTTCATGACCTACATCCTCACCTCCAACGTACCGGAAATCGTGCCTTACCTCGCATTCGTGCTCTTCAGGATTCCGCTGCCGCTGACCGTGATTCAGATACTCGCGGTCGATCTCGGCACCGACATGCTGCCCGCGCTCGCGCTCGGCGCGGAGAAGCCGGATCCCGTGGTCATGCTGCAGCCGCCGCGGCGGCCGAACGAGCGACTGCTTGACTGGGGGCTGGTGGTGCGCGCGTTCCTGTTCCTGGGCCCGATCCAGGCCGCAGCGGCGCTCGGCGCATTCTTTCTGGTGCTGTACGGAGAGGGATGGAGTTACGGGACCGCGCTTGCGGCGAGCGATCCTTTGTACCTGCGCGCCACCACCGCCTGCCTCGCGGCGATCGTGGTCATGCAGATCGCCAACGTGCTCGAATGCCGGCATCCCCTGAAACCGGCATGGTCGGGGAATTCAGGCACGAATCGCCTCATCGCGTGGGGCATCGCATTCGAGATCGCGCTGATCCTCGCGATCGTCTATACGCCCTGGGGACAGCTCGCGTTCGGCACGGTGGCGCTGCCCGCGGAGATCTGGCTCGCGCTTGTGCCCTGCGCGCTCGTGCTGATCGGCCTCGAGGAACTGCGCAAGGCGGCCGTCTACCGGCGCCGGGCGCGCCGGCCCCCGGCCTGAGCGACAGCGCGCACCAGCAGCACCGGCACGGGCGTGTTCCGCAGCACGCCTTCGGCGTCGCTGCCAAGCAGCATCCGTGTCATGCCGCGCCGGCCGTGGGTACCCATCACGATGAGATCCGCACGCCATTTCTTCGCTTCGTCGACGATGACATCGCAGACGCGGAGCGTATGGCTGTCGAGCATACGGATATCAGCCTTCACGCGGTGCCTGCGGGTCAGCGCCGTCGCCTCCGCCAGCGCCTTCCTGCCAGCCTCGCGCAGGCTTTCGATCAGGTCCCCGGCGTTCGACATGGCAAAGGCGTCGAGGCTCTGCACCACGATCAATTCGTCCACAACGTGAAGGACGTGCAGCCTGGCGCGCTGGTCCGCCCCCAGGCGGATCGCCTCTTTCAGGCCCTGCATCGAGGTGGGGCTACCGTCTATCGGGACCAGGATTCTGCGGTACATGGCGTTCCTTTCGCGTTTTGTGTCGGGCCTGCGTATCCTACTTCATCACCGATGGGGGCAGTTTGAGCCTGATCAAGCCCGCCTCATCCCTTGACGCACGCCTTGGGCCGCAGGAAGGCCACGCGCCGCGCGAGGCCGGCCTTTTCGGTCGCTTCGGCGACGAGGTCGACGTCCTTGTAGGCGCCTGGCGCCTCCTCGGCGGCGCCGCGCATGGAACGGGTGCGGATCAGGATGCCCTGCCCCGCCAGCTCGTTGATGAGCTGGCGCCCCTGCCACTGCCGGAGCGCCTGGTGCCGGCTCATGGCGCGGCCCGCGCCGTGGCTCGCCGAGCTGAATGCGCGCTGTTCGCTCTCGCTCGTGCCGCACAGCACGTAGGAACCGGTGCCCATGCTGCCGCCGATGATGACCGGCTGGCCGACGTCGCGGTAACGCTCCGGCAAGTCAGGGTGCCCGGGACCGAATGCGCGCGTGGCGCCCTTGCGGTGCACGTAGAGGAGACGCTTGCTGCCGTCCACCGCGTGGCGTTCCGTCTTGCAGGTATTGTGCGAGACATCGAACAGCGTCGTGAGCTTCGCGTGGGGAAACTCCCGCGCGAAGGTCTTGCGGGTGAGGTGCGCGAGGATCTGGCGATTGGCGAGCGCGCAGTTGATCCCCGCGTTCATGGCGCCGATGTACTGCTGCCCCTCCGGCGTATTGATCGGCGCGCACGCGAGTTCGCGATCCGGGAGCCGGATGCCGAGGCGCGAGGCGGCCTTCGCCAGGCTCACGAGGTAATCGGTGCCGATCTGGTGGCCGAGACCGCGCGAGCCGCAATGGATCGACACCACGATCTGTCCGGGACGCAGCCCGTACGCGAGCGCCGCGGCCTCGTCGTAGATGCGGTCGACCACCTGCACTTCGAGGTAATGATTGCCCGACCCGAGCGTGCCCATCTCGCCGCGTTGCCGCTTCTTGGCGAGCGGCGACACGTTCTCCGGCACCGCGCCTGCGACGCGGCCGCGCTCTTCCACGAAATCGAGATCGCCGGCCTCGCCGTAGCCCTGCTCCACCGCCCATTGCGCCCCGCCTTCCAGCACCGCGTCGAGCTCGACCGGCGCAAGCTTCAGTTCGCCCTCTTCGCCCACGCCGGCGGGGATGTCGCGAAACAGGCGGTCAGCGAGCATGCGCAGATGCGGCGCGAGTTCCGCGACATCGAGATTGGTGCGCAGGCAACGGATGCCGCACGAGATGTCGAATCCGACGCCGCCGGCGGAAATGATCCCGCCCTGATCGGGATCGAACGCCGCCACCCCGCCGATCGGAAAGCCGTAGCCCCAATGCGCATCGGGCATGGTCATCGCCGCGCCCACCAGTCCCGGCAGGCGCGCCACGTTGGTGATCTGTTCGAGCACCTTGTCGTCCATGGTGGCGAGCAACTCACGGCTCCCGTAAAGGCGCACGTCGCCCCGCGCCTCTCCCGGCGCGCGAGGCACCGTCCAGCACCACGGTTCGATCTGCTTCAGCCGGTCAAGGTCCATCGTTCACCAGACCCTTCACACCTGCGTTTGAGCAACATGTGAATGTCGTCCTCGCCCCCGATTAGGGCACTCGAGGGCAGGCTGTATCGGGGACCCACACTGCGCATCACGCACGATGATGCATTGCATGGATTCCCGATTTCTCGGGAATGACACCTCTGATTGCCCCGCTAAACAGTCATCCCCCGTTCAACGGCTCCTAAACATCGACGACGCAACGCGCGTCCCAGCCGCCGGCAAGCTGCCGCACCGAGAGCGCCGTCAGGGTGGCGCCCTTCACTTCCACGCCGCGCTCGAGTTCCGGGCGCCACTTCTCACCGCTCGCCGAGCCGCGCCAGTGCCCGCCGTCGCGCTCGATCCGGAAATGGCCGAACACCATGCCGTGCTCGCGCGCCGACCCCAGGAGAGAATTGAGCCATCGCACCAGTGCCAGTTCCGGGTCCGTTTCCTCGAATTCGACCGGCACTGATTCCGCCTGCCGCACCGTCGCAATGTCGGTCATGATCGCGAATGTCGCCCGGGCGGCCGCCTCGAATGCCCGTTCCAACGTGTCCCCGCGACCGATTACGCCCACGTCCGCGTCGTGTTCGAAATACGAGTACGAATCCTCATTCGCCGTGCTGGACACGTTATGATCATGGTGCCTTGCGGCGCGACCGGGCTTGACCTAGGTCAAGCCGCCTGTCGGCTGGCTGCGCTGTACTCGCTCAAGGCACGTCTCAATGATGGCCTCGAGCGTTTTTTCCCTCATCCCCAGCCCTTCTCCCGGAGGGAGAAGGGAGGTGTCCTTCTCCCTCCGGGAGCGGGATCAAGGGTGAGGGAGGATTTTCAGGAGATCGAGAAGGGGACATCCCTCTCTCCCCGGGAGTGGGACCAAGGGTGAGGGAGGATTTTCAGGAGATCGAGAAGGGGACATCCCTCTCCCCCCGGGAGAGGGACCGAGGGTGAGGGAAGATTTTCGAGATGTCCTGAAATCACAAAGCGGACGAACGGAACTCGCGAAGGAAGAGACATGATCAGAAATCGACCTGTGCGGCGCGCCATCGGGGTAGTTCTGGTCGTGGCCGGGGGGCTGTTCATGTGGTTCGCCCCGGATTCGCGGGCCGGGCTCACCCTGCTGGTGCTGGGCGTGGCGCTGGAGCTCGTCGGTATCGCGCTCGAACACCGTTCGGACGAACCCTAGGAAATTGCGTGTTCCGGCCCCTCCGGGCACCGGCGACCCGGCCGCGATGACCGAAACTGTCTTCCCCCGGCCGGAACGCGCCTCCGCCGTGTTCGTCGCACGCGGCCTCACCAAGATCTACCGCATGGGCGAGGCCGAAGTGCACGCGCTGCGCGGGGTCGACCTGGAGGTCATGCCGGGGGAGTTCATCGTGCTGCTTGGGCCATCGGGCAGCGGCAAAAGCACGCTCCTGAACATCCTCGGCGGCCTCGATACGCCGACCGCGGGCGAAGTGCGCTTTCTCGAACACGGGCTCACGGGCGCGGACGAGACCGAGCTGACCCGCTACCGGCGCGAGCACGTCGGCTTCGTGTTCCAGTTCTACAACCTGATTCCCAGCCTCACCGCCCGCGAGAACGTCACGCTGGTGACGGACATCGCCGCGCGTCCGATGGCGCCGGAAGAGGCGCTCGAGTGGGTGGGCCTCGGCGAGCGGCTCGATCACTTTCCCTCGCAACTCTCGGGCGGCGAGCAGCAGCGTGTGGCGATC
>MEQT01000260.1:10687-11151 GCA_001770325.1 Betaproteobacteria bacterium RIFCSPLOWO2_02_64_14
ACCGGCAACCTCGACCCGAAGACGCGCGAGGTCATCTACGACCTGTTCCTGCGTCTGGGGGCCGAGCGCGGCGTCGCCTTCCTCGTGGCGACGCACAACCCGGACCTCGCCCGCAAGGCCGAGCGCGGCTACCGGCTGGTCGAGGGGCGGGCGCGGCAGATCGCCGCCTGGCCGGACTGAGGGGTCCGGGACCCGTCACGGGGTGCCCGGGGCGGGATCGCGAGGATTCAGCCGGACTTTCGCGGAGTTAGTCGCTCGGGAAGAAAAAGGCTAGCAGGGCCCCTGGGGCGTGGGCTATACTGGCCCCGTGGTCCACTAACTAGCCGTCGTCGAAAGAAAATTTCACGCCGTACGGTCTGTGGAAGGGGTGGGGAAAACCAGTGTTTGAGCGATTCACCGAACGGGCACGGCGGGTCATCATCCTGGCGCGGGAGGAAGCGGGTCGCTTCCGGCACGACTTCGTC
>MEQT01000261.1:0-540 GCA_001770325.1 Betaproteobacteria bacterium RIFCSPLOWO2_02_64_14
GTCGTGGCTTGCCACGGGATTGCTTCTCTGCGCTCGCAATGACAGGCCCAGCCACGGGTGTGGTTACTTCACGAGTCCCAGAACGCAGCCTGTGCGGGCGAGACGCCTTTGGTGGCAAGGTGTGGTGCCGCTTTCGACATACCTCCATGATCGTCACGCACCGCCCGCGCTCACCGGCCGCTTGAGACTTCCCACGTCGGGCGCGGAGGGCAGTCCTTCGCGTGCACGGAGCAGTTCATAGTAGCGGGCGGCCAACGCCAGGTCCTGCAGCGCCGAGCCTACCGATTTGAAAACGATCCGGCCCTCGCGGGGCACGTTAACTGCGCCGGTCACGATCCGGGACAGAGTCGCGCGCCGCGCCTCGGGGAGCGCGCCGCCGGCGATCGCCTGCCGCAACTCGCCGGCTTCCTCGAACGCGTGCGGCGTGTCGACGACGGTGAGCGCGGCGTCGCGAAAGCACTCAACATCGACTTCCGCGAATTGCGCCCGGGTGTTGCCGACTGCACAGAGCAGCCGGCAGCGGTCGAGCCACGCACCGCG
>MEQT01000261.1:561-7285 GCA_001770325.1 Betaproteobacteria bacterium RIFCSPLOWO2_02_64_14
GTTCGGACATCGCGTGGGCGTAGGCGGAACGATGCGCGGGCGTGGGGCTGTAGACTGCCGCCGAGGTCACGCGGTACACCGTGGCGAGGCTTTCGAGCTGCGTGCATGCCTGGTGGCCGGAGCCGATGATGCCGACGGAAACCGGCGCCGGCAGGGGAATCCTGCGCGCGATGACGCCGCTTGCCGCACCCGTGCGGAGATCCGTAATACGTTGCGCGTCGAGCACCGCGAGAAGCTCCCCATCACTCATGCGATAGAGCGAGACGACGTAGCGTGTGCCGACGCCCAGGATGCTGTGATAGGCCTTGATCGCGCAATAACCGGAGCCTGCGTCGGATGCAAACAGGATACGCATTGCCCCGCCTTCGAAATCGCTGACGAACTTGGGCGAGATCGAGGTCTTGCCCGCCGCGTCGTGGGTAAACGTCCGCTCGAGGAGGTCGATCGCTTCGCCCATGCCGATCGCATCCCGCAACGCCTGGTCGCCGAGCATCAGCGCCATGCGGGTTCCCCTAGGATTTTGTCGGAGCCAAGTCCGACAAAATCCTTATACGGAACTGCACGCAGCAGCAAAGAGAACGAGGAGCGTGAAGGGTCGTCCTTTCGGCAACTTGACACACCGCCGCATCGGATAGGCAACAGACACGGGCTTCACGCATCAGATAAATCGATTTCATCATGTTTTCGGTTGTCTATGACGGGGTCTTGCCAAAGGAATTTGGCGGGCACAACTCCGCCAAATTCCTCCGGTTGACCATGTCGCGTGCCGCATGGATCACCTCGCTCGCGGTGAGGCCGATGGGGCCGGCGCCCCCGGCGACGAGCGCGTTCGCCGCCGCTCCGTGAAGATAGACCGCCGCATGCAATGCCTGCTTTGCATCGCTGCCATGGGCAAGCAGCGCCGCGATCTGCCCGGTCAGTACGTCGCCCATGCCGGCGCTCGCCATACCGGGATTGCCCGAGGTATTGACCGCCCACGTACCGTCCGGCGACGCGCACACACTGCCCGCGCCTTTCAGGACGACGTGGGCATTGAGACGTTCGGCGAGCATGCGGGCTGCCGCGATCCGGTCGTGCTGGATCCCGGCGGTCGTTGATCCCAGCAGGCGCGCCGCCTCGGCAGGGTGAGGCGTGAGCAGAGTTGGCGTGGTTCGGAGCTTCAGTGCGTCATGCAGTTCACCGCTTACGCCGATCATGTTCAAGCCATCGGCATCGATGACAAGGGGGAGCGCGGTATCGATGGCCCATTTGAGGAAATGCGCGGCGTCGGGGGATTGTCCCATGCCGGGACCGGCCGCGAGCGCCGTGAGGTGGCCGAGTTTGAGCACGTCATCGGCGCTGCGCAGCATCAACTCGGGCTGCATCAGGTCGACGCGCGGCGCATCCCGCGCGATCAGGCCGACGTAGACGCGCCCGGCGCCGAGCATGAGCGCCGCCCGCCCGGCGAGCAGTGCCGCGCCCACCATGCCTTGCGCGCCGCCGATCACGCCGACGCTGCCGTAGTCGCCCTTGTGAGTATTGAGAGCGCGCGGTTTCAAGACCGCGCCGAGCACTGCCTTTGCAATCAGCGCGCCATGGGGTGGCGACAGCGCGGCGGCATCGAGTCCCAGCGTGTCGAGGTGCAGTTCGCCACAATGATCGGGCCCGTCAAGCGTCAGCAACCCGGGCTTGAGGCCGATGAAAGTGATGGTGTGATCCGCCCGTACGCACGAGCCGAGTATCCGTCCGCTGTCCGATTCCAGTCCGCTGGGCACATCGATCGCAAGCACGGGGGCAGCCGACCCGTTTGCGAACGAGACCAGTTCTGCATGACCGCCCGCGACATCGCGTTGCAGTCCGATGCCGAACAGGCCGTCGACGATGAGGCTCCAATCCGCGGCGGCCGCGGGCGCATCACGCGTCTCACCACCTGCGTTGCGCCAGGCATTCAATGCGGCACTGGCGTCGGGCGAAAGCTTTGCGGGGTCTCCCGCAAACACGACCTCGACCCTGAACCACCACTTCTTCAGGTGCCGCGCCACGACAAATGCGTCGCCGCCGTTGTTGCCGGGTCCCGCCAATACCAGAACCGGCTTTCCCGTGCCGCCCGCCAGTTCACGCGCCAGTTCCGCCGCAGCGAGCCCGGCACGCTCCATGAGCGCCGGCGGGTCCGGCACGGACAACGCCGCGACCTCGATGCGACGGATTTCCTCCGTGAGGAAGATGGGCGCGCCGTGTGCGGGATGCGAGGGCATGGCGTTAGTGTAACGGAAAGATCCGCAAGTCGACCTCCGGGTTCGGGTAAAATGACGCTTTAGCGCGTTCTGCTTCGGGTCATGTCGCAAATTTTCCGGCTGCGCGGGCGCACTGCCCTCTCTCCGTTTCGCCTCCGGAAGCTCCTCCAAGACCCGGCCCTCGCCGGAATCGATCTCGAAACGGAATTCTGGCATTTCGTGCAGGTGAGCCGCGCGCTTTCCGCCGCGGAGCGCGAGCGGCTGGACCGCCTGTTGCGTTACGGTCCGCACGCAAGCCCGGCGCAGGCGCAGGGCGATCTTCTGCTGGTGGTACCGCGTTTCGGCACCATCTCTCCCTGGTCTTCGAAGGCGACCGACATCGCGCGGCATTGCGGCCTTGACATGGTGGAACGCATCGAGCGCGGCGTGGCGTATTGGGCGCGGCACGGAACAGGCCACAGCGCCGGCATGGACCGTCCGGCGCTCGCTTCGCGCATCCACGACCGCATGACCGAGACCGTGCTCGAGTCGTTCGACGCCGCGGATGCCCTGTTCCGCCACCACGAACCGGCGCCCCTGGTTACGATCGATCTGGCCGCCGGCGGACGCGAGGCGCTGGAACGCGCCAATCGCGAGATGGGGCTCGCACTGTCCGGGGACGAGATCGAGTACCTCGCGGAGCACTTTCTGCGCGCCGGCCGCAATCCCACCGACGTCGAGCTGATGATGTTCGCGCAGGCGAATTCCGAGCACTGCCGCCACAAGATCTTCAACGCGAACTGGATCATCGACGGCAAGCCGGAGGCGCAGAGCCTGTTTGCGATGATCCGCACGACGCACGAACGCCATCCGCAGGGCACGATCGTGGCGTATTCGGACAACGCCGCGGTGATGCAGGGCGCGCGCATCGCCCGCTTCTTTCCGGGACCGGATGGCGCGTACCGCCGGGTCGACGATGACGTGCACATCCTGATGAAGGTGGAAACCCACAACCACCCGACGGCAATTTCGCCTTTTCCGGGCGCTGCCACCGGCGCCGGCGGAGAAATCCGCGACGAGGGCGCCACCGGGCGCGGCGCCAAACCCAAGGCGGGGCTCACAGGGTTTAGCGTCTCCAACCTCTGCATTCCCGGATTCATCCAACCCTGGGAACAATGCCAGGGCGACGATGAGGCGAGAGGGGGGGGGCGTCTCAATCCTCGATCCTCAATCCTCAATCCAGAGACCTACGGCCGGCCGCGCCGCATCGCCTCGGCGCTCGACATCATGATCGAAGGGCCGATCGGAGGCGCGTCCTTCAACAACGAGTTCGGACGCCCCAATCTCGCCGGCTACTTCCGGACCTTCGAGCAGCAGGTGGCGGGCGAGATGCGCGGTTACCACAAGCCGATCATGATCGCGGGCGGCATCGGCAACATCGCGGCCGGCCATGCGTTCAAGCAACCGCTTGTTCCCGGTACATTGCTGATTCAACTCGGCGGTCCGGGAATGCTGATCGGGCTCGGCGGCGGCGCGGCGTCGAGCATGGAAACCGGCAGTAACCAGGAGGATCTCGATTTCGATTCAGTGCAGCGCGGGAACGCAGAGATTCAGCGCCGCGCGCAGGAAGTGCTCGATCGCTGCTGGGCGCGCGGCGCCGCGAATCCGATCCTGTCGATTCACGATGTCGGCGCCGGCGGGCTGTCAAACGCGCTGCCGGAACTCGTGCACGCAGCGGGTCTGGGTGGACGATTTGATTTGCGCCGCATCCCGAGCGAAGAGCCCGGCATGTCACCGGTGCAGATCTGGTGCAACGAGGCGCAGGAGCGCTACGTGCTTGCCGTTGCGCCGGAGAATCTGGCGGAATTTTCGGCGATCTGCGCGCGGGAGCGCTGCCCGTTCGCCGTGGTCGGCGAGGCAACCGCGGATGGACGCCTTACCGTGAACGATCGGGCGTTCGGCAACACGCCCGTCGACATGGAGCTGTCCGTATTGCTCGGCAAGCCGCCGCGGATGACGCGCGACGTCGCGCATGAACGGCGCGAACTGCCCCCCTTCGACCTGCGCGAGGTTGACCTCCGGGACGCCGCGTACCGGGTGCTGCGGCTCCCGGCGGTGGCCGACAAGACTTTTCTCATCGCGATCGGCGACCGCACGGTGGGCGGTCTGACGGCGCGAGATCAGATGGTGGGTCCGTGGCAGGTGCCGGTCGCGGATGTCGCGGTCACGCTGATGGGCTACACGACACACCTGGGCGAAGCGTTTGCAATGGGCGAGCGCACGCCGCTCGCGCTGATCGATGCGCCGGCCTCGGGGCGCATGGCGGTTGGCGAAGCCATCACCAATATCGCGGCGGCGCCGATACGGGGCCTTGGCGACGTGAAGCTGTCGGCGAACTGGATGGCGGCGGCCGGCCATCCGGGTGAAGACGCGGCGCTTTACGACACGGTGCGGGCGGTGGCGCTGGAACTGTGTCCGCGGCTTGGCATCAGCATACCCGTGGGCAAGGACTCGTTGTCCATGAAAACCACGTGGACCGATGCCGGCGCGCGCAAGGACGTGACCGCGCCGCTTTCGCTCATCGTGTCTGCGTTTGCGCCGGTCACCGACGCGCGCCGCACGCTGACCCCGCAACTGAAGACCGACTGCGGCGAAACTGACCTCATCCTGATCGATCTCGGCGCGAACCAATGCCGGCTCGGCGGCTCGGCGCTCGCGCAAGTGTACGGCGGGCTCGGCAACGCGTCACCGGATCTCGATCAGCCCGATGTGCTGACGCGATTCTTCGAGGCCATGCAGGCGCTCAATCACGAGGGCAGCCTGCTCGCGTATCACGACCGCTCGGACGGAGGACTGTTCGTGACGGTATGCGAAATGATGTTTGCCGCGCGCTGCGGCGCCATGCTCGACGTCACGGCGCTCACGGCCAATGGCACGCATGCGGCGCTCTTCAACGAGGAGCTGGGCGCCGTGATCCAGGCGCGGCGCACCGACACGCCGGGCGTCGTGACGGCTCTGGCCGCCGCGGGCCTTGGCGGCGGCATCTGCCATGTCATCGGGGAAGCCACCGCGGGCGACATGCTGCGGATCGCAGCCGGCGGCCACGAGATATTCAGCGACTCGCGCGTGAATCTGCAGCGCGCATGGTCTGAAACCACCTGGCACATGCAGATGCTGCGCGACAACCCGGAATGCGCGCAGCAGGAATACAACCGGCTGCTCGACCCGGGTGATCCGGGCCTGCACGTGAAGCTCACGTTCGATCCCGCTGATGACATTGCCGCGCCGTTCGTTGGCAGCGGCGCGCGCCCGCGGATCGCGATACTGCGCGAGCAGGGCGTGAATGGCCAGGTTGAGATGGCCGCGGCATTCGACCGCGCGGGCTTCGAGGCGGTGGACGTGCACATGAGCGATATCATCGGGGGCGCCGTGAGCCTGGCGGAATTCAAGGGTTTCGCGGCGTGCGGCGGTTTTTCGTACGGCGACGTGCTCGGCGCGGGGGAGGGCTGGGCAAAATCGATCCTCTTCAACGAACGTGCGCGCGCCGAGTTCGGGGCTTTTTTCCAACGCTCGGATGTTTTTGCACTAGGCGTATGCAACGGCTGCCAGATGATGAGTAATCTCCACGAACTCATACCCGGCGCGGAGCATTGGCCCCATTTCGTGAGGAATCGCTCCGAGCAGTTCGAAGCGCGTTTTGCGCTGCTGGAAGTGCAGGCGTCGCCGTCGCTCTTCTTCGACGGTATGGCAGGGAGCCGCATCCCGGTGGCGGTCGCCCACGGCGAAGGCTACGCCGAGTTCGCGGGCGCGGGTGAGCTTGAAGCAGCGCGCCCGCTGGTGGCCCTGCGCTTCGTCGACAACCACGGGCGCGTGACCGAGAGCTATCCGGCGAATCCCAATGGCTCGCCACGGGGCATCACCGGGCTCACCACGCCGGACGGGCGCTTCACCGTCCTGATGCCGCATCCGGAACGGGTATTCCGCACGGTGCAGAATTCATGGCACCCTGACGGCTGGGGCGAAGACGGGCCGTGGATGCGCATGTTCCGCAACGCGCGCCGTTGGGTGGGCTAAGGACAGGATTGAGGATCGAGGATTGAGGATTCAGGATTCAGCGAAGGTAGGTTGGGCTGAACGCAGTGATGCCCAACACGGTATGCAAGACCGTACTCCAATCAATCCTCCGTTCTACACCGAGGACGAACTTGACGCGCTCTACGAGCAGGATCCGGTGCGCGCGCTCAGGATCTCACGCGAACAGCACCAGTTGAAAGAGCGCCTTGCGGCACAGCGCCCGCTCGATCCGAATGCGCCGCAGCCCACCGAGCAGGAAATCACCGAGGTACTGAACGAAGCGCGCTCCATTCTGTTACGGGATGGAGGCGACCTCGAATTCGTCGCCCTGGAAGGCAACGTGCTGCGCGTGCGGCTCAAGGGCAACTGCGCGGGCTGCCCGCGTTCGGCGCTCGATCTCAAGCACGTCGTGGAAAAACTCGTGCGCGGCCGTTTTCCGCAGATCGCCGCCGTCGAAA